>JAUNGJ010000102.1 GCA_030524585.1 Eubacteriales bacterium | reverse complement strand
CAATCCTCCCGAATCCTTTACACCCCTTCACCGTTTGCCAGATCCTCGCTATTTCATCTCCAGGAGGTCGGTTCTCTGACGGCGATTAAGCCTCACACCAGCAAGCGTGAGAAACTTCAATCTTACCTTTGTTTTGTGGTAGAGGATAGGGAGCCTGTTCATAAAGAGAAGTAATATCAGTTGGACTTATAGCAATATGGTATTCATCGACTGCCAGTAGGTGTATACGGACAAAAGTATTATGAGAATATGGTTAAGAGAGGAGGAGTTCCTTTTGTCAGAACAGAATTTATTTACATCATCTCCTTCCGTCTCCTCCACCCGTATAATCTATACCCCATCCTCCTTTGCCCGTTCTTCCCTTATCCATCTGCAGGAGACAGGAACATTGCAGGCTTTGTACCCACATAAAAGTGAGCGTTCCGGCTTGAACTCCTGCCTGTTCTTTACGGTTCTGTCCGGATCAGGGGAGCTGCTTTATGATGGAAAAAATTACGAGTTGCACACAGGCGATTGTGTGTTTATTGACTGTATAAGGTGTGCGGAAACAGCATCCAATACCGCAGATATCTGCGGAGAGGGGCAAAGGAAGAGGAAGCTGTAGTGGATCAAGCCGCAGAAGAAAACGAATAAATGCTCATAAAACAGCGCCCTGCGGGGCAGTATGGCAAGGTAGGGAAATACCTTAGATGCCACGCTGCCTGGCAGGGCGCTTTTTGTGTTTATGGGATATTTACTTGTTGTTCATCGCCTTGATCAGGGTCAGGGCTGCTTCCTTCTGTGCAGGAGTGAGCGTAGCCCAGTTATCGAACAGCTCCTTCATCTGAGGCGTTAATTCCACCATTTCATTCTCAGCAAAGAACTGTGACAGGGTAATACCGAAGCCCTTACAGATCGCCTCCAGCGTTGTGATGGAAGGGACGCTGTTCCTACGATAAATGTTTGCGATTGTGGATTCTGATAATCCGCATTCCTTTGCCAGACGGTACTCCGTCCAGCCGCGCTCCTGAAGGAGCTGATTGAGTTTTTCCAGTGTTTCCATATAACCATACCACCTTTAATAGTATTTTACCGTTCAGATGAAAAGTTATGTACCATTCACTTGTACGGAAGTTACCATTATGTTAAACTATAAAAAACCGTTTCAAAGAGTGGAGAGGCGGAGTGGCCGAGGATATACAAATTCTTATATCGCCTCCTATAGATGGGTGGAGCGGAAAAGCGGATGGATGAGGGATAAATCGATGAAGTTGGAAAAACACTTTTATGATGAGAAAAGGGCTATGTGGAAAGAAATCATGGCAGAGGTTGCACAGGAAAATGCAAGAATGACGGAGAGTGAGCGGCTGGAAGAGCAAGGAAAGCGGTCCGAAGAGATAAGCCGGATCGAAGACATTGCAGAAAAGGAGCGTGCAAGAAACTATCATCTTGTCAATGCGAAACAATATGCTGCGTTCCAGTCTTTATCCAAAATGGCGGTTTGGTTGGCAAGAGAGGTGGAAGCAAATATCACAGTGGAGACGATAAACTGTTTTAGTGGGAAGATCACACTGGAAGCAGATAATATCCTTCTTATGGAGATGAGTAATCCGTTATCGCGGGAAATCCTGTGTCAGCTGATCGCATCGGCAGGAGATACGTGGTTTTCCACGAAGGAATGTGATGGAGAACGGCTTGTGCAGATTGAATTAGTGTATAGCTGGGAGGATAAGGTGCCGAAATGATGCAGAGGAGCTGGAAACAGTGTGTTCAAAGTATTGTTACAAAAAGTTCTCTGGCTATGTGTTGGATGCTGTTATATGGTATCTGCTAAAGAAAGACACATTTCCGGGTAAAGTATTATCTGGAAAGCTGCAACGGAAAGGCGGTATATAAAATGGATTTGAGGACACTGGATATGGAGAAATACAAACTGGATGTGCGGGAAATGATAACAGCACAGGTATTGAGAAGTTACCTGCAGGGAATGCCAGCAGAAACGGCATTGAAGGCTCTGGGGCAGGTTGTGAAGCCTTAGTATTGCCAACGGAGGGAAAAAACGGTCACAGGGGCGCTCCTTCGCTTCTGCGAACGGAAATCGAAGGGGCGAAGCTCGCAGCGTTGATAGATATCGCTGCTGGAGAAGTACGTGACCGGCTGGAGGAGGAACTGCTTACAGAGGAAATGGAAAAGGAAGCTGTGGACATCCGCGAAGTAGTGCTGGAAGTGTTGCAGCGGATAAATGGCCAGAAATCGGTGGAGAATATGTCGGTCGATTTTCTGGCTTTTCTTACAGACTGCTATCGAGTAGTTAAGTATGCCGGCGAATTGTGAAGATACGAGGTGTTTACATGGTATTACTGAAGAATGGCAGGTTCTGGCTGGGAAATATTTCGATCCCGTTTCCTGAAGGATTCTATCTCAATCCCAATACGGATGTGGAAATAGACACCGGGGTAGAGTTTACAGACCGGGATCAGAGCTGGAGAATGCAGTTAATGTTTGACAGATCCGGGAACGATGCCAAAGCAGATGCACAGGAGTTCTATGAAGAATCCCTTCAGAGGCATTGTGATGCACCGGCGGCCATAAGCATTGGGGAGCTATCTGGTTTCTTTATGACATATAAGCAGCAGTGGCTATTTTGCTGATATGACCTTTGATGCAGGAAAAGCAGAGGTCATGGATGTTCC
>JAUNGJ010000101.1 GCA_030524585.1 Eubacteriales bacterium | reverse complement strand
GTGGCCGGACTTACACCGGCAAGTGTGGTCCAGCTTCGCTGGACACACAGCAAAAAAGAGGCCCTGACGATGCAGAGCCCCGCTTTCTTATTCTATTCTGCCGGCACAATTTTCAGTACCGCCGTATTGGCATAAGTCATAGGACGATTATGCACAAAAAATACTGTTCCGGTAACAGGAGCCACAATCTTCTCTCTCACGGAACCATCATAGGGATCTGTAATATAAGCCAGTTCCTGTCCCTTCAAAACTCTCTGGCTTACCTTGATCCCGCTTCGAAACATTCCTGCCGAATACGGCCTGACAGCAACTAAAGAACTGTCATCCACCACCTGAGAATGATATCCCTGATATCCTCGTCCAATCACAATTCCCTCTTCAATCATAAAGTTCAGCACAGCTTCCACCATACGTTCTGCGCTTTCTTCATCGATCTGCTCTGTAGAGGTAGAATAGAGGCTAAATGCCTTTGTATCCCAAATCTGCCAGTTATAATTCAAAGTTGTCGTATCATATGGCCGAGGCGATCTGGTCACAATATATGGAAGCCCGAATTTCTTTGCAGTCTCTATGTACTCGATTCCAGTCTTCATAATACGTACATGGGGTGTAAAGTCTCCCGGCATATAAAAGGACGTAAACTGAAGTCCATACTCATAATCCTGAATTGCATCAAAGACACCAGCTGCAATCCTCTGTGTCGTCTCACCCAGGTTATATCCTGGAAACATACGGTTAATGTCCGTATTATCGGTTGGCCAGAAACGCTTTTCAATATTCATGGAATACGGATTTGCAGACGGAACTACCATGATCTCATGTCCTGGGCTGATCCGGCCTTTTTCTTCCAGCTCTTTTAATTTCTTTACAAGCTGCGAGCAGATATAAATCTGCTGGTATTCATTTCCTCTGGTATTTCCCAAAATACAGAGAGATTTTTTCCCTTTGCCAAACTTAAATCCAGTTACCCGGAAATTATCCCGGTACAGGGATTCGATTTCAAACAGCACCTTTCTCTCCATCTTATTCTCCCTGCCTTTCCTGAATCTTCAGAATCCTGGCCATCAAAGAACCTTCATCCACCACCGGGTATTCCCGGATTGTAAACAGAAGCCCGTCCTCCGGAGAAACCACATCCTCCAGAATCGTACCTGTCAGCGGATCAATTACCTTTCCTACAGAATCTCCCTTTTTGAGATAAGTATTATGCTCTGCCTCTTTTACAAAGATACCGGATCTTGCCGCATTCAAGAACAGAACCTCATCCGAATCGGAAGAGACGATCGGCTCTCTTACAGGCATCGTTTCCCCGCTCCAGATATCCAGCTTCTTCATCAGGTTAAAGATTCCTTCCACAAGCTGATCACCAATGCTTCTGGTAATCCTCATTCCCACGCCCATTTCCACAACAAGGGTCGGAACCCCCCTGCTGTTCAGACTATAGGCAAGGGTGGACTCCAGAACTGTGCTGGCTCCATGAACCCACACAAAATCCACATTGGCCTCCTTCGCCAAAGGTACCAGTTCTTTTTCATTCAGCTCATTAATACGAATCTGAGGAAGCTCCGTAAGATAAATGTTGCTCGCATGAATATCTACACACAGATCCGATCCCATCAGTTCCCGAATAATCTCTGCTGCCAGATACTCCGTCATAGCGCCGTCTCTGCTTCCCGGAAAAATCCGGTTCATATCCAGATCAAATGCCGGAATCCCCCTCGTAATAGAATCGATTCCCAGAGGGTTCATCGCCGGATAAATATCTACGGTTCCGGTAAGGTATTCCGGATGCTCCTTAATCCTTCTTGCCACCTCATAACATACATATTGTCCTTCCAGCTCATCACCGTGAATACCGGTAACAATGCTGATTCTCTTTCCGCAGTTCTTCCCTTCCGGGGAAAACCGGGATTTCTTTATTTCCAGTTTCTCATCCACCGGCAGGCCGGCAGACGCTATGGTTTCCACCATTTGACTCATCCTTTCGCCACTGTTTTTCTCCCTCACAAAATATTACCTGAAAAACAGTGGCATCCTCTCTTAAATAATTTCTTCCACAAGAACCTCCACTTCCTGTGTCTGCTGGGCTGTTCCAACCATGATTCCCTGGTTCATGACACAATCATCATAATCCCTTCCGCTGGAGATTTTGATATGATCTTCATTGACTACCAGCATATTGGTAGGATCCAGTGCATACCAGCGGCCATCATGAAAGACTTCAACCCATGCATGGCTTGCACCCTCGCCGATCAGCATTCCCACCACATACCGTGCAGGAATCCCCGCCATCCGGCAAAGCGAGATCAGAATATGCGAATAATCCTGACAAACACCCCGCCCAAGCGCCATAGCCTCCTCTGCAGTTGTCACGATACTGGTAACGCCCTGCTCATAATGAAATGTCTCATAGAGCTTTTCCATCATGCGCATACTTTTCTCCAAATTAGAGGTTCCTTCTTCAAAAACAAACTGGCGGTAAAAATCCACCAGTGTCTTTCCCGGACGCGTGTAAGCCGTCTGATAACGGTAGCGCCCCATCAGATAATCCATTCCGGCATACTCGGAATCAGCAATGCCAGTCTGCGCTGTCCCCTTCACTATTACCTCAAACAGCTCATGTTCCGACTGGCAATGTCCATAGATGCAGTAATTTCCAAAAGAATCCACACTATTGCTCAAAGACTCTTTTGGGAGGACC
>JAUNGJ010000100.1 GCA_030524585.1 Eubacteriales bacterium | reverse complement strand
ACTGCCGCTTCCATATCTGCCGTAAAGATCATGTCCTCCGGAAGCGGCACTCCCGGAAGCTTACTCTTATGTTCTCTGGTCTTTGCAAGCATCTCTGCCTCTTCTTCCTTATAGGACCAGACCGTCACGGCATGTCCATTCTTATTCAGCAAAAGCGCCAGTGCAGTTCCCCAGCTTCCGGCACCTATGATTCCAATATTCGCCATCTTAACAACCTCCAATCTGACACAGCCTGTTATCTGCCTCCCACACTCAGTTTATTCTCTGTTCCTTCCTTTAATCTCCTGATATTCGCCTTGTGTTTATAAAAGGCAGACAGCACCAGCAAAAATCCTATCACATATATTTCATACAGGTGTATCCCTTCCACTCCGTAAATGCCCATCTGTCCCAGAACTACCACGGAAATGAAATATACAATCACCACTGTCAGAGAACCTACCGACACATATCTGGTACCGGCTACGATCCCCCCGAATACCGCAATACAGATAATTACTACCCAGAGATTGGTCGTGCTTGCAATCAGACCGGCTGTAACCGCAATTCCCTTACCACCCTTAAAATTCATATAAAATGGATAATTGTGTCCCAGAACTGCTCCCATACCGGTATACATGGAAAGTACCGGCAGAATGTCCTGATGTGCATCACCAAAAATCAGGTGGACAAGCAGTATTGCGATAATACACTTAAAGCTGTCTCCCAAAAAGGTGATGATCCCTGCTTTCCATCCCATCGTTCTGAGAGCATTGGTAGTCCCCGCATTACCGCTTCCATGTTTTCTAATATCCACATTCTGGCTCTTGCCATACAGGTATCCCGTCTGTATCAATCCGAAAACATATCCAATAATCAAACATATCAAACGTTCCATAACTAACGCTCCTTTTCCTTTCTTTCGCGGATAAAGAACTTAAGAGATGTCCCCCGAAAGCCGAAAGCCTCCCGGATTCGGTTCTCCAGGTATCTGGTATAAGAAAAATGCATCAGTTCCTTATCGTTTACAAAAATAACAAATGTGGGCGGTTTTACCGATACCTGTGTGATATAGTACAGTTTCAGCCGCTTTCCTTTGTCTGACGGAGGCTGCTGCATCGCCACTGCTTCTGTCATAATCTCGTTCAGCACACCGGTCGCCACGCGAAGCGTCTGATTCTCGATTACCATGTCGATCTTCTCAAACAGCTTCGGAAGCCTCTGTCCAGTTTCTGCAGACACATACATGATCTCTGCATATGGCATGAAAGACAGAATCTGTCTGACCCTGCTCTCATATTCCCGCATGGTCTTATCATTCTTCTCAATCGCATCCCATTTATTCACCACAATAATGATGCCTTTCCCCCGTTCATGGGCGATTCCGGCAATCTTGGCATCCTGTTCTGTCACGCCCTCTGTGGCGTCAATCACCACCAAAACCACATCTGCCCGTTCCACTGCCGTTACGGTACGAATAATACTGTATCGCTCCAGCTCTTCCTTGATCTTATTCTTTCTCCGAAGTCCGGCCGTATCGATGAACACATATTCTTTTCCATTGTGTACGATCTCCGTATCAATGGCGTCCCTGGTAGTTCCCGCAACATCTGAAACGATCACCCGCTGCTCGCCGAGCAGTTTGTTGATAATGGAAGATTTTCCTACATTCGGTTTCCCCACAATAGCAATTCTCGGCCGTTCATCCTCTTCCTCTCCTTCCGTCTGTTCCGGGAAATGTGCCGTTACCTGATCCAGCATATCTCCAAGTCCTAATCTGGAAGATGCAGATATCGGCACTGGATCACCGATTCCCAAATTATAAAATTCATACACATCCGGCATAAATTTATCAAAATTATCCACCTTGTTCACCGTAAGGATTACCGGCTTGCCAGACCTTCGAAGCATGTCTGCTACCTTGGCATCTGCATCAACAAGTCCCTGTCTTACATCTGTGATAAAAATAATCACATCTGCCGTATCTATCGCAATCTGTGCCTGCTCTCTCATCTGTGATAATATAATATCCTTACTTTCAGGTTCTATACCACCTGTATCAATCAATGTGAAATCCCGGTCCAGCCAGTTCACATCCGCATAAATACGGTCTCTCGTAACACCCGGAGTATCTTTCACAATTGAAATCATCTCTCCTGCCAACACATTGAAAAGAGTGGATTTCCCCACATTCGGTCTTCCAACGATGGCCACTACTGGTTTTCCCATAAATTTCCTCCCTTTCTTATTTTCCAATCTAGTATACCATATTTCTTCTGAATTAGTTGACCTTTTTATAAGAAAAGTGATATAAATAAGGTAGACCTATCGAACCATCAGGATTCGATAAGAATAAAACTAATCAACTTATATTTATAGGAGATACTTATGACAGATATTAAATACCTGGAGCAGGAAGCTCTTCCTGTTGCCCCACTCAAAATTGCCGCGCTGGAAAGCTGCAGCGAATTAGGAAAAAAGGTAAATGATCACATTGTTAATTTCCGCAGGGATGCATTAAGAGATGACATGAATTCTCCTCTCTTTTCCTCCTACAAATCAGACAATTATCTAATCAAATGTGAGTGTCCCCGCTTTGGAAGCGGCGAATCCAAAGGACACATCCGCGAATCCATCCGCGGTACTGACTTATTTCTGATGGTAGATGTATGCAATTATAGTCTGACCTATACGGTAAACGGTCACCTAAATCATATGTCGCCGGATGATCACTATCAGGATCTGAAACGTATTATTTCGGCT
>JAUNGJ010000099.1 GCA_030524585.1 Eubacteriales bacterium | reverse complement strand
AAATCAGTAACTAATGGCTGGAGGCTGATATTTTTTTGTCCCACACTATACCTATTGTTACGATAATAACACCAATAAGCTTCAGTGCGGACATGTTGTGAAATAGAATTGCATCCAATAATGCAGAGCCTGCAAGCTGTCCTGCTAACAGTAGGGTCGTGGATTGGAACAGATTAATTTTTCTTAGAGATATTACATTAATGACCAGTGCGATCACTCCGAATATGCCGCCCAGATACAGCCATGTCGGTGCAGCTGTAAATGCTTTGGCGCTTGCATAACCGGGCTCCACTCCAATCAGCAGTATTAAAGATAGGAGCGACGCAACTACATAGTTGACCAGGGTTCCGTTGGATGTACCCAGATGTTTTGTGGCCTGAAAATTAACGGTTTTTGAGTAGACATTGATGCCGCCCATAAAAAAGGCCAGTAGTATATAAACTGAGATATGATTTCCGGCGCCTTCTGCTGAGATTTGACCGCCCCAGTTTACAAGTAAAAGTCCGCCTAAAATTACCAGAAGGCAAAAGATTCGTTTTGCCTGAAAGCGAACCTGCTTTACGCCCATCCAGCCAAAATGATCTATGAAAATGGAGAAAACGAGCTGTCCGCTGATACTGAGACAGGTCGTTAATGCAGCGCCAATTTGGGAAACGCATAGGCTTGTGGAAGCTACCAAAGCAAGGCCGAAGAAACCGGCGCTGTACAAATACCAGGGCATAGGTCCAAGCTTTATGCGTTCCCGCTGAATCAGGATAATATATAGGATCAGCATTAGTCCGCCCACCAAATGTGTCATCAGGCTGGTTCCGAATAATCCAACATGACCCTGTAATATGCCGTTAAAGCTCTGCATGGCAGATTGAAGAACTCCGGCAATAAACACCAATATGAAAGTCAACACGATAATTGCACACCTTTCTGTATTTTTCTATCTTCTTTTGGGAAATCATAGCATAAAAATCTTGCATATTGTTATGACATATGTCATAGTGGAACCAAATATTTTTGAAACAGATGAGATATACAGAGAGATGTAGCTGGGAAGGGGATGGCAAATGATAATCAGCTGTAATACCATAAAATACCAGGAGTACCTTCGGATATACAGGTTTGAAAGCTTTCTTCAGAGAGAGATACTCCGGAAACTGCAGCTTTGCAGCTTTCGTGACGGAGAATATCTATGTCGTGAAGGGGAGCCCTGTGACTACCTGTATTTTCTGGTAGATGGACGCTGTAAGGTGACACGCTTTTTGAACAATGGGAAAGAAGCGCTGATTTGCTTCTATCATGATTTTGCAGTGCTTGGGGAAATTGAACTAATTCAAAGCTTTCGGATGATTGGGCAGCAGACCCCGGAACAAAAATCTGTTACCCGAACCAATGTTAAGGCGATCGGTCCGGTCTGGTGCATGAGACTGCCTCTGGCGGCGACACAGGGAGTAATAATGGAAAGCCCTCCTTTTTTGAGATTCTTATGTGAGCATCTGTCCCAGAAAATGATTCGGAGCAATCGGAATATGTCCATCAGCCTAAACTATCCTGTAGATGAAAGGCTTGCCAGTTATATCTGCTGCTCATGCCAGAAGGGGATTTTTCAGGAAAATCATACTCATCTGGCAGAGTATCTTGGCTGCAGTCATCGGCAGCTGCTGCGGGTTTTACATCAGTTCTGTGAAGAAGGACTTCTGAAAAAGGAGCGGCATTTCTATCGCATTGAAGACGAAGAGAGGCTTAGGAAGCTGGCAGGGGATATCTATAGTCCGTAGCAGATAGGTCCTTTGAAATTCAATCAGGAATCAATGAAAAGCTGCTAAAAATCCTTAAAAAACGGTTGACATGACAGATTCTGCATAATATAATGAAACAGTATGACGAAAGGAGAAACAGAATGCTCCAAAGCCCCGGAGGCATCTGATTTCGATAGAGTTAATTGAAGAAGTAATGTAATGATTCATAGGAGGGAAACCAATGAAAACTTATATGGCTAATCCAGATAAGATTGAAAGAAAATGGTATGTAGTTGATGCTGCCGGATGTACATTAGGACGTCTGTCATCAGAAGTAGCTAAGATTTTAAGAGGAAAGAATAAGCCGGAATTTACACCGCATATTGATACAGGTGATTATGTAGTAGTTGTTAATGCTGCTAAGATTAAAGTAACCGGTAAGAAGATGAGCCAGAAGGTATATTACAGCCATTCAGATTATGTTGGAGGAATGAAGGAGACTACTCTGGCAGAGATGATGGATAAGAAGCCTGAGAAGGTTATCGAACTGGCTGTTAAGGGAATGCTTCCAAAGGGACCTTTAGGAAGATCTATGATTAAGAAACTTCATGTGTACGCTGGACCAGAGCATGAACAGCAGGCTCAGAAGCCAGAAGAACTGAAACTTTAATTAGGAAGGTCGAAAGGAGGATATGAAAATGGCTACAGCAAGATTCTATGGAACAGGAAGAAGAAAGAAATCAATCGCAAGAGTATATTTGGTACCTGGAACAGGTAAGATTACAATAAATAAGAGAGATATCGATGAGTATCTCGGACTTGAAACTTTGAAAGTAATTGTACGTCAGCCATTAGTACTGACAGAGACAGATGGCAAGTTCGACGTAATCGTTAATGTAAAAGGCGGCGGTTACACAGGACAGGCAGGTGCAATCCGTCATGGTATCGCAAGAGCACTTCTGCAGGCAGATGCAGATTACAGACCGGCTCTTAAGAAAGCAGGATACCTGACACGTGATCCACGTATGAAAGAGCGTAAGAA
>JAUNGJ010000098.1 GCA_030524585.1 Eubacteriales bacterium | reverse complement strand
GAAACGGGACATCCTGAATATCTGCAAGGAGACCCGCTGCGAATTGAAGAGCCTGCCGGGAGTATATCAGCTGGCAAACGGAGAGGTATCCCTGAGCAAGATGAAAGCGGTAGCTGTGGAGGATCTGCTGGGAAGAGAGCCGATTAAGGTAAAAATGGAAGAAATCTTCCAGTACCTTCGTGGAAAGACCATTCTGGTTACCGGCGGCGGAGGCTCTATCGGAAGCGAGCTGTGCCGGCAGATCGCCGGACATGGGCCAAAACAGCTGATCATCTTTGATATTTATGAGAATAACGCCTATGACATTGAGCAGGAACTGAGACGACAATATCCGAACTTAAATTTGGTCGTGCTGATCGGCTCTGTCCGTGACAGCAGAAGAATCAATATGGTGTTCGAAAAATACAAGCCGGATATCGTGTATCATGCGGCTGCGCACAAGCATGTGCCCCTTATGGAAACCAGCCCCAATGAGGCGATTAAGAACAATGTGATTGGTACCTATAAGACGGCTTATGCAGCCATGAAGAATGGAACGGATCGTTTTGTCCTGATCAGTACGGATAAGGCGGTGAACCCTACCAATATCATGGGGGCCAGCAAGCGTCTGTGCGAGATGGTGATCCAGAGTATGGATGCCATCAGCAAGGCGGGACGAATGGACTTGCTGCCGTTTCTCCATGCCCATAAGGATAAGCTGATAGATGGGCAGGTAGCAGGAGACCCCATGGATCATATGGGCTTAGAAGATAACCGCCGTATCCGAATTGAAAGTGTGAAGAATAAGGAGAGAACAGGTACGCAGTTCGTAGCGGTACGGTTTGGAAATGTTCTTGGTTCCAATGGTTCGGTTATTCCGCTGTTTAAAAAGCAGATCGAGGAGGGCGGCCCGGTAACGGTGACCCATCCGGACATCGTGCGGTACTTCATGACCATTCCGGAAGCGGTAAGTCTGGTACTTCAGGCCGGTACTTATGCCTGGGGCGGAGAAATCTTTGTGCTGGATATGGGAGAACCGGTGAAAATCGATACGCTGGCGAGAAACCTGATTAAGCTCAGCGGATACACACCGGATGTAGATATCATGATCCAGTATTCCGGATTAAGGCCGGGAGAGAAGCTGTATGAAGAAAAACTGATGGCGGAAGAAGGAATGAAAAAGACGGACAATGAGCTGATCCATATCGGAAAGCCGATTCCGTTTGACACAGAGGAGTTTCTGAGACAGCTGGAGGAACTGGCAAAGGCCAGCTATGAAAACAGCGACGAGATTGTGGAGATTGTAGAGAGGATTGTGCCTACGTTTCATCCGATGGGGCAGCATCCTGCAAGTACAAAGAATGGGAAGAAGAAAAATCGTGCTATGGATGAGGCCGCTGTGACGAGAATGTAATATATAGCTGCGAAATGTGGCAGAGAAATAAAGAGGGAGACAATAGTCATGGAAAAGAGAATAATTTCATTTAGTCCGCCGGACATAAGTGAACTGGAGATTACGGAGGTTTGTGAAGCGCTTCGTTCAGGATGGATTACCACAGGACCAAGAGTAAAACAGCTGGAAAAAAATCTGGCTAAGTTTTGCCATACGAATAGAGTTGTATGCCTTGGATCGGCCACGGCAGCTGAAGAGTTAAATTTTAGGATTCTTGGTATCGGTGAGAATGATGAGGTTATTGTTCCGGCTTATACATATACTGCAACTGCGTCGGCAGCGCTCCATTGTGGAGCCAAAGTGAAGTTTGTTGACAGTCAAAAAGACTGTGTGGAAATGGACTATGATGCATTGGAAGCTGCTATTACTGAAAAGACAAAGGCAATTGTGACAGTTGATCTTGGTGGAATCATTTGTGATTATGATCGTGTTTTTGAGGCAGTAGAAAAGAAAAAGGATTTGTTTGTTCCTGGCGGAAATACTGAGCTGGGACAAAGAATGCAGAAAGCAATTGGTCGCGTAGCAGTTTTTGCTGATTGTGCCCATGCTTTGGGAGCTTCTTGGCACGGGAAAATGGCAGGAGAAATAGCTGATTTTACAGACTTTTCGTTTCATGCAGTAAAAAATTTTACAACTGCAGAAGGCGGAGCAAGTACTTGGAGAAGTTTAGAAGGGATTGATGATGAAGAAATCTATCATCAATTTCAGCTTTACAGCCTTCATGGTCAAAGTAAGGATGCTTTAGCAAAAACAAAATTTGGTGCTTGGGAATACGATATTGTAGGTCCTTGGTATAAGTGTAATATGACGGATATCATGGGAGCAATTGGTCTAAAACAGCTGGAACGATATCCCGGAATTCTCGAAAGAAGAAAAGAGATTATCGAAAAGTATGATGCAGCATTTGATGAATTGGGATTAATGCATCTCAAACATTTTGGAGAAGATTTTGCTTCTTCCGGACATCTTTATATTATTCGTGTGCCTGGCATCAACAATGAACAGAGGAGTGAGATAATTGCAAAGATGGCTGAACGTGGCATTGCCTGTAATGTGCACTATAAACCGTTGCCAATGATGACTGCATATAAAAATCTAGGCTGGGATATTAAAGACTTTCCGAATGCATATAGTTATTTTGAAAATTTAATTAGTATTCCGTTACATACCAAATTGAGCGATGAAGATGTCGAATATGTGATTGAGAATTTTAGGGAAGTAGTAGATTGGTATTTAAACTAGTGAAGCCTATAAGGAAAATCGAAAAAGAAACTATGTATTGCATAGTTCTTGGAATTGTGGCGGCTTTCATATTGTGGATCACATTAATTAGCCGAGAACAGAGCGAGACT
>JAUNGJ010000097.1 GCA_030524585.1 Eubacteriales bacterium | reverse complement strand
GTGACCCGAGAATGAAAGAGCGTAAGAAATACGGTCTCAAAGCCGCACGTCGCGCACCGCAGTTCAGCAAGAGATAGAAAATTGCATATATTATATGGAAACCCGCGAACGCATTATGTTTGCGGGTTTTTTTAAAAATTGTAATTGTGATATACTTGTATTGTCAAGGATATATATTTAAGAACGTGAGGAGGTATGCGTGCTGCATCAGGATGAATTAATGCAGAATTGGGAATTATCGAAAGATGGAAGGGAAAATTGTATGCTATGATGTGTCGCCCATGCTTGAGAAAGATGTATTTCGCCCATTAAAAAATATAGATATTTTTATGAATACTTGCACTGTACTCAATGATACTCTCGCATGGGATATTAGCATGAACCGGGATAATACTACCTGTTTGGACATCGATCCGGATACGCTGTATGCTTTGCCGTTTGCAGAGGAGCAAATAGCCTGATTGAGGATTGCAAGCAGGTCGGTGCGTATGCCTACAGGCTCCGGAAAAATACAGCATTTTCGGGGCTTTTCTTTTGACACAGTTTGATTAATTTTGACACAAAGAAAAATATTTTATTGAGAAGCGTCCAGGTATAATATGGTTGGGCGCTTTTTTACGTCCTAGGAAATACCTTGTCACGCTAAAGCGTGAAAATTCTTTCCTGGGAAAAAGATGAAATGCTATAATAAACACGACATATAGTTGTCGTGTTTTGTTTGCTATGATATAAACGGAGCGTGAGAGATTATGAAGATAGACAGGTTGATCGGGATATTGTCAATCTTACTGCAGGAAGAGAAGACAACGGCACCGGAGCTGGCTGAAAGGTTTGAGGTTTCAAGGAGAACGATAAACAGGGACATCGAAGCTCTCTGTAAAGCGGGGATTCCTATAAGGACTGCTCAAGGTATTGGCGGCGGTATCAGCATCATGGATGGATATCGGATTGACAGGACAATTCTGACATCGAAGGATATGCAAATGATCCTTGCGGGTTTAAGAAGCCTGGATAGTGTGAGCGGCAGCCGATACTACGGACAATTGATGGAAAAGATCCAGTCCGGTTCATCTGAGTTCATCAGCGGCAGAGATTTCATGCTGATTGATCTATCTTCCTGGTATAAAGCTTCTCTTGCTCCAAAAATCGAGGTAATCCAGAGTGCGATAGAAAACAGGAAGCTCCTGGAGTTCAAGTATTATGCGCCATCCGGAGAAAGCAGCAGGACAATAGAACCATATTATCTGGTCTTTCAGTGGTCTAGCTGGTACGTGTGGGGGTGCAAGGTCTCCAGTGGGGACCTGCTTTGTGCCGACCAGAGTGGAACGGAGAGGTGTAAATCCAGAGAGGATTACAGACTGTTTAAACTGAACCGCATGGACGGAGTCAAGGAGTCTAAGCAGAATTTTATTTGCAGAGATGTACCTTTGCCGGATTTGTCGAATGAAAAGATATTTCCCGGTGGCATCAGAGTGAAGGCGCTTTTTACTGCAGATATGAAATGGCGGCTGGTCGAAGAGTTTGGCCCGCATTGCTTTACAGAAACAGATGATGGGAGATTGCTGTTTACGGCGGATTATACGAACATGGATAACCTTGTTACATGGCTTCTGACATTTGGGCCGAAGGCGGAAGTGCTGGAGCCAGTCGAAGTACGTGACATCATTCGCCGGAGTGCGGAGAAGATATTACAAATTTATACGGAGGACCTGAAGGAAATCTGATTGAGATCGGATCATTTGTGAAGGATGCTAGTCGAACTTAGGAAGGAACGAGCTTATGAGACTGAATCCGTAATGAAATGGAGGTGTGACGGTTATGGCATTTGATTATAAGAAGGAGTACAAGGAGTTTTATCTTCCCAAAGCCGTACCGAGTATCGTGACGGTTCCGAAGATGAACTTTCTGGCAGTGCGCGGAAGCGGGGATCCGAACGAGGAGGGAGGAACGTATAAAGAAGCCATCGGCCTTCTGTATGGGATTGCATTTACAATCAAGATGAGCAAAAAGGGCGATCATCGGATTGACGGGTATTTTGACTATGTGGTTCCGCCATTGGAGGGCTTCTGGTGGCAGACTGGTGTTTTTGGCATTGATTACGCACACAAGGAGGATTTTCAGTGGATATCCGTTATCAGGCTGCCGGATTTTGTTGCAAGGGATAACTTCGAGTGGGCAATAGCGGAAGCGACAGCGAGGAAAAAGCAGGATTTCTCTAAAGTGGAATATCTGACATATGATGAAGGACTCTGTGTGCAGTGTATGCATATTGGAGCGTATGATGATGAGCCTGCGGCAGTAGAGAAGATGCATCAATATATGATGGAGCAGGGATATGTGTTGGATATCACAGGTGAGAGATACCATCATGAGATATATCTAAGTGATGCGAGAAGGGTTGTTCCGGAGAAGCTGAGGACAGTGATCCGGCATCCAATCAGGAGGGCGTAAGATTATGGGTAAAGAACAGAACAAGCGGATGATGGAATATGTGATGGATCAGCTGTCAGGGCTTTCGGGTATCCGGCAGATACCTATGATGGGCGGATACATTTTTTACTACAATGAGCGGATATTCGCAGGAATCTATGGATCAGGCGAATTGCTGATCAAGATTACGGAGACAAGCAAAAAGTATATGCCTGATAGTGACCCGGCTCTGCCGTATGAGGGGACAAAAGAGATGCTGCCGTGTACCATCTTGGAAGATAGGGAAAAGCTGCAGAAGATGGTTGCGGAAATGTGGGCGGAACTTCCGGAGAAAAAGAAGAAAAAGTAAATATGGCTTGATTTGA
>JAUNGJ010000005.1 GCA_030524585.1 Eubacteriales bacterium | reverse complement strand
AAAAGATAAACAGTTGCTGGCCGGCTGCATGGGAGTTATTCTGTTGCTTGCCCTGATTGTATTTGCGCCGGCGATCACTTCACAGAATCCTCATTATTATGGGCCGGATATTCTGTGTGCTCCGGGAGTCAATGGCCATCTGCTTGGAACAAACTATATGGGACAGGATATTTTCAGCATGATTATCTATGGTGTTCGGACTTCGCTGAAGGTTGCGGTTATCTCTGCTTTGATTTCTGGGGTTCTGGGAGTTTTGATCGGAGGAATGGCAGGCTTTTTTGGAGGCAGGATGGACACGATCATTTCGGAGCTGATCAATATATTTATGATGCTTCCTTCATTTTTCCTCATCCTGCTGATTGTGGCGCTGTTTGGCAACAGTATTACGAATGTGATGATTGTGATAGGAATTACTACCTGGCCAAGTAACGCTAAGCTGATGCGGGCTCAGGCACTATCTATACGGGAAAGAACCTTTGTAAATGCGGCAAGGGCGTTGGGGGAAAGCAATACACAGATTTTGTTTAAGTATATCATTCCAAATGGCATCTTTCCGGTCATCGCAAACACGACTATGGGAATGTCGAACGCGATATTGACAGAAGCGGGACTAAGTTTCCTGGGGCTTGGAGATCCTAACATTATCAGCTGGGGACAGATGATTTATGAAGGGAAGACGTATCTTACCTCTGCATGGTGGATATCGGTATTTGCGGGCCTGGCAATTGTAGTGACAGTGCTGATATTTTATCTGTTGGGAGATGGACTCAACAATGTGCTGAATCCGAAGAGTGGTGTAAAGAAGAATTAATAGTCGGAGAGTGGAAAGGTAAGAAAAGATGGAAGAACCGATACTGGAATTAAAAAATGTCTCAGTGACATATAAGAATGCGGAAAAAGAAGTATATGCGGTCAGAAATGTGAATCTGACCATTGAAAAAGGCGATTCGCTTGGAATCGTGGGGGAGTCCGGGAGCGGTAAGTCAACACTGATAATGGCACTTCTGCGGCTTTTGCCCGAGAATAGCACAGTGATCGAAGGACAGGCCAGATTTCTGGGAAGGGATCTTTTTACGATGACACTGGAGGAATTGAATGAGATTCGCTGGACACAGATGGCAGTTGTGTTTCAGAAAGCCATGAATTCCATGAGTCCGGTACATAGGATTGGGACACAGTTTGAAGACATTTATCGTGTGCATGAGCCAAAGGCCTCCAGAGCAGAGATTAAAAAACGGGTGTATGAATTGTTCAGACTGGTAAATCTGCCGGAGCGGGTATATAAACTGTATCCTCACGAAATGTCCGGTGGAATGCTGCAGCGGGTGGCAATTGCTCTTAGTATGCTGCACCATCCTAACCTGTTGATTTTTGACGAGGCAACGACGGCATTGGATGTTGTGACGCAGGGACAGATCCTCAAGGAAGTGGCAGAGCTGGAAAAGACGATGGCTATGACACGTATCATGATTACGCATGACATGTCGGTTGTAGCAGTTTCCTGCAGCAAAATTGCAGTTATGTACGCTGGAGAATTTATGGAGATAGGAAGAACCAGAGACGTGCTGAAAAATCCTCAGCATCCCTATACCAAGGGACTTTTGAAAGCATTTCCTTCTTTAAAGGGAGAAATAGATGGACTATCAGCCATTCCGGGATTCCTGCCGGATTTATCAAAACAGTGCCGCGGATGTATTTTTGCACCGCGCTGTCCAAAGAAGACCAAAGCCTGTGAAACTACAAGACCAAAGCCTGTAAGGCTTGCTGACGGAAGAACTGTCGTCTGTCTGGCAGTTGGAGGTGAAGAAAATGAGTGATAAGACACCATTTGTACATATTGATCACATTTCCAAATGGTATCCCTATAAATCAGGGGACAGGAATCTGAAAAAAGAAAAAGGCGGCAGGCTCTATGTAAAAGCAGTGGAAGACATTTCCCTTGATATAGAGGCTGGAGAAGTGCTTGGAATTATCGGGGAGTCGGGCTGCGGGAAATCTACTCTGGGCAGGATTCTTACACGGTTGGAACGGCCTACTCAGGGAGATATATTTATTGAAGGTGTTCCGGTCAGTGAAATGATTAGGCAGGATTCGAAAAAATTCAGAAGAAAAGTACAGATTGTTTTTCAGAATCCTTATGATTCTTTTACTCCGAAAGATACGATCGAGAAAATTCTGCTTCGTCCGCTGAAAAATCATAATATTGGAAGCACAAAGGAAGAACGGATCCAGATGTGTCTTGAAGCACTGGAGAGAGGCGGGCTGCATCCGGCCGAAAGCATTATGAAGAGATATCCTCATGAACTGTCAGGCGGACAGCTTCAGAGAATTTCCATTATCAGGGCAATGTTTTTGAATCCCCAGTTCATTGTGGCAGATGAACCGGTATCCATGCTGGATGTATCGGTAAGGGCAGAGATTATTAACATGCTGCTGGAGCTGAGCCGGGAGCGAAATGCCGCCGTCATATTTATTAGCCATGATATTGCCCTGACCAGATACATTTCGGACAGAATTGCCGTTATGTATCTCGGACGGATTGTGGAATACGGGAAGAGTGATGATATTGTCAGGAATCCGCTGCATCCATATACAAAGGCGCTTATTTCTAATTGTGGATCAATTGATGTGGATGAAGAAATGAGCATCATAAATATAGAGGGAGAGCCGCCGACACCGATCAATCCGGGACCGGGCTGCTATTTTGCACCGAGATGTTTTTGCACGTGTGAGAAATGTCAGGTGAACTACCCGGAATGGATTGAGATGGAAGAGGGACACTTTGTTTCGTGTCACTGCGCAGAGAAAGAAGGCGGAAAACAGAACTAGGGAGGTATTACCCGCTAAGCGGATGATATAGAACAAGAATGGAGGGAAAATTATGAGAAAAGCAATAGTATTTGCAATGTCTGTCCTGATGGCAGGCTCGCTGATTCTGTCGGGATGTTCATCCAAGCCAGACAGTGCAGGAGAAACAGCAGATGAATCCAAAGCGGTGGAGGGCGGCACCCTGATCGTGCGTGCAATCGGCGATCCAATGTCCTTTAATCCGGACCTGAATGCTGATGATTATTATTATCCTGCCGCGCAGAATATGTTTCATCGCTTGACGAAAATGGATGCAGATAAGAATATTATTCCGGATCTGGCAACTGATTGGGAGTGGAGCGATGATTCGCTGACTCTTACATTTCATCTGCAGGATGGCGTAAAGTGGTCCGATGGTGAGGATGTGACCAGCGAGGATGTAAAATATACCTTTGAGACAATCAAAAACGTGGAGACATCCTGTCCGTTTAACTCTAATATGAGTGTTGTGGATTCCATAGATGCACCGGATGATCAGACGGTCGTATTTCATCTAAATACTCCAAATGTTTCTCTGGTTTCCAATCTTGGATGGTATGGAACATTTATTCTTCCGGAACATGTATTTAACAATGGACAGTCCTGGGCGGAAAATGAAGCTACCACCAAAGCTCCGGTGACGTCAGGAAACTTTAAATTTGATGAATATAAGGCCGGGGAAAGCCTGAAACTGGTAAAGAGCGAGTATGCGAAAACAGAGCCGGCTTTGGATGCTGTGGTTTTCAGCATTATACCGGATGAAACAACGGCTGTTCAGGCTCTGGTAAACGGTGAAATTGATGTGTATGAGGCAGTTCCTACCGCATCCCAGGCACAGCTTCTTGCAGATGATTCCATCGATATGTATATCAATGAGTATCCGTCTCCGATGCGGATTGTCTTTAATACAAAAAATGAGATTTTGTCGGATGCGGCAGTCAGAAAGGCAATTGCACTTTCTGTAAACAGAGATGAGATTTCTGAAAAAATCTTTGATGGATTGTGGGCGCCGGAATACAGCATGTATCCATCACTGATCGAATGGGCAGCCAACACGGAAGATACCGCGCCGGAATATGATCTGGAAGAAGCCTCAAAAGTACTGGAAGAAGCAGGCTATACAAAAGATGCCGATGGTTATTATGTGCGCGGACTTAAGCTGCTTGCTTTTGAGGGAAGCGGTTTCCCGGACGCTGCGAAGCTGATTGCGTCATCTGCGAAAGAAGCAGGCGTTGAGATTACAGTAGAAGTTATGGAATATAACGCATGGAGTGATGCTGTATATACAAACAGGGAATTTGATATTGAGATTCAGGGTGGCTTTATAGGACCGGACCCGTCCGCACTTCTTCCAAGAGTTGGTGAAGGCGGCTCAGATAATGTGGGCGAATATGCAAATCCGGATGTAGACGCGGCTCTGAAGCAGGGAGGTTCCATCGGAGATGAAGCCGAGAGAGCAGAGTATTATAAAGAGGCACAAAAGCTTTTGTCAGAGGATCTTCCGTATGTTCCGATTGTTGCCTATGCATGCTACGATGCAAGCAGAGCCAATGTAAAAAATCTTCCAATCGAAGGCGCCGGAAAATGGGGCTGGGCAGAATATACTTATACGGAATTTACTGAGTAAGCCGCGGCAGGAGAGATGGGAGCATGAAGGAAGTTTTTGAAAAACTGTTATCGGAGATACCGTCTTATGATGCTTTTCTGACGCTGGATGAGATGGAGGAAAGCTCCAGAAAATTGGCGCAGGAGTATCCGGATATTGTTTCTCTGTTTGAAATAGGAAGGAGCAGAAGCGGACATCCGCTTCTGTGCCTTAGGATTGGGAATGGTTCCCAGAATGGATTAATGTTTGGATGTCCCCACCCGAATGAGCCGATCGGAACCATGATGCTGGAATATTTTACAAGAAAACTGGCTGAAAATGAAGAATTACGCAGAGAGCTTGATTACACCTGGTATATTGTGAAGGTATGGGATATAGACGGTTTCAAATTAAATGAAAAATGGCTGAAAGGGCCGTATACGCTCTATAATTATTCCAGAAATTTTTTCCGTCCGGCAGGGTATCAGCAGGTGGATTGGACCTTCCCCATTGTACATAAAAAGCTGGTATGGGATAAGCCGCTGCCCGAGACGAAGGCAATGATGGACCTGATAGATGAGATCAAACCAAGCTTTATCTATTCATTGCATAATGCAGGCTTTGGCGGGGTTTATTGGTATATTACCCATGAGACGCCGGAAATATATGAAGCGATGAAAGCATTTCCCATATCTCAGGGTATTCCGATAAATTATGGGGAGCCGGAGACGCCGGCCTGTGTTGCTTATGCGCCGGCTATCTATGCCAATATGGGCATTGGAGCAGATTACGATTATCTGGAATCATATGGAAATGAAAACCCGCAGGAAGCGCTGAAAGTGGGAACCTGCAGTGCCGATTATGCCAAATCCAGGTATGACACCTTTACTTTTCTGACAGAAATGCCGTATTTTTACGATGAAAGAATTCGGGATTTATCAGAGTCTGATATGACAAGAAAAGAGGCGGTTATACAGAACCTGGATTGGGGGGATAGGGCAGATTGCTTTTTGTACGATACACTTGCCATATCCAGGGAATATATGAGCAATGAGAATCCGTTTCTTCTGGCAATTCTTGCGTTCACAGAAGGAAGCAGTACGGAGGCATACCGAAAGATGGCCGAAACAGATCCCTCTTTTAAGCGCAAGGCTACGGTTGCCGAGAAATTCGACAACCTGCAGGTCTCAAAATTTTATAAAATGCTCAGCTATGGTATGCTGATTAGAGCGAATGAGAGTGAGCTTGTCAATATGCAGACGTCCGGAGAAAAGAACCCGGAGAAGGAAGCCGTACTAAGGAAAGCTTTTGACAGAGCGGTGTCTGCACATAAGGCGCTTGCGGATGAATTAGAGAGCAGCATTAACTATAAGGTTATTCCAATCAGCAAGCTGGTAACAATTCAGCTTGGCTGCGGGCTTCTTCAGGCTGAATATGTACATAAAAAGCATGAATCCATTTAGATAACGGAGGAAAAAATTGTGGGAAGAGCAGAGGAGATCATTAATTTAACGAAAGAGCTGGTAGCTATTCCAAGTATTTCCGATTCCGATCAAGAGCTGCAGGCATCCGATTACATTGCCGGATGGTTCGGGAACCTGAAATATTTTCAGGATAATCCGGAGTATGCGGGTAATTATGCCATTCCGAAGGACTATAGAGGAAGGAGGGTGCCATATGCATTTGTCCCGGGTAAAAGTAAAAAGACTCTGGTACTTATGGGACATTATGATGTGGTAGCTGTAGCGGATTTTGGGGAAGCTTCCAATCTGGCTTTTTGTCCGGACCGGGTGATGGAATATCTGAAAACCTGCGAACTGGATGAGGAGACACACCGGGATCTGGAAAGCGGAGAATGGATGTTTGGACGCGGATGCTGTGATATGAAGGGCGGTCTTGCTGCGGCAATGATTTTTGTCCGGGAATACACCGAAAAAAGCGAAAAACCAGGAAGCGTACTCTTTCTGGCAGTTCCGGATGAGGAGTCTTACTCGGCAGGAATGCGCGGCGCGGGAAATCTGCTTGAAAGCCTTATGGAGAAGTATAATTTGAGCTATGAGCTATTGATTGATCCGGAGCCCAACGTGAAAGAGGGAAGCCGCCATATCGTGCCAATTGGATCTGCCGGCAAATGTATGCCGGTGGTGCTTGTGCAGGGTGCAACCTCGCATATCAGTAAATGCTTTGAAGGTCTGAATCCCATGGGAATTATGGGAGAAATATTTGACCGTACAGAGCTTTCGCTGGAATTTTCGGATGTAAGCGATGGAGAAATTACCTGTCCGCCTACATGGCTTTGGCTAAAGGATATGAAAAAAGAATATGATGTTTCCGTGCCACTGCGCACCAGCGGTTATATTAGTATGATTAGCTTTGATTCTACTCCGGAAGATATTCTGAATAAACTAATTCCTATCTGTCGGGAGTCGTTTGAGGCATATGTGCAGAAAATGCAGAAAATCTATGAACGTTATCAGAAAATGAGTAAATTTCCATCAGCTTTTGAAATTCGATGGGAACCGGAGGTCATGACGCTGGAGGAGCTTGCTTCGTATCTGAAGAAGGAGAAGAAGGAAGCGTATCAGGAGTTCTATGAAAAACTGTATGATGAGATCACACAGAAAATTCAGAAGGGTGAACTGAATTACCCACAGGCAACGATTCACATGATGGATGCACTTCTGACCTTTTCGGGTATCACAAGACCCTTGGTTCTGCTTGGGTTTGCACCGCCGTATTATCCAGCGGTACGCAGCGACCGGATCAAAGGAAAAGAAGAAAATGGCAGGCGGTGTCTGGAGGCTGCCAGCCGGAGGATGGAGGAGCAGTTCGGCTTTTCTTATGCGACAGAAAATTATACGATCGGGCTTTCGGATACCAGTTACTGCTGTCTGGATAAAGAGTTTGATTATGTAAAATACTCCAGAAATACGCCGCTGTGGGGAAATCTTTACAGTATTGATTTTGGAGTGCTTCATCGAATCAATGTGCCGGGATTGGTATTCGGACCATGGGGAAAGGCATTGCACCGGAAAACAGAAAGGGTAAATATTAAGAGTCTGTCCGAAGAATTTCCGGCAGCATTAGAAATAATCAGCAGAAAGCTATGGGAGGAGTAATTGTATGTTTCCAGGAATGAAACGGAAGGATCGGGAAGTATCGAAGGAAAGATGCATGGAGGTCTTAAAGAGCTGTCAGTATGGGATTATTTCCACACTGGGGGAGAATGGGTATCCGTGCGGAACGCCTTTTAGTCATGTGGCAGACGACGAAAAAATTTATATTCATTTTGGCAGCGGAGTGCCGGGAAATGTTATGAAAAGTATTCTGAACTGCAATAAGGTAGGATTTACCTGTGTGGGTGGTGCAGACACCATACAGAGTGATTTTGGAATGAATTATATTAGTGTAATGGTGCAGGGAAGAGCAGAACTTATCAGGGGTACAGACGCAGAACATATTTTCAGGCGCTTTGTCGATAAATATTGTCCGTCATATATTAAGGAAGGTTATGAATATGCGCCAAAGCATATGAAGGCAGCGTCTATTGCGGCGATTACAATTGAACATATTTCAGGGAAAAGCAAAGATATGTAAAATATGAAAAAGTCTAATTCTTATAGAGTTAGGCTTTTTTAAGTGATTTATTTGCAATCTTATTGTGAATATTATATAATTATTTGTATTGTTTTTTGATAACAGAGAAATCAGACGAGGTAATCAGGATGGCTGAGAAGATTGTATTGATAGACGGACATAGTATATTAAACCGTGCATTTTATGGGGTGCCGGATCTTACTAATGCGGAAGGGCTGCACACGAATGCGATTTACGGATTTTTGAATATCATGTTTAAGATTCTGGATCAGGAGAAGCCGGAGTATCTGACGGTTGCATTTGATGTACATGCGCCTACCTTCCGGCATGAAATGTACGCGGACTATAAGGGAACCAGAAAGCCGATGGCAGAAGAGCTGAGACAGCAGGTGCCGGTGATGAAGGAAGTATTGAAGGCTATGGGTGTCAAGATCATTGAACAGGCTGGATTGGAAGCGGACGACCTTCTGGGAACGATTTCAAAACGCTGTGAACAGATGGGGATGGAAGTATCTGTAATCAGCGGGGACAGAGATCTTCTTCAGCTTGCCACCGATCGGGTTAAGATACGGATTCCAAAGACCCGGCAGGGACGTACCGAGGTGGAGGATTACTATGCTGCAGATGTACTTGCCCGGTATCAGGTGACACCGTCTGAGTTTGTAGATTTGAAGGCACTGATGGGGGATGCTTCCGATAATATTCCGGGAGTGCCAAGTATTGGTGAAAAGACGGCAACCAAGATTATTGCAGAATATCACTCCATTGAGAATGCCTATGCTCATGTGGATGAGATGAAACCGCCGAGAGCTTCGAAGGCGCTGAAAGAGCACTGGGATATGGCGGTGCTCAGCAAGACGCTTGCAGCCATCAATGTGAATGCGGATTTTCCATATAACGTGGAAGATGCCAGACTCTCCGATCTGTATACGGAGGAAGCCTATGCATATTTCCAGAAACTGCAGTTTAAGAATCTTCTTGGAAGATTTGAAGTATCTGCGCCCTCCAATAAGATTGAGGATGCATTTGTGAAGATTACGAGGAGGCAGGATGCGGAACAGATTTTTGCGGAGGCGGAGAAAGCGGAATGTGTGGGAGCCGCTGTTTATAAGAGCACGAAGAACGTGCTGCCTCTGTTTGCCGGTCAGGCAGGGATGGCGGGCGTCGGAATCTGTTATGGTGAGATGCAGGTATACTGTATGGAGGCCGGGGAAGATATGACCGTTTCCTGGTTAAAGGAGCAGATGGAACAGGTATCTGCACAAGCAGGAAGGTTTGTGCTGTTTGATGTAAAAAAAGCCATGCAGGAGATCCCGAAGGTGAATCAGGAACACTGCTTTGACGGAATTGTGGCAGCCTACCTGCTGAATCCTCTTAAAAATGATTATACCTACGAGGATGTTGCGAGAGAGCAGCTGGAGCTGATTATGGAAGAGAAGGTGGAGGATCATATTAAGGTTTGTTACGAGGCGTATACAGCCTGGAAATCCGCTCCTCTTTTAGAAGATAAACTAAGGGCAGCCGATATGTGGAAGCTGTTTACAGAGATTGAGATGCCGCTAGTATTTACGCTGTATGATATGGAGCAGAACGGCGTCAGGGTAGAGGCCGAAGCTCTGAAGATATACGGAGAACAGCTTGGAACAAGGATTGCCGAGCTTGAGCAGGAAATATACGAAGCGGCCGGAGAACAGTTCAACATCAATTCGCCCAAGCAGCTTGGAGTAATTCTGTTTGAAAAGATGGGACTTCAGGGAGGAAGAAAGACGAAGACCGGGTATTCCACCGCGGCAGATGTGCTGGAAAAGCTTGCGCCGGAGTATCCGATTGTGGCGCAGATTTTAGAGTACAGACAGCTTGCCAAACTGAAGTCCACTTATGCGGATGGCCTGGCGGTATTTATCGGGGAGGATGGCCGTATCCACGGTAAATTTAACCAGACCATAACCGCTACCGGGCGCTTAAGCAGTACAGAGCCGAATTTGCAGAACATTCCGGTGCGGATGGAGCTTGGAAGATTGATCCGCAAGGTATTTATTCCGGAAGAGGGATATATTTTTGTGGATGCCGATTATTCGCAGATCGAGCTGCGGGTGCTGGCACACTGTTCGGGAGATGAGAGGCTGATTGAGGCCTACCGTCAGGAGAGCGATATCCATCGAATTACCGCTTCTCAGGTATTTCATATTCCCTTTGAGGAAGTGACAGCTCTCCAGAGAAGAAACGCCAAGGCGGTAAATTTTGGAATCGTGTATGGCATCAGCTCCTTCGGCCTGAGTCAGGATTTGAGCATTACCAGAAAAGAGGCCGCCGAATATATTGAACAGTATTTTAAAACTTATCCGGGAATCAAAGAATTTCTGGATCACATGGTAGATTCGGCGAAGAAGGAAGGATATGCAGCGACTTTGTTTGGCCGGAGACGACCGGTTCCGGAACTAAAGTCAAGCAATTTTATGCAGCGCTCCTTCGGAGAACGCGTGGCTATGAACGCACCGATTCAGGGAACTGCCGCTGATATTATCAAGATAGCGATGATAGGGGTGAACAGGAAGCTGAGGGAACGTGAGATGAAATCCAGATTGGTGCTTCAGGTACACGATGAGCTTCTGATCGAGGCATATATGCCGGAAGTGGAGGAAGTGAAGAAGCTTCTGCAGGAAGAGATGGAGCAGGCGGCAAGCCTGAAGGTGCCGTTAGAGATTGATATGCATACCGGAAAAAACTGGTATGAAGCGAAGTAAGGGGAGGACATTATGAAGGTCATAGGGATTACCGGAGGAGTCGGGGCAGGAAAAAGCGAGGTGTTAAACTATCTTGCAAGGAAGCATGGCGCTGTAATTTGTCAGGCGGATATCGTTGCAAGGAATCTGGAAAAGAAAGGAACTATATGTTACCGCCAGATTGTGGAGCATTTTGGAACAGACATCCTGCAGGAAAATGGAAGAATTGACCGGGGCAGGCTGGCAGAGGTGGTCTTTGGGAATGCCGATGAACTGCAGATACTGAACGGAATCGTGCATCCGGCTGTAAAAAAAAGAATCATCCGGCTGATCCGGGAAGAAGAAAAGAAGGGAAAAGAACTTTTTATTCTGGAGGCGGCGCTTCTTCTGGAGGACCATTATGACGAAATCTGTGATGAGACTTGGTATATCTACACGGAAGACGGCGTCAGAAAAAAACGGCTGAAGCTGTCCAGAGGATATAGCGATGAAAAGATAGAGGCTATTTTCCGCTCTCAGAAATCCAGAGATGAATTTTTGAATAAATGCGACCGGGCTGTGGATAACAGCCGGAATTTTGATGACACCTGTGTACAGCTGGAGTCTATCATCGACAAGCTGGATCTAAACAGCTAGAATATACGAATTATTAGATACAGGAGACAAAACTACATGAGATTATGCAGTATAGCCAGTGGAAGCAGCGGGAACTGTATTTATGCAGGAAGTGATCAGACACACCTGCTTGTGGACACTGGGATCAGTAAGAAAAAGATTGAAGAAGGTCTTCGTGAGCTGGACGTCAAAGGAGAGGAATTAAGCGGGATACTGGTTACCCATGAGCATTCGGACCATATTCAGGGACTTGGGGTGTTCAGCAGAAGATATGGAATTCCAATCTATGCCACCAGAGGAACCATTGAGGGAATCAAAAGCTGCAGGAGTCTGGGAGCCTTGCAGAATGATCTTCTCCACGAAATTGAGGTGGATCATGTATTTACACTGGGAGATATTGAGATACATCCCTTTGCAATTTCCCATGATGCGAACCAGCCCTGCGGATACCGGATGAACTGCGGGAATAAAAGTGTAGCGGTGGCTACGGATCTGGGAACCTACGATTCCTATACCGTGGAGAATCTGAAAGATTTGGATGCAATATTACTGGAAGCCAATCATGATATTCATATGCTGGAGGTAGGGCCCTATCCCTATCCTCTGAAACGAAGGGTCATGGGAGACCGGGGACACCTGTCAAATGAATTGTCAGGACGGCTTCTTTGTGATATACTACATGACGAATTAAAAGGTGTGATGCTCGGGCATCTCAGCAAGGAAAATAATTATGCCGAGCTTGCATATGAGACGGTAAAGCTGGAGGTGACTTTTGGGAATAATCCGTATAAGGGAGAGGATATTCCGTTGAAAGTAGCGAGGCGTGACCGAATATCGGACATTATTACCGTATAACCAAAAAGGAATGAATACATAGCTATACGAGCAGGAGGAATAAGATGAAAAAAGTTGTAATTACCGTAGTGGGGAAAGATACTGTGGGGATTATTGCAAAGGTATGTACATATCTGGCAGAGGTCGGAATCAATATTCTGGATATTTCCCAGACGATTATTGATGGATACTTTAACATGGTAACGATTGTAGACGTATCGGCCGCGTCAAAGGAGTTTCAGGAATATTCCAGCGATCTGGAAGCGCTGGGCAATGAGATCGGTGTGATCATCCACTGCCAGAGAGAAGAAATCTTTGAGAAGATGCACAGATTATAGATACTGTCACACAGGGAAGGATGAGGCTTAAAAGATATGATTAGTGTATATGAAGTAAAAGAAACCAATAAGATGATTGAACATGAGAATCTGGATGTCCGCACGATTACTCTGGGGATCAGTCTCATGGATTGTATCGATTCAGACCTTCAGAAGCTGAATCAGAATATTTACAATAAGATCGTTTCGCTTGCAAGAAATCTTGTGTCAACAGGACAGGCCATTGAACAGGAATTTGGTATTCCGATTGTAAACAAACGTATCTCAGTTACACCGGTTGCTCTGGTTGGCGCATCTGCGTGCAGGACTCCGGATGATTATGTGGAGATTGCCAAAACTCTTGACAGAGCTGCCAAGGAAGTGGGAGTGAACTTTATCGGCGGGTATTCTGCACTGGTATCAAAGGCAATGACTGCCAGTGACGAGAATCTGATTCGTTCAATTCCTAAGGCTCTTGCCTGCACCGACAGAGTGTGCAGCTCCATTAATGTAGGTTCTACCAGAACCGGGATTAATATGGATGCGGTTCGGCTCTGCGGAGAGATCGTAAAAGCAACAGCGGAGGCCACGAAGGAAAATGATTCTCTTGGCTGTGCCAAGCTGGTAGTATTCTGCAACGCGCCGGACGATAATCCATTTATGGCAGGGGCGTTCTTAGGTGTGACAGAAGGGGATGCGGTGATCAATGTGGGAGTTAGCGGTCCCGGCGTTGTGAAGAATGCCATCGCACAGGTACGGGGGCAGGGATTTGAACAGCTCTGCGAGACGATCAAGAAGACGGCATTTAAGATTACCCGTGTGGGTCAGCTTGTGGCTGGAGAGGCATCAAAGCGTATGGGAATTCCCTTTGGAATTATCGATCTGTCTCTGGCGCCGACACCGGCAGTGGGAGACAGTGTGGCTGAGATTCTGGAAGAGATCGGTCTGGAGCGTGTGGGTGCGCCGGGGACAACGGCGGCTCTTGCAATGCTGAATGATCAGGTGAAAAAGGGCGGCGTTATGGCTTCTTCCTATGTAGGAGGATTAAGCGGTGCCTTTATTCCGGTCAGCGAGGATCAGGGGATGATTGATGCAGTGAAGCTTGGGGCGCTGAATCTGGAAAAGCTGGAAGCAATGACCTGCGTATGTTCCGTGGGATTGGATATGATCGCAATTCCGGGAAAGACCAGCGAGGCTACTATTTCCGGTATCATTGCCGATGAAATGGCAATTGGAATGGTGAACCAGAAGACAACAGCGGTTCGTCTGATTCCGGTAATCGGTAAGGATGTAGGTGAGACGGCAGAATTTGGCGGACTTCTTGGTTATGCCCCGATTATTCCGGTTAATGAGTATGACTGCAGTGCTTTTATCAGCAGACAGGGGAGAATCCCGGCGCCAATTCACAGTTTTAAAAATTAGAGAGGATAAAGAAGATGAGCAGAGTCGCAATTGTTACGGACAGCAACAGTGGAATTACACAAAAAGAAGGCGCGGAGCTTGGAATCCGGGTACTTCCGATGCCTTTTTATATTAATGATGAGCTGTTTTTTGAGGATATTACTCTTTCTCAGGAGGATTTTTATAAAAGGCTTGCGGAGGATGCAGATATTTCTACTTCTCAGCCCTCGCCGGGAGATGTGATTGATCTCTGGAATGATATTTTAAAATCCTATGACGAGATTGTCTATATTCCAATGTCAAGCGGATTGTCAAGTGCCTGCGAAAACGCTATGATGCTTGCGGAGGATTTTGACGGGAAGGTATATGTAGTAGACAACCAGAGAATTTCTGTTACCATGAGACAGTCTGTGCTGGATGCCATCGGACTAGCTCAAAAGGGAATGAGTGGTCAGGAGATTCATGATATCCTGATGCGCGAGAAGCTGGAGGCAAGTATCTATATTACGGTGGATACCCTGAAATATCTGAAGAAGGGCGGTCGCGTTACACCTGCTGCCGCCGCCATCGGCGCAGTTCTGAATCTGAAACCGGTGCTCCAGATTCAGGGGGAGAAGCTGGATGCCTATGCAAAGGTAAGAGGATGGAAGTCGGCGAAAAAGGCCATGCTGGATGCTATGGAGAAGGATTTGAAGCAGAGATTTGCAGGGAAGGAGATGCATCTTGAAATTGCCTACACCTGTTCCAGAGAAGATGCAGAACAGTGGAAGAAGGAGGTACAGGAGCGGTTCCCGGGATATGAGATTCATATGGATCCGCTGTCCTTAAGTGTTTCCTGCCATATTGGCTATGGTGCGATGGCTCTTGCATGCTGTCACAGGGTGCCGGAATTACAGTAATCATTATATATGAAATATAAATAAGGCCGAATTTCCCTGTTCGAGAAGTTCGGCCTTTCATTATGATTATTCCGCAAGCTCTTCCCAGCGGAGATATAAGCTTTCCAGCTGATGGGCAATGTCTTCCTTTTCGGCAGCCAGTTCCTGACATCTGACGGAGTTGGTATAGATTTCTTCCTGCGTCATCAGCACATCGATTTCACTGTCCCGCTCCTCAAGAGCAGTAATCTGTTCCTCTGTTTTTCTCAGATCATTCTGACGTTTACGTTCTTTTGCCTGGGCTTCTTTTTGCTCCTGCCAGCTTAATTTGGATATACTGGCAGCTGTCTGCTCTGCTAAAGAAGAAGCGCCGGAAGCTTTCTGGTTCGCTTCTGATACATATGCGCTGGTCAGTGTTTCCTTTTTCTCAAGGTAATAATCGTAATTCCCAATATAATTGACAAAAGTATGTCCCACAAGCTCCAGAATCCGTGAGGCGGTCTGGTTGATAAAATAACGGTCATGAGATACATATAGTACCGTTCCGGTATAATCGTTCAGAGCATTTTCCAGAATCTCTTTAGAAGCGATGTCCAGATGATTGGTAGGCTCATCCAGAATCAGGAAATTTGCTTCCGACAGCATCAGCTTGGCAAGGGATACACGCCCCCGCTCACCGCCGCTTAGGGAACTGATCTGCTTAAATACTTCGTCCCCGGTAAAAAGGAATGCTGCCAGGGTCTTTCGAATCTGGGTATTGGTAAGTGTCGGATAATCATCGGAAATCTCATCAAAGATGGTCTTTTCCATGTGCAGTACATGGTGTTCCTGATCATAATATCCAATCTTCACGTTGGCGCCTAAAGTGAACACACCCTGATCTGCCGGAATGACTTGATTCAGAATCTTCAGCAGAGTGGTCTTTCCGGTTCCGTTGTCGCCGATGACCGCCACATGCTCTCCCCGGTGAATTTCGAAGCTGACATCTTCAAACAGTATGTGCGGAGGGAAGGCTTTGGATAAGTGTTCCACAGACAGTACGTCATTTCCGCTGACTGCGGAAGGCTCCAGCTTCAGATGAATCTCAGAGTGAAGTTCAGCAGGTTTCTCCACCGGCTGTATTTTTTCCAGCATCTTTTCCCGGCTCTCCGCACGTCTAATGGATTTCTCCCGATTAAATGAGCGAAGCTTCTCAATAACGGCCTCCTGATGTTTGATTTCCTGCTGCTGATTCAGGTATTCTTTTAATCTGGCCTCCCGAAGCATCTGCTTTTTTTGGGCATAGGCAGTATAATTGCCGGAGAATATGGACAGACGTCCCAGCTCGATCTCAATTACCTTGGACACTACCCGGTTCAGAAAGTAACGGTCGTGGGAAACAATCAGTACAGCGCCGAAGTAGTTCAAAAGAAAGGTTTCCAGCCAGGTAATGGAATTCAGATCCAGATGGTTGGTAGGCTCGTCCAGAAGCAGCACGTCAGGACGGGTGAGCAGAAGCTTACCCAGCGCAACACGGGTCTTCTGTCCTCCGGACAGTGTATCCACCGGCTTGTCAAATTCATCTTCTGTGAAGCCGAGGCCTTTTAAAACACCGGTGATCTCGCTTTCATAGGCGTAGCCGTCAGAAAGCTCAAAAGTATTCATTAGATTGTGATATGTGTTTAACCGTTCTTCCAGGGCTTTTCCGGTTAAATCTTTCAATTCCAGCTCGATGGAACGTATCCGGGACTCCATCTCGATCAGCTCAGCCTTTGCAGTTCGTACCTCTTCATAAATGGAATTGCCTGATGTCAGCTCCTGATGCTGGGAGAGATAGCCCAGGGTCTTCCCCTTGGTGAGCGTTATGGAACCTCCGTCGCAGGCAAGCTCTCCTACAATCATCTTGAGAAGCGTTGACTTGCCGGCTCCATTCAGACCAACCAGAGCAGCCTTCTCGTGTTCTTCTATATGGAAGGAGCCCTTGTCAATAATGATATGTTCTCCAAATGCTTTTGTTATATCATGGCATGATAAGATCATGACACACCTCCGTAAAATCTCTGTGTTTCATTATACCGAAAATTAAAGAAAAAACAACTAAAGTTTATTCAAAAGTTTGACTTTACCTTAACAATCCGATATAATTGAGAGGAGAAAGTTTTGGGCAGGTGAGAAAAGTGGAAGAAAGAGAGATTTCGCAGGCGGTGATTCGAAGGCTTCCAAGATATTATCGCTATTTAGGAGAATTATTAGAAAGTGGAGTTGAGCGTATTTCCTCAAATGATCTGAGCAAGAGGATGAAGGTGACGGCTTCACAGATTAGACAGGACTTGAATAATTTCGGTGGTTTTGGACAGCAGGGATATGGATATAATGTTAAGTATCTCTATACAGAGATTGGAAAGATTCTGGGTCTGGAGAATGATCACAATTTTGTAATCATTGGCGCCGGTAATTTGGGACAGGCATTGGCAAATTATTCAAACTTTGAGAACCGAGGGTTTGTTTTAAAAGGAATTTTTGATGCGAATCCTACTTTAAAGGGAATGTCAATTCGTAATGTTCCGGTTCGGATGATGGATGAACTGAATGATTTTATCAGGGCAAATGATGTAGAAATTGCAGTTCTTACAATTCCTAAATCTGTTGCAATTGAGGTCGCTAAGGATCTGGTGGATGCCGGAATCAAGGCAATTTGGAATTTTGCTCATGTGGATTTGAATGTTCCGGATAATGTAATCGTTGAGAATGTTCATTTGATTGAGAGTCTTATGCGGCTGTCATATAACATCAGCCGTTATAATGAGGAGCATAAACTGGATAAGTAAGAGATGAAAGTGACGTGTAATGACAGTGTGTGTGAACAGGCTTCTTTACACGTCATTATTTTAATGTCAGAAATCTTTTTTTGAGAAAGGAATTATCATGAACTATTTACTAAATGCAGAGCAGATGAAGGCTGCCGATCATTACACCATCACACAGCTTTGTGTTCCTTCCAGCGTATTGATGGAGCGCGCGGCCCAGGCCTGTGTAGATTATATAGAAGAAAATGATTGGGATACCAGCCGGGTCTGCATTGTCAGCGGCTCCGGCAATAATGGCGGAGACGGATTTGCAATTGGAAGAATACTTCTTTCCAAGGGCGCTGATGTGACAATGGTTTTTGCCGGACGTATGGAGAGCCGTACAGAGGAGACTGTCTGCCAGATGGAACTCTTTGAGAAGGCAGGGGGCGTTATCAGGGATGTTTATTTCTGCCAGGAATACAGCGTGGTGATCGACGCACTGTTTGGAGTGGGTCTTAGCCGGGAGATTACGGGCCGTTATCTGGAAATGCTTGAGCTTATGAATGCATCTCCGGGAAGGAAGCTGGCTGTGGACATTCCATCCGGCGTTTCAGCTTCTACGGGAGAAGTATTAGGATGTGCGTTTCGGGCAGATGCTACGGTGACCTTTCAAGAGTATAAGCTTGGCCTTATGGTTTATCCGGGATGCGAATATGCAGGAGAGGTCACGGCGGCAGATATCGGGATCGACAGTTCTGCCGTTACAAAAGAGTGGAAGATCACATATACTATCGATATAGAAGATGCAAAGAAAATGCTTCCGGAGCGCAGAGAGGATTCGAATAAGGGAAGCTTTGGCAGAATTCTTTTAATAGCGGGCTGTAAGGGAATGGCAGGAGCTGCTTATCTGTGTGCTTACGCTGCCTATCTGACAGGGGCTGGACTTGTGCAGATTTATACGGTGGAGGATAACCGGGCGATTCTGCAGCAGCTGATTCCGGAAGCAATCATTACGGCCTATGAAGACTATAATGACGGGGAGCTTCGGGAGAAACTTTCCTGGGCAGATGTAGTCTGTATTGGACCGGGCCTTGGAACCTCAGAGCTTTCCAAAAATATTTTAAACTTCGTCTTGAATCATGTAAAAGTTCCCTGTATCATAGATGCTGACGGATTAAATATTCTGGCGGCTGACCGGAACATGATGGAACAGTTAAAGGGTGGAGACTATGTGCTGACTCCCCACATGAAGGAGCTGTCAAGACTAACTAACCAGCCAATGGATTATTTGAAAAAGAACCGGATATCTGTGATGAACCGGTTTACAGAGCAGTATGGGGTAACTCTGATACAGAAGGATGCAAGAACTTTTGTGGGTGGAACCAGGAAGCCGACCTATGTGAATCGGAGCGGCAATGCAGCCATGGCAAAAGCCGGTTCCGGAGATGTGCTTTCCGGTGTGATTGCGGCGCTGATCGCTCAGGGGAAAAACGGCTATGAAGCAGCCGTTCTGGGAGTGTATCTGCACGGCCTTGCCGGCGATGCGGCGAGAGATGAACTTGGGCGTTACAGTGTGCTTGCAAGGGATTTGGCAGGACATATTGCTTCTGCAATCAGAACAATCGAAAATGGAAGGACTGAATATTAGAATGAAACAGTATACACGGGTGTGTGCCAGAATTGATCTGGACGCCATAGAATATAATATGCAGAAGATGCGTGAGAACATTGATGATTCTGCGCAGATGATTGCGGTGATCAAATGCGACGGATATGGACACGGTTCAGGACCGATTGCAAAACTACTGGAAGAAAAGGAATATGTCTGGGGATTTGCGACGGCTTCACTGGAAGAAGCATTACTGATCCGAAGAGCAGGAATTACAAAGCCGGTTCTGGTACTGGGGGCGATTTTTCCAGAACAGAGAGAGGGAATGATTCAGAATGAAATCCGCATGGCCTGTTATACAGAGGAAATGGCAAGGGAGACCTCAGAGCTTGCAGTTAAGATGGGGAAAAAGGCATATATCCATCTGAAGCTTGATACGGGAATGTCGCGGATTGGATTTCTGACCAGTGAAGAAAGTGTGGCGTGTATTTCAAGAATTGCAGCGATGCCAGGGCTGGAGCTGGAAGGTCTATTTACTCATTTTTCCAAATCAGATGAAAGGGATAAAGCATTTACCGATCAGCAGCTTGAGCGCTATCTGTGGATGAGAGATGCCCTTGCAGAGAGAGGGATAGAGTTTGCATACTGTCACTGTTCCAACAGTGCGGGAATTATTGATGTGAGAGAAGCGAATCTGGACCTTGTAAGAGCAGGAATCGCTCTTTATGGTCTGTATCCATCGGACGAGGTGGAGAAGGCGAGGGTTCCATTGAGGCCTGCGCTGGAGCTGATCAGCCATGTGGCTCATGTGAAGTGGGTGGATGCAGGGACGCCGGTTAGCTATGGAGGGACTTACGTAACAGACCGGGCAACAAAGATCGCGACGGTTCCGGTAGGCTATGGAGACGGTTATCCGAGAAGCCTCTCCAACAGGGGATATGTACTGATTCACGGGCAGAGAGCTCCGATTCTTGGAAGAGTCTGTATGGATCAGATGATGGTAGATGTAACAGAAATTGACAATGTGGCATATGGTGATAAAATAGTACTTATAGGACGGGAGGGAGACGAATTCCTTCCGGTAGAGACCTTAAGTGAGCTGTCTGGTCGTTTTAACTATGAATTTGTCTGTGATCTTGGAATGCGGATTCCGAGAGAATATCTCAGACATGGCGTGGTTATGGAGCAGATCGATTATTTTGAGGTGTAATATGCCTGAAATTTAAGCTGTGCAGAATACATCCGAGAAAGATGGAAATAATACTTTTATCTTAGAAAATCGGAGTGTGAATAGAGAGTGCAGGTTAGACGTGGAGATATTTATTATGCAGATTTAAGCCCGGTAGTAGGTTCGGAACAGGGAGGAATCCGACCGGTTCTTATCATACAGAATGATGTTGGAAACCGGCACAGCCCAACCGTGATCTGTGCAGCAATTACATCCAGAATGAATAAGGCAAAGCTTCCTACTCATATTGAGATTGATGCCAGAAGGTGTCAGATCGTGAAGGATTCTGTGGTACTGCTGGAACAGATTCGTACGATTGATAAGCAGAGACTAAAAGATATGGTAGGACATCTGGACAGAGAACTAATGAATAAAGTTGATGAGGCGATCAGAGTAAGTCTTGAGCTTCATACATAAAAAGGAGTAAAAAGAATGGAAGATGGCAGTTTGTTTCAGCGTATGAGACAGATATTTCAGGAAGAAGAGGATGAGAAAGAGCAGGTCGGGACCCAGGCAACCAAGCTGATTCGTAATATTGTCAGATATTTGGATAAGGATGCCAAGGATATTATGACTCACAGGAGAGACATTGTTGCAATCGATGAGAAAGAGACCCTTGAGGATGCGCTTCATTTTATGCTGGAAGAAACCTTTTCAAGATTTCCGATTTATAGAGAGGATATTGATGAAATTGTGGGAACTCTTCATCTTCGGGATGCAATGACCTGCTATTTTGATGATAAATGCAGGCGGATGCCGATCCGGGAGCTGGGTGATTACATACGGCCGGTAGCATATATACCGGAAACAAAGAGTATTGATACGCTGTTTAAAGAGATGCAGGCGGATAAGAATCACATTGCAATTGTGATTGATGAGTATGGTCAGACATCCGGGCTTGTGGCTATGGAGGACATTCTGGAGGAGATCGTCGGCAATATTATGGATGAATATGACGATGAGGAAGAAGAAATTGAGCTGCGGGCAGACGGCTCCTATGAGGTGTATGGCTTTACGGATCTGGAGGATCTGGAAGATCTGCTTCACATTTCCTTTGACAAGGAGGAATATGAGACGCTGAACGGCTTCCTGATTCATCAGCTGGACCGGATTCCGGGAGAGGATGAACACTGTACGGTACTATATGAGGGGTATCTGTTTACCGTTCTCGAAGTAGATAACAATGCAATTCAGTCAGTAAAGATTGAAAAAGTTTAGGATGCGTGCTACAATGCAAACGTACGATTTATATAGGAGACAAGGAGAGAGAAAGTATGTCAGGACATTCAAAATTTGCCAATATTAAGCATAAAAAGGAAAAGAATGATGCTGCAAAGGGTAAGATTTTTACAAAGATCGGTAAGGAGCTTGCTGTGGCGGTCAAGGAAGGCGGAAGCGCAGATCCTGCAAATAACAGCAGACTTCGCGATGTGATCGCCAAGGCGAAATCCAACAATATGCCGAATGACACCATTGAAAGAAATATTAAGAAAGCGGCGGGAGATTCGAACTCAGCCAACTATGAGCATATTACATATGAGGGCTACGGCCCAAACGGTACGGCGATTATCGTAGAAACACTGACGGACAACAAGAACCGTACAGCTTCTAATGTAAAGAGCGCCTTTACCAAGGGCGGCGGTAATGTAGGAACACCGGGGTGCGTGTCTTTTATGTTTGACAAAAAAGGACAGATCATCGTTGATAAGGAAGAGTATGAGGGAGATGCGGATGACCTGATGATGCAGGCGCTGGACGCAGGAGCGGAGGATTTCGCAGAGGAAGAGGACAGTTTTGAGATTCTGACGGATCCGGATGATTTCGGCAGCGTGAGAGAGGCCCTGGAGGAAGCAGGAATCAAGATGGCGTCCGCACAGGTGACCAGACTGCCCCAGACCTATGTGGAACTGACAAGCGAGGAAGATATTAAGAACATTCAGAAGACGCTGGATCTTCTGGACGATGACGATGACGTACAGGACGTTTATCACAACTGGGATGAATAAAAAGGAGGGTGCATATGAGTAATTATAAGATTGAGACAAAATGTATCCAATCCGGGTATGAGCCGCAGAATGGAGAACCGAGAGTTTTACCAATCTATCAGAGTACCACCTTCAAATACAGCACCAGCGACCAGATGGGACGTCTGTTTGATCTGGAGGACAGCGGATACTTTTATACCAGACTGCAGAATCCTACCAATGACGCGGTGGCAGCGAAGATCTGTGATCTGGAGGGAGGAGTGGCTGCGATGCTTACATCCTCCGGACAGGCAGCCAATTTCTATGCAATCATGAATATTGCGGAGAAAGGAGATCACATAGTATGTGCTTCCGCGCTCTATGGCGGTACATATAATTTGTTTGCACACACGATCAAGAAGATGGGAGTGGATGCGACTTTTGTAGATCCGGATTGCAGCGAGGAAGAACTGAACGCGGTATTTCAGGAGAACACAAAGGCGGTATTTGGAGAATCTATTGCTAATCCGGCGCTGGTAGTGCTCGATTTTGAGAAGTTTGCAGAGGCGGCGCACGCTCATGGCGTACCATTTATTGTAGATAATACCTTTGCGACACCGATCAACTGCCGGCCTTTTGAGTGGGGAGTGGATATTATTACTCATTCCACTACAAAGTACATGGATGGACATGCGACCTGTGTAGGCGGAGCAATCGTTGATAGCGGCAATTTTGATTGGGAAGCCCATGCAGAGAAGTTTCCGGGACTTACCACACCGGACGAGACCTATCACGGAATTATTTACACACAGAAATTTGGAAAAGGAGCCTATATTACGAAGGCAACCTCGCAGTTGATGAGAGACCTGGGGTCAATTCAGTCGCCGCAGAATGCATTTCTTTTGAATCTGGGACTTGAGACACTCCATCTTCGCATGCCGAGACACTGTGAGAATGCACTTACCGTAGCGAAATATTTGCAGAGCCATGAAAAAGTCGCATGGGTAAACTATCCCGGCCTGGAAGGTGATAAGTATTATGATCTTGCGCAGAAATATATGCCAAATGGAACCTGTGGTGTTCTGACCTTTGGCTTAAAGGGTGGAAGAGATGCTTCTGTCAAGATGATGGACAGCCTAAAGATGGTGGCTATTGTGACCCATGTTGCGGATGCAAGAAGCTGTGTGCTTCATCCTGCAAGCCACACGCATCGTCAGATGAATGAGCAGGAGCTTATAGAGGCAGGAGTTCAGCCGGATCTGATTCGTTTCAGCGTAGGACTTGAGAACGCAGAAGATATTATTGCAGATGTCAGACAGGCACTGGAACAGGTATAATTTTTTTAAACACTTCCATACTAGACGGTATGGAGGTGTTTTTATGTATAGAAATCATGACAGTGAGAACGACTGTAACCGCACCGGAAAAGACCGGGAAGGTCAGACGGCAGAAACAGAAGAAAAGAAAAATGAACAGATCAAAGAGATGGGGACGATGAATCTGGAAGAAAATTCATCCAGACATCATATTAAGTTAATTACAATTATTGGAGAAATTGAAGGCCATGAAGCAGTTAGCGGCAGTACGAAAGCTACGAAGTACGAACATTTGCTTCCTATGCTTGCAGAAATCGAGGACAGTGATGAAATCGATGGACTTTTGATTTTGCTGAACACATTGGGAGGCGATGTAGAGGCAGGGCTCTCTATTGCAGAAATGATTGCCTCCTTAAGCAAGCCAACCGTATCACTCGTGCTTGGCGGAAGTCATTCCATCGGCGGTCCGCTTGCGGTATCGGCAGACTACTCCTTTATTGTGCCGAGTGGAACCATGATTATTCATCCGGTTCGCTCGAACGGAATGTTTATTGGCGTGATGCAGAGCTTCAGAAACATGGAACGGACACAGGACCGTATTACCGGATTTCTGGCCAAACATTCCAGAATGTCTAAGGAGCGGATTGAGGAACTGATGCTGAATCCGACTCAATTAGTCAAAGACGTGGGGACTCTTCTGGAGGGGCATGAGGCCGTAGAAGAAGGGCTGATCGACGAAGTCGGCGGAATGAGCGATGCGCTGTGCAAATTGCATGAAATGATTGATGCAAAGAGTAAAAATAGATGAATTTAAATAATGACAGCCCCTTTCAAAAATGATATACTAAATATAGTATGTGTTACTTTGTTAAAATTACATTTAGCACAAACGATATTAATAAGGGGGAAGTTATATGGCTTCGAAGTCTAAGAAGAGAACAGATCCGAAAAAGACGAAGAAGACAAATAAAGCAAATAAACCGGGAGAGAATTTTGTAATTGATGAGATTATTATATGGATAACGCTGGCGGTGAGTATCCTGCTGCTGCTCAGCAATTTTGGATTTGGCGGCAGTGTGGGGGATGCTGTCTCATCATTTCTTATGGAAGTATTTGGTGCGGCGGCCTATCTGGTGCCGTTTTTATTGTTTGGCGGGGTATCATTTTCTCTGTCGAATAAGCAGAACCGGATTGCCCACATTAAGACGGCAGGTACGATCGTTTTATTTGTACTGCTCTGCAGTCTGTTTGAAATGATTTCAAAGGCGGGTGGTTCCCTTGGTGAAACACTTGCCGGAATGATGACACCGGCATTCGGTGTTATCGGTACATATGTAGTGCTGATTATACTTATGATTATCTGTATGGTAATCATTACTGGTAAATCTGTGCTGAAGGGTGTCAGGACACAGAGCGACAGAGCATATGAAAAAGCGAAGGAAGGCAGTGCAAGAAGAAAAGAGGCGGCAAGAGAACGCCAGGAGCTTCGCATAAAGGAGCAGAAGGAAGCCCCAAAAGAAATGAAAAGCTCCAAAACCAAGCGCAAGGACAGACGGGTGAAAGGTGTCTCTTTTGACACGACTCTTACCAAGAAATCCCCGGAGATCAGGGAGCTTAAGCCAGAGGAGGAGCCTGCGGCGAAACAGCCGGATTTTGTGATTAACCGGGCGGCGGTTCCTGAACCGGAGCTTACAGAGGAGCTTCCGGATCCTTTTGCGGAGGCAGAGATACAGCAGCTGCAGAGCGAGAAGCCTGTGCAGACAAAAAAGAGCAGGACGCGGGCAGGGGCAGAAGAGCTTGCCAAAGAGACGGCTGATATCGAACAGGCTGCAGCAAAGGGAAATGAACGTCCGAAGAAGCCGTACCGGTTCCCTGCAATGTCTTTACTGAAGAGAGGTAAGAAAGGCAATGGCGATTCAGACGCACACTTGCGGGAGACAGCAATGAAGCTTCAGGATACACTTCACAGTTTTGGAGTAAATGTGACTGTGACCAATGTAAGCTGTGGACCTTCTGTAACCAGATATGAGCTTCAGCCGGAGCAGGGCGTGAAGGTAAGCAAGATCGTAGGTCTTGCCGATGACATTAAATTGAATCTGGCAGCGGCGGATATTCGAATTGAGGCACCGATTCCCGGTAAAGCGGCAGTGGGAATCGAGGTTCCGAATAAAGAGAATTCTACGGTAATGTTAAGAGACCTGTTGGAAACTAAGGATTTTAGGGAGAGCAAATCAAAGATCTCTTTTGCGGCAGGAAGAGATATAGCCGGGCAGGTAGTGGTGGCAGATATTGCAAAGATGCCTCATCTGCTTGTGGCCGGCGCTACCGGTTCCGGTAAATCGGTGTGTATCAATACACTGATTATGAGTATTCTCTATAAGGCAACCCCGGAAGAAGTCAAATTGATTATGATCGACCCGAAGGTGGTAGAGCTCAGTGTATACAACGGCATTCCCCATCTGATGATCCCAGTGGTTACAGATCCAAAGAAAGCAGCCGGGGCCCTGAACTGGGCAGTAACTGAGATGATGCGAAGATATGGACTATTTGCAGGCTATCAGGTTCGGGATATGAAGGGATATAATGAGAAGGTTGACAGAATGGAGCCGGATGAAAGCGGCAGTCTGCCTTCAAAGCTTCCGCAGATTGTCATCATTGTGGACGAGCTTGCAGATCTTATGATGGTGGCACCGGGAGAAGTGGAGGATGCGATCTGCCGTCTTGCACAGCTTGCACGTGCAGCGGGAATTCATCTTGTAATAGCCACCCAGCGACCGTCTGTCAATGTCATCACCGGCTTGATTAAGGCGAATATGCCCTCCAGAATTGCATTTTCAGTCTCATCAGGAGTGGATTCCAGAACCATCATTGATATGAATGGCGCCGAAAAACTGCTTGGAAAGGGTGATATGCTTTTCTATCCCAGCGGCTATCAAAAGCCTGCCCGGGTACAGGGAGCTTTTGTTTCTGACAAAGAGGTACAGAATGTCGTAGATTTTCTCAAAGAGACGAACGGAGATGCCGATTACAGCCAGGAGGTAGAAGAACATATGAATTCCAGTGCGGCGGGAACTGCAATGGCTGGCAGCGATGGAACTGCGGGAAGTGATCGTGACACCTATTTTGTAGATGCCGGCAGGTTTATTATTGAAAAAGAAAAGGCATCTATCGGAATGCTTCAGCGGGTGTTTAAGATTGGCTTTAACCGTGCCGCAAGAATCATGGATCAGCTGTGCGAGGCCGGGGTCGTCGGACCGGAAGAGGGTACAAAACCAAGAAAGGTATTAATGTCAATGGAAGAATTTGAGCAGTACATTGACGAATACATATAGAGAAACTATTATCACAAGGATATTGAAACGAAAGGACAGGGGAAAGATGAAATCAGATATTCAAATCGCTCAGGAAGCTAATATGATTCATATTAAGGAAGTTGCGGCATCCATTGGAATTTCAGAGGAGGATCTGGAATTTTACGGAAAATACAAGGCAAAACTTTCTGATGACGTCTATGAGAAGACAAAGAATAATCCGGATGGTAAGCTGGTACTCGTAACAGCTATCAATCCAACTCCTGCCGGCGAGGGTAAGACAACTACAACAGTTGGTCTTGGACAGGCAATGGCAAAACTAAATAAAAAGGCAATCATTGCTCTCAGAGAGCCTTCACTGGGTCCGTGTTTTGGAATTAAAGGCGGAGCTGCGGGCGGCGGATATGCGCAGGTAGTGCCGATGGAGGATCTTAATCTCCATTTTACAGGCGATTTTCATGCGATTACATCTGCCAATAATCTGCTTGCCGCGCTTCTTGATAATCATATTCAGCAGGGCAATGAACTGGGAATCGACCCGAGACAGGTTGTATGGAAACGCTGCCTGGATATGAATGACCGGAATTTAAGAAATATTGTTGTAGGACTTGGCAATAAGATGGACGGTATGGTGAGAGAAGACCATTTCGTTATCACGGTGGCTTCTGAGATCATGGCAATTCTCTGTCTGGCAGATGATATCAATGATCTGAAGGAACGTCTGGGACGTATCATTGTTGCTTATAATTTTAAGGGTGAGCCTGTGACTGCAGATCAGCTGAATGCTACAGGTGCGATGACCGCACTTCTGAAAGATGCGATCAAGCCGAATCTGATTCAGACACTGGAGCATACACCCGCATTGGTACATGGCGGTCCGTTTGCGAATATTGCTCATGGCTGTAACAGTGTACGTGCAACAAAAATGGCTCTGAAACTGGCCGACATTACCATTACAGAAGCCGGATTTGGCGCGGATCTGGGGGCAGAAAAATTCCTGGATATCAAATGCCGCAAGGCACATCTTAAGCCGGATGCGGTTGTGCTGGTCGCAACAGTTCGCGCATTGAAGTACAACGGCGGCGTAGCCAGGGCTGATCTGGGAGAAGAGAATCTGGAGGCTTTGGCACGGGGTATCGTGAATCTGGAAAAACACATTGAGAATATTCAGAAATATGACGTGCCGGTTGTTGTAACCCTGAATTCATTTATAACAGATACAGAAGCCGAGAACGAGTATATCCGTAAATTCTGTCAGGAAAGAGGCTGCGAGTTTGCACTGTCCGAAGTCTGGGAAAAAGGCGGCGAAGGCGGAATTGCACTGGCCGAGAAGGTATTGGAAACGCTGGAGAATAAGGAGAGCCATTTCCACACATTATATGAAGATGAGCTTTCACTGAAAGAGAAAATTGAGACGATTTCCCGTGAAATCTATGGCGCAAGAAGCGTGATTTACGAGCCGGCCGCTGAAAGACAGCTTGCCAAGATTGAAAGTCTTGGGTTTGGAAATCTTCCAATCTGTATGGCAAAGAATCAGTATTCGCTGTCGGATGATGCAAAGAAGCTGGGAAGACCGACAGATTTTGATATTCATATCCGTGAAGTATATGTCAGTGCCGGTGCAGGATTCGTAGTTGCCCTGACAGGCGCAATCATGACGATGCCAGGACTTCCTAAGGTTCCGGCTGCAAACGGAATTGACGTATCTGAAGACGGAAAGATTACAGGACTATTTTAAGGGGAGAAAGATATGCCGCAGCTAATTGATGGAAAGAAAATATCTACAGAAATTAAAGACGAGCTAAAAGAAAAAGTCAGCAGACTAAAAGAAGAGGGAAAGACGGTCTGTCTTGCCGTTATTCAGGTGGGAAAAGATCCGGCCTCCACTATTTATGTGAATAATAAGAAAAAGGCCTGCGCATATGTAGGCATTGAATCTCTTTCTTATGAGCTTCCGGAAGAAACGACGGAAGAAGCACTGGTGTCTCTGGTAGAAGAGCTGAATGGAAATGAGAAAGTAAATGGGATTCTGGTACAGCTTCCTCTCCCGAAGCATATAGATGCTGATGTGATTATTCGAACCATTTCTCCGGATAAGGATGTTGATGGTTTCCATCCGGAAAGCGTTGGGCGCCTGTGTATCGGAGAGCCGGGCTTTGTTTCCTGCACTCCGGCTGGTATTATTCAGCTTTTAAAGCGTTCGGGAATCGAAATTGCAGGCAAAGAATGTGTCGTTATGGGAAGAAGCAACATTGTGGGAAAACCGATGTCCATTTTGCTTTTGCGCGAAAATGGAACCGTTACAATTACCCATTCCCGGACAGAGAATCTAAGAGAAGTTACCAGAAGAGCAGATATTTTGGTGGTTGCGATTGGTAAGGCAAAGTTTGTGACCAGAGATTTTGTAAAAGACGGCGCGGTTGTGATCGATGTCGGTATGCATAGAAATGCTGAGAATAAGCTGTGCGGCGATGTAGACTTTGAGGATGTAAAAGATAAGGTATCAGCAATTACTCCGGTACCGGGAGGTGTGGGACCGATGACAATTGCCATGCTGATGTATAATTGTGTTACGGCAGCGGAGAAGTAGGAGGTGCCATAAGCTATGAAATGCAGACGTTGTGGTGCAGTTATTCCCGATGGCGCACTTAAATGCAGAGCCTGTGGGGAAGAGATTCGTATTGTGCCGGATTACAACCCTCTGGATGAAGTTCTTGCCGCTCAGGTTAAGGGAGCTATTGACGGCTCTAAAGCGCCGCTGGATGATTATGAATACAGAGCCGGAAATAGTCAGAAAGGCCGTACGTCCGGTAATACCAGGCGTACCTCTGCGGACCCGGGTAAAAGGCAGATGACTCCGGAACAGAGAAGAAGACAGGCAGAACGCAGACGGGCAATGAAAAAGAAAAAGAGACTGCGTGCAATGATTATTTTGGGAATGGTTGCAGTTGCTGCTTTGATATTAGGAGTGGTTCTGTATCAGTTTTCTTATGGCGCAAGGGTAAATAAAGGATATAAAGCCTTACAGAAAAAAGAGTATAGTCAGGCAGAAGAATATTTTCAGAAAGCAGTAAAGAAAAAGCCTAAGAAGGCAGACGCCTACGAGGGATTAACAGAGCTTTATCTGGCTCAGAATGCCCCGGAAAAGGCAGAAACTCTGCTGTTAAATGCAGTGGATAAATACTCGGACAGTGCAGAGGTTTATGAGGCATGTTTTTCTTACTATATTGCGGTTAGTCAGCAGGGAGAGATTCCTCTGCTTCTGGATGAGGCAAGAAAGGATGTTGCGAAAAAACTGTCGGATTATGCGGCAGAAACACCGGCATTCAGTCTGGATGACGAAGAAATCTTTGAAGATGTTCAGCAGCTGTCACTGGAATCTGACGAAGAAACCATTTATTATACCACTGATGGAAGCGATCCCTTCTATTCAGATACCCGCGTGAAATATGAAGAGCCGATTCAGATATCCGAAGGTGAAAATGTAATTAAAGCTGTTTCTGTAAACAAAAAAGAAATACCAAGTCTGACCATAACAAAGACTTATACTGTAGAATTTCCGATCGAGGATGCACCTGCGGTATCTCCATCAACAGGACAGTACGATTCACCGATGGAGATCAGTATTATAGTTCCGGATGGATATACGGCTTATTATACAATGGATGAAAGCGAGCCGACAGATGAATCCGAGATCTATACAGGACCAATCAGTATGCCAGAAGGGTCAACGATTTTTAAGGCTGTTTTGGTAAATGGAAAAGGACGGCTGAGCGGTGTCACAACAAGAAATTATGAACTGACAGCAGAATAGCTGTAAAAAATAGATTGTACGGGAAAAAGTACAATCTATTTTTTTAAAACAGTTGCGTTAAATATTTGACAGAGATATAATTATATTGTTAAAACAATAACAATATAATTTAAAGGAGAAATTATAATGAGCAGATTTACATTACCAAGAGATGTGTATCACGGAAAAGGATGTCTGGAAGAGCTTAAGAATTTGAAAGGAAAGAAAGCCATCTTAGTTGTAGGCGGAGGCTCTATGAGACGCCAGGGCTTTCTGGATAAGGCAGTTGCCTATCTGAAAGAAGCAGGTATGGAGGTTGAACTGTTTGAAGGTGTTGAGCCGGATCCATCTGTGGAAACCGTTATGAGAGGCGCAGAGGCTATGAGAAATTTTGAGCCAGATTGGATTGTATCAATGGGTGGAGGTTCACCAATCGATGCTGCAAAAGCTATGTGGGCATTTTATGAATATCCGGACACAACATTTGAAGATCTGTGTACGCCATTTAATTTCCCGGAGCTTCGTCAGAAAGCAAAATTCTGTGCGATTCCTTCTACATCAGGAACTGCCACAGAGGTTACAGCATTCTCTGTTATTACAGACTACAGCACAGGTGTAAAATATCCACTTGCTGACTTTAACATTACTCCGGACGTGGCAATCGTTGATCCTGATCTTGTTATGGGACTTCCAATAAAGCAGGTTGCCTATACAGGTATGGACGCACTGACTCATGCAATTGAGGCGTATGTTTCTACCTTAAACTGCCCATTCACAGATCCGCTTGCATTGCAGGCAATTGAGATGGTATTGGATTATCTGCCAGCATCTTATAAATGTGATATGGCAGCCAGAGAGCAGATGCACTATGCGCAGTGTCTCGCAGGTATGGCATTTTCCAATGCACTGCTTGGTATTGTACACTCCATGGCTCATAAGACAGGTGCAGCATTCTCTACCGGTCATATTCCGCACGGATGTGCAAATGCGATCTATCTGCCATATGTAATCAAATACAATGCAAAAGATCCGATCGCAGCAAAGCGTTATGCTGAAATCGCACGCAGAATGGGACTTGAAGGAACCTCTGAGAAAGCACTGATCAATAGTCTGTGTGCAAAGATTGATGACTTTAATGTAAGACTGAATATTCCTAAGACATTAAAAGAATTTGGTATTGACGAAGAAGAGTTCAAAGAAAAGGTTGCAGGAATTGCAGAGCGCGCAGTAGGCGATGCTTGTACAGGTTCCAATCCAAGAGCGATTGATCCGGCAGCAATGGAGAAACTGTTCGTATGTACATATTATGGAACAGAAGTTGATTTCTAAATAATTCAGCTATAAAAAGCAGATTCCCGGATGTTATTATTTCAAGGAATCTGCTTTTTTGCGTTGATTGCTTGATATTTTTAAAGAGATACTTTATCATTAGACTAGTATCAAAAAACAGGAGGAAATAAGATGTACAAGATATTAAAAGCTGAGAAGCTGAACGCCAATATTTATCTTATGGTCGTAGAAGCTCCTCGTGTTGCGAGACACTGTGAACCCGGGCAGTTCGTTATTGTTAAAATAGATGAGATCGGAGAACGTATTCCCCTGACAATCTGTGATTATGATAGAGAGGCAGGAACGATCACGATCGTATTCCAGCCGGTCGGAGCATCTACCAGAAGATTTGCAGAATTGAAGGAAGGAGATTCCTTCCGTGATTTCACAGGACCTCTGGGATGTCCGTCTGAGTTCGTATCTGAAGATATCGAATCACTGAAGCAAAAGAAGATTCTCTTTGTTGGCGGCGGCGTCGGTGCGGCTCCCGTATATCCTCAGGTAAAATGGCTGAAGGAGCATGGAGTTGATGCGGACGTAATCATCGGTTCCAAGAACAAAGATCTGCTGATTCTTGAAAAAGAGATGGAAGCTGTTTCAGGGAGATATTTTCCATGTACCGACGATGGCTCTTACGGGCATGCGGGAATGGTTACTACCATGATCGAAGAGCTGGTGGAGCAGGGCAACAGGTATGATGTCTGTATCGCAATTGGGCCGATGATCATGATGAAATTTGTATGTCTTCTTACCAAGAAGCTTGAGATTCCAACAATTGTCAGCATGAACCCGATTATGGTTGACGGTACCGGAATGTGTGGTGCCTGCCGTCTGATAGTGGGCAACGAAGTAAAATTTGCCTGTGTAGATGGTCCGGAGTTTGACGGACATCTGGTTGACTTTGATAATGCGATGAAGAGACAGCAGATGTACAAGAGTGCGGAGGGACGCGCTGTGCTGAAATTACAGGAAGGCGACACCCATCATGGCGGATGTGGCAATTGCGGAGGTGACAACTAATGGCTAATGTATTAGAAAGAGTACCTGTCAGAGAACAGGATCCAAAGGTTCGTGCAACAAATTTTGACGAGGTTTGCTACGGATATAATAAAGAAGAAGCAATGGAGGAGGCCGCTCGCTGCCTGAACTGCAAGAATGCAAAATGTATTCAGGGCTGTCCGGTATCCATTAATATTCCAGGATTTATTTCCAGGGTAAAGGACGGAGATATTGAAGGTGCATATAAAGTAATCGGAGAATCCTCCGCACTGCCTGCGATCTGTGGACGTGTATGTCCCCAGGAGTCCCAGTGTGAGTGCAAATGTATCCGTGGAATCAAGGGAGATCCGGTATCCATCGGTAAGCTGGAACGGTTTGTTGCAGATTACGCTTTGGAAAATGATATTAAGCCGGAGAAGGCGGAAGAAACCAATGGACACAAGGTTGCTGTCATCGGTTCCGGTCCTTCCGGTCTTACCTGCGCAGGAGATCTTGCCAAACTTGGATATGAGGTGACAGTATTTGAAGCGCTTCATGAGCTTGGCGGCGTGCTTGTATACGGAATTCCTGAGTTCCGTCTTCCAAAGGAGAAGGTTGTAAAGAAAGAGATCGAAAAAGTAAAAGAACTGGGTGTTAAATTTGAGACGAACGTTGTTATCGGCAAATCCACTACCATTGATCAGCTGATGGAAGAGGAAGATTTCGAGGCAGTATTCATTGGTTCCGGAGCAGGACTTCCGATGTTCATGGGCATTCCAGGAGAGACGGCAAACGGCGTATTCTCTGCAAATGAGTACCTGACCAGAAGCAATTTGATGAAGGCATTTAATGATGATTACGATACACCGATCGCTGCCGGAAAGAAGGTAGCCGTTATCGGCGGAGGTAATGTGGCAATGGATGCCGCAAGAACAGCACTTCGTCTCGGCGCCGAGGTACATATTGTATACCGCCGCAGTGAAGCAGAGCTTCCGGCCAGAGTAGAAGAGGTTCATCATGCAAAAGAAGAGGGTGTAATCTTTGATCTTCTTACAAACCCGACAGAGATTCTTGTGGATGAGAATGGATGGGTAAAGGGTATGAAGGTAATCCGTATGGAGCTTGGTGAGCCGGATGCGTCCGGAAGAAGACGACCGGTTGCAATTCCTGGCTCTGAGTTTGAGATGGAGCTTGATACGGTTATTATGTCGCTTGGTACCTCTCCAAATCCATTGATTGCATCTACTACAAAGGGACTTGATACGAACAGAAGAAAATGTATCGTGGCTGAGGAAGAGAATGGACAGACATCCAAAGCAGCAGTATTTGCCGGAGGAGATGCGGTTACAGGCGCAGCTACCGTTATTCTGGCAATGGGCGCAGGAAAAGCCGGAGCAAAAGGTATTCATGAATATCTGTCCAGTAAATAAGCGCCCTGTTTTGTAGTAATGAACTGTAATCTTAAAGAATAATACGAAGGCATGACGGAAGCTTCCGTCATGCTTTTTCTGTACAGAAGAACGAGTATCGGGTATAATAAATTTTATAAGAATCATTCATAATTATAAGCAGGAGCGGTGTAATGAGAAGGAAAATACGAACTGTAAATGAAGAAATGGATAGTGTTTTGGGATTGATATTGTTTGCCTGTGTGTGGTATATCATTTTAATAAAAAATATACTGACAGTTGGGTTTCATGCAGGTTTTCTTATTTTTCTGATAGGGGGAATCCTGCCTCTGGCACAGGCCGTTAGAAAAGTACAGAAGGCACTGTATTATCGAAAATTTCATCAGCAGTGTATGCAGGAAAGAAGTCCCAGCCAGGGAAGAATCGTCAACATTGTAAGAGAATATTATAATGAATATGATTCGAGAAACCGCAGAAGGCGAATTCCATACTACTTTTTAATTGTTGAAGTAACAGACTTTGTTACAGGAAGTGTGCAGACCATAAAAAGCGAGCCCTATCGGATTCCTTTATATAAATATCTGGCTTCGCCCTATGTACAGGTGTATACCGACCAAAGGGGATGGAAGCATGTGATTGATGGCTTCCAGCTTAAACACAGCCGTACCGAGCCGGATATTCCGTTGGAAAATTCAAATGTGTATTTGCGGGATTTTCAAGAGCACACAGTATTGTTCAAGGCAATATATGTGATTATACTGGTGCTGATTGTATTTCAGATACTGGGGATTTTGTGAGAGGCATTGATTTATGAAAATAACATTGATTACCGTAGGAAAGATTAAGGAAAAGTATCTTAAGGATGCGATTGCAGAATACAGCAAGAGACTATCCAAATATTGTAAACTGGAGATTCTGGAGGTAGCGGACGAAAAAACGCCGGATACTGCCAGTGAGGCAGTGGAAAATATGATTCGCGCAAAAGAAGGAGAGCGAATTCTGAAGCATATAAAAGAGGACGCCTATGTGATAACGCTGGAGATAGAAGGCAGACAGCTCACATCAGAGAAATTGGCAGAAAAGATCGAAACCCTCGGCGTGCAGGGAAATAGTCATATCATATTCATTATCGGCGGTTCGATCGGACTTGGGACAGAAGTATTGAAACGTTCGGATTATGCATTGAGCTTCTCTAAGATGACCTTTCCTCATCAGCTGATGCGGGTGATATTGCTGGAGCAGATTTATCGCAGCTATCGAATCATAAATGGTGAACCATACCACAAATGACGATTTCTGATAAAAATTTCGCCGACAGGAAACGGTTCGGCGATTTTGCTGTAAATGGTCTGACGGCTTTGGGCGGACACAGCGCTCCACATGGCAACTGTGTGGCTTTTGGTACGCTGGTACAGCTTGTTTTGGAGGGAGCTTCCAAAGAAGAATTTAAGGAAGTGCAGGATTTTTGCCTGGAAGTTGGCCTTCCGGTGACGTTGGAGGAAATCGGTGTGACGACAGAAGAAGAGATTAAAGTGATCGCAGAGAAGTCCTGTGTAGAAGGCGAGTCAATTCACAATATGGTTGCAGATGTAACACCAGATCAGTTATATGATGCGATCATTGCCGCAGATTCTCTTGGAAGAGAAGTAAGGAGATAACTGTTCTGCATAGTTCTGATAATGACCGATATATATTTATGGACCGCAGCAGAGTTGGCTTTGCTGCGGTTTATTTCTGTGTTATCGTGGTAGGATTCTTCCATGCTTTTTCTGTACAGACGCCTATACATCAGGTATAATATAAGCAGATTTAATTAAGTGGAAGGTAGCATATGACAGCAGCAGAAGAAATCAAAGCAGTATGGGAACAGCAGCCAGAAGAATTTCCTGTCTTCCTCGAAGAAAATCTTGATATTTTTGAGAAGATAGATAATAGAAGGAAAAAAGAAAATGAGGAATTTGTGCGGGAATTTTCCAAACAGATGCAGAAGAAACTCCGGCAGAAACCGAAAAAGGCAGATGCTCAGAAGCGATGGGAACAGGAATTGGAACAGGATTTTATGAATGTTCTGGGGAAGGAAACGATACTATGTCTTTCCGATTGGATAAATCCGCAGGTTTTGGATGCTGGTAAACGGGAAACCAAACATTTTATTGATAAAGTCAGGAACTTTGATGAAACCTTAAAGCCGGAACATATTTGGCAGGCTCTTCGAAACTATTTTATCTATGCTATAATTGTGGAAATGCAGGGGGAAGAACAGAATGCAGCGAATCCGATTTTGGCATACAGTCTGCTATATCCCTACACAGATAATTACATTGATGATCATAGGGTCAGCAGAGAGGAAAAGGACCATTATAACCGAATTATTGCTTCTAAACTGAAAGGAGAGCCTATAACCGTCGGCAGTCTTCTGGAAGAAAAGACCTGTAGTCTTTTAGATATGATTCTAAATGAGTATGAAGGTGAAAAACAGAAAAGGATTGCAGAGACATTATTACGTCTGTTGGAAGCTCAGACTCAAAGTATCAGCCAGCAGGAAACCGTCGTGGCTAAAGACAGGCTTTTAGATATTTCCATTTGTAAAGGAAGCACATCCGTATTGGCAGATTATCTTTTTGCGGCATCGGATTGGCTGGAGAATGAGGAGATATTTTACCTGAAATTCGGATTCCTATTGCAGCTTTTAGATGATCTTCAGGATATTGATGAAGATCGCGGAATTGGAACCTGTACGTTAATGACACAGGCAGAAGAACAGCGAAAATTGGAGCAGTGTGTGAACCGTCTGCTCTGGTTTTCGTGGAATGTGATTCAGGAGTTCACTCCCAGAAATCCGGGAATCAAAGATTTCGTGCTAAAATACTGTGTAGAAGTTTTACTTCTTGCGGCTGCTGCAAATCAACAGTTTTTTTCAGGACAATACTTAAAGGCTTTGGAAGCGTACCTGCCATTTTCTTTAGAATTTTTAAAAGAAAGCAAACAGAGGAGATCTTTATGATACAAATTGATTTGGAATGTCCGAATTGTGGAGGAAGCCTGGAGCTGTCAAATAACAAAAAGAAATGCATTTGCCCATATTGCAATTCAGAATTTGTTGTATATCAAAAAATGAACGAGCAATTGGAGACAGTAAAAAATTTCTGTTTGAATTATGAAAATATAGATTCCTGTATTATTGCGGCTGAAAATATAAAAGAAACTAAAATATATGATAAAGCCAGAAAGCATTTCGGCATACCGGAAGAAGATGATGTATTCCTGATATGCGATCTGACCTTTTGGGAGACATGCAGACGTGGATTTGCCATATGCACAAGCGGCTTCTATTGTCGTGGGAAGGGCGTGAAAAAAAGCAAAAGCTTCTCCTGGGAAGAGTTTAAAACGCTGAGTATTTATGCAAAAAACGCCTTGATTGTGGAGGATGTGTGTTTTATAACCAGAGATAATCTGACGGCAAATCTGGAAAAGCTGTTAAAGAAAATACAAAGGATTGTTTGGAATAATTAGGATGAAAACCCAAATAGAGATACATAAAATTTCAGAAGTGGTTTGCCCAAACTGTGGAGGGAAAATCACATTGGCCTCAGATAAAATCTGTGGATTATGTTCATACTGTAATTCGATATTTTTGCCTTCGGAAGAAGAACTTGAGATTTTGAAAGAAAGAGCAGCAGACTCAAAGCCTCTGAATCCATATTATTTAAAAAATATCAGTGAAATATGTGGCTCTCACAGAACCTTTGCGGATTATCTATATGTGAGCCGTTCGATGAAAGGTTCTCTGCTGCACCGAAAAAAGCTGAAAAAAGTAAAGGAATATTTCCATGTTCCAAAAGAGGATGATGGATTTTTGATCTATAATTCCGCAGTGGTAAAAACCTTTTCTTTGGGCTTCGCGTTATGTACAAGTGGATTTTACTATGGAGAGAATGACCGGAAAACGGTGGGAAAACTGACATGGAAGGAGTTTAGAGAAGCAAAAATCATTGCATCAGGAAAGGATGTTTTGATGATAGGAAATCTTTATTTTGAAACATTTTTCTGTGCGAAAGAATTGGAACAATTATTAAATAAAATTCAGCAGAATATATAATGATATATTTAGGACTTTATGGAACAGATAATTCATGAATTTCACAAGGAGGAATAATATGTGGAGCAGAGTTGAGCTGAAGGAAAAAGGAAAAACAGCATTTAAAAGAAATTACTGGAGATGTGTGCTGGTTTCTTTTATTCTGCTGCTTCTGGCAGGTGGAACATCAAGAGTTACCAACAGTGTAAGTGACAGCCAAACAGGGTATGTGGAATATGAGGACTCATGGGATAATGATTTTGATATAGGTGTGCCCCTTCCTGGTGAAGCAGGATATATTGGGCATGGCAGATCCATTTCCTCGTGGATATTTGGCATAGTCGCGGCAATTATTTTTAGTGGAATTGCGCTTATGATTATTCTTCTTAAAATATTTGTATTTCAGCCGCTGGAAATCGGAGGATGCAGATTTTTTATGGAAAATACTGGCAGTATAGCCAGTGCGGAAAGAATGCTTTTTGCTTTCAAAAGTGGATATTATGGAAAAATGGTGCTTACCATGTTTCTGAAAGGCCTGTATACCTTTTTGTGGTCTCTGCTTTTTATCATACCGGGAATCATCAAAGCCTATGAATACCGGATGATTCCTTATCTGTTGGCTGACTGCCCGGAGATGAGCAGAGAAGATGCATTCAGAATCAGCAAAGAGATGATGTATGGACAAAAAGCGGAGGTCTTTCTGTTAGATCTGTCTTTTATCGGATGGTATCTGCTTACCATGGTAACCTGCGGGCTGCTGGAAATATTCTATGTGGCTCCGTATGTGAATGCAACGAATGCGGAGCTGTTTCTGACACTGAGAGCACAGTATTTGCAGGGACGAAATTAGCAGCCCTTTCCTGTGTAACCTTTTATAATTCATATCGTGACAGTGAAATCGGTTCGGCAAGTTCTTCGCGCGCTACGTAAAGAGTGCCGTCAGACCGGGTATCGACCGCCCATTTACAGAGAGTTAAGGTTCGATTCTGAATTTCAATGCAGGTAATGCACCGGGGATGGACACAGCTTCCTGTATTAAAGTAATAGGGATCTGTGCCATTTAGCCTGGGGCGGTGTGTATGTCCGGTAATCAGAATCTGCCGTCTGTCCTCTGCCCACGATATGAGCCGTTTTTCGGTCGCATTTTTTCGATGGTTGTTCCTGGCAGCGCTGGTAGGATCAGTTACGCCTATGTGCTCCAATGGTTTCCAGACATATCGAACGAGGAAACGGGAAAGCCGCCAGAATACAGAATTGAGTAAATCTGCCTGATGACCATGGGTCAGGTAAATTCCAGGACCGTTTGTATCTTTAAGAATTAATCCACTATAATAGTTCAGATCTGGAAAAAGAGGTTTTATCTGCTGACAATCGGTACAGAAGAAGGTGGAACAGTGTTGATTGGAATAAGAAGCCTTCTTTTTTTCTATATCGTGATTACCATAAAGTAGATAAAGGCGATTTTCTTCGGCATATTTTCGGAACAGCCAGAAAATATTATTGTGGACCTCAATAATTTGCTCCATTCTTGTGTTTTCCCATAATTCGTCTCCATCTCCCAGTTCAATATAAGTGAAGCCGTTCTGGTAATAATGCCAGAGTGCAGAAAAATAAAGATGCTGATTCCTTAAAAAATTGTCGTTGGAATTTGCACTGCCCCTGTGACAATCGCTGAACAGAACATAGCGGGAGGAATGATCCAGCGGCAGAACCGGAGCAGAATCAAAAGAACGTGAAATTCGGGATTGATAACTCATTGGGCGCCTCCTTTCTGTCGGTGATGGGGATGCTTTCTGATTTTTCGCAGCCGCAGACAGCGCCGGAAAATAAGCGGCGCATAAAAGTACAGGTAGATTAAGCGATCTGCAGTAGAGCAGAAAGGACGGGCCGCAAGCAGATAAATTCGGCAGAACAGATTATTTTTCCATTGTGCTGTCTGACGGACCAGGCTGGTTATGAAACAGCGGCTGTCAGGCGTTAAGGCTGTTTGATAGGAAAAGCAAATGCGGGAACCGCATATTCTCAAAGAACAATCATCATAGCCCAGCTCAATCAGGGCATCGGTAAATGCGCAGAGCATATCGCAATTTGGAAATTGAATACATATATCGGCATACAGCTCGTCAGGATTGGAAAAGGAGCCCATACAAAAACCGGCAAGCCACCAATGAGACATAGATAAATTTAAAAGTTCTTCCCCACCGACAGCAGAGCGGCGATAAAGAGCCATTGAAAATACGGGAATATCTTCGTCAGATACAGTGTGAAACAGCTCACGTTTTCTGTGATGTACAGGCACAATTTCATCTGCACAGTAAATCCCAATCTCTGCTCCGGTATTGATGCCATATTGTCCTTTCCAAAATTCAATCAGCCAGGTGCGGTTTTTATAATTAAAGTAAACCGGCTCACTGTCGAATACCATATTGAAATATGGAGCGAGACGGTCGTAGCTGTAAGCATAGCCAAATTCTCTCTGCCATGCATCAAATGTGGAGACAAAAACATCCTCGCACGGGAAGTACTGATATCCAAAGGGATGGATGATCTTATTTAGTAATTGGCACCTTTCTCTGGACGGCATGGAACAGACTTTTTGGATGATATGTGTTCTGCGCCAATGATTTAACAGAAAACACAGAAGTATAATTATAAGGAATATACTGAAAAACAAATACATAACCAATATAGACTTTCCTGGTTTTGCTGTTAGTATATGTGAGGAAAGTAAATTATGATAAATGAATCCGGAATATTTACGAACAATATTGCAGATTCGCGAGTAATATGGAAATGAATAGGTATCTGAAACAGGATGTTGATTATGAAACGAACCGTATTACTGGAACCTGAAGCGGAAATTATCTGCAGCAAAAGTGCACGCTGCCCCAGAATATACCAGCTTCCTCCTAAAGAAGGAAGAATCGTATTAGAAGAGCTGCAAAGCAGTCCATTAACGATGTACGCAGTAAGAATTGATAAATTATCGGTCAATACCGGAGTCTGGGGAACTATTCCGGTATATCTGGTTTGGCCGGAAGAAAAGAGGGAAGAGGCAAACGTAATCTTATATCTGCATGGCGCCGGATGGGTCTTTGGCAGTTTTCACACCCATGAAAAGCTGGTAAGAGAACTGGCGGCAAGAACCGGCTGTGTTATTGTTTTCCCGGAATACAGCCGGGCACCGGAAGCGCGGTACCCAATTGCCATTGAGCAGTGTTACCAAATTCTGTGCCGGCTGCCCGAATTGTTGGGCCGGTTTGATCAGAACATGATTACCGATACACTTACGATTGCCGGAGACAGTGCAGGCGGAAATTTAGCAATTGCACAGGCTCTGCTTGCCAAATTCCGAAAAGGTCCACGGATACAGAAGATGCTGCTATACTATCCAGTGACCAATGCAAGCTTTGATACAGGATCTTACTGCTGCTTTGCAGAAAATTACTATCTGTACCGCAAAGGAATGATGTGGTTTTGGAACCAGTATCTTCCCTCTCGGGATGAACGTATGGAAATCTTTGCCTCGCCACTGCGTGCGGGTGTGGAGCAGCTGCATAATATGCCGGAAACGATGATCCTTAACGGACAGGCCGATGTACTTCGTGATGAAGGAGAGCTGTTTGCAGAAAAACTTCGGTGCGCAGGAGTGCCGGTGACAGCCTTAAGATTTCAGGCTATTATCCATGATTTTGTGATGCTGAACGAATTGGATCAGACCCATGCCTGCCGGGCTGCGATGAATATTTCTGTAGAATGGATCAGGCAGAAAAACAATATTGTATAATACTATATAAAAGGAGCAGAAAAATGATTAAGAAAAAATGGTGGCATGACAAAGTAGCATATCAAATTTACCCCAAAAGCTTTAAGGATGGAAACAGTGACGGCATCGGTGATTTAAGAGGAATCATCGAAAAATTGGATTATCTGGAAGAGCTGGGAGTTGAGATCGTCTGGATTTCCCCTATTTATCAATCTCCATTTATAGATCAGGGATATGATATTTCGGATTATTATGCTATTGATCCGGTCTTTGGAACAATGGATGATATGGACGAACTGCTTTTGGAGGCAAAAAAACGTAACATCAGTATCGTTATGGACCTTGTGGTTAATCATTGCTCGGATCAGCATGAATGGTTTCAGAAGGCTTTGAGAGATCCTTTTGGGAAATACGGCAGATATTTCTATATCAGGGAGGGGAAAAACGGGAACCCTCCCTGCAATTGGAGATCCTACTTTGGCGGAAGTGTCTGGGAGAAGCTTCCGGGATATGAGAATCTGTTTTATCTGCATATGTTTGCCAAAGAACAGCCGGATCTGAACTGGGAGAATCCACAGGTGCGGCAGGAAATCTATAAGATGATTCGATGGTGGCTTAAGAAAGGAATCGCAGGCTTCCGGCTGGATGCAATCATCAATATTAAAAAAGATCTTCGTTTTCAGGACATGCCTGCTGACAGGGAGGACGGTATGTGTACCGGAGCTAAGATGCTGCAGTACGCAGAAGGAGTTCACGAGTTTCTGCAGGAGATGAAACAGGAGGCATTTGAGCCATATCAGGCATTTACAATTGGAGAGCTGTTTGATTTCAGACCGGAAGAGATGGAACGCTATATCGGCGATAATGGCTGTTTTGAATCGATTTTTGATTTTGCACCCCATATCTTGGGTGGAAGTGAAAAGGGATGGTTTGCCCGCAGACCGGTAACGCCGGATGAGTTCCGAGATGCTGTATATCATAGCAAGACAGTTTCCCAGGACATTGGAATGATGGCCAATATTATTGAGAATCATGATGAACCGCGGGGAGTAAGCCGGTATCTGCCGGAGCATGATATAAATGAAACCAGCAAGAAAATGCTTGCGGGAATTTCCCTGATGACCTATGGATTGCCGTTTCTATATCAGGGTCAGGAAATCGGCATGACGAATAAACAGTTTCAGAGTATTGAGGAAGTAGACGACATTAATACTCTGGATGAATATAATGTTGCAATTGAGAATGGCCTGGATAAGGAGCAGGCCCTTAAGCTTATTGCGGGAATGAGCCGGGATAATGCCCGCACACCCATGCAGTGGAGCAATGAACCAAATGCGGGATTTTCAAAGTCCAATCCCTGGCTTGCGGTAAATGATAACTACAGTGAAATTAATGTGGAAGAGCAGAAGACCCGCAAGGATTCCGTGTGGTCTTTCTATAAGAAACTGATTTCATTTAGAAAAAATCCGGAATATACGGAAACGGTTGTATACGGACGTCAGATACCGGTATTGACGGAATTGAAAAATTTCATGGGATTTTATCGCAGGGGTGAAAAGCAGGTTTTATTGGTTCTTGCAAATTACCAAAGCCAAAAGAGAGAAATCGTCATAAAAGAAAAGGTTAAAAGGATTCTGATTGATAATTACGAAGGCTCCTGCGATACGGCTAAGCCCATACAGACCGAAAAAGGGACGGTATTTCTGATGGAAAGCTATCAATTTCTGGTAATTGAAGTATAGGGAATCGATAGTAAAATCCACGATTTGTCCTTGACAAAATTGGTCTATTACTATAGACTATAATTAATAACAGGTCTATATAAATAGACCAAAAAGGCGGAACAGACAGGGAGGCGCAGAGAATGGAAGATTTGAAATTATGTGACAGCGAATATCGTTTTATGCTTCTGGTATGGGAAGTGTCTTCTATCAAAAGCGGTGAATTGGTAAAGCTTAGCAAAGAAAGACTGGGCTGGAAAAAGTCTACTACCTACACAGTAATCAAGAAGCTGTCGGAACGGGGATTTCTAAAGAATGAGGATGCGGTGGTGACCGCGCTGATTCCCAAGGAAAGATGTCAGGCAGTAGAATCGGATTATTTTGTAGAGCGGACATTCGGAGGCTCGCTGCCAGGATTTATTGCAGCTTTTCTCGGTGGAAAGACCATCTCAGAAAAAGAGGCGGAGGAGATTAAGAAGCTGATTGACTCCCACAGGGAGGGTTAGATTATGAATAAAATCTGTGAGATATTTTTAACGGTATGTAATATGTCCCTGACAGCATCCGCAGTTATTCTTCTGGTGATTTTGACCAGGTATGCTCTAAGAAAGCTGCCCAGAAGCTTTTCCTATTATCTCTGGGCGATTGTTGGTTTTCGGTTAATATGCCCATATTCTCTCCCAAGTATTTTCAGTATATTCAATCTGAAGATTTTCCGAGAACATGCAGGTTCTGGAAGCCAAATTATCTGGGCATCCTCAGAGGCATTGGAAAGACAGGGCAAACTGTCTGCTTCCACAGGGGAAATGTTGGCAGAAGCATCGACGGACGCCGTAGAAACGGCTAACCTGGAGACAGTAGCAGAGACCGCCGAAACATCTGACAGCGCAGCTACCTCCTTAACACAGACGTTGACTGCACCGGGCAGCTGGAGTCTGCTGGACGTTCTTGCGGTCATATGGATTTTGGGACTTTTGACATTTTTAATATATCAGATAGTATCCTACCATAAATTGTACAAAAAAGTGGAAATGGCGGTACAGTTTCAAAAAGATGTCTATGAATGTGATACTATTCAGGTTCCGTTTGTCATGGGATTTATTCGCCCCCGTATTTATTTTCCCTTCCGCATGACAGAGAAAGAACGCAGTTATGTTCTGTTTCATGAGCAATATCATATTAAGCGTCATGATTATCAGGTAAAAGGAGCTGCATCAATTCTTCTGGCGGTTCACTGGTTTAATCCGCTGGTCTGGCTGGCTTATTATCTTATGTGCAAGGATATGGAAATGAGCTGTGATGAAAAGGTCATCCGTGCAATGGGACAGGAAATCAAGGAAGATTACAGCCGTTCACTTTTAAACTTTGCATCCCGCCACAGAAGCTGGGCGATGAGTCCTTTGGCCTTTGGAGATGTACCGGTAAAAGCAAGAATCAAGAATGTGCTTAATTTCAGAAATCCAAAACGTATTGCTGTAATTCTCGGAATAGTTTTATGTGCGTTTGCTGTCGTAATTGGAGTTGGAAATGGGAAACGGGGCAATTCTATTCGGAATATCACCGCCCAGGACGGTGATGATGGAACGAAGATCACTTATGAATATGAACTGACAGACGAGATAAATAGCTGTCTGGTATATAAAGAGTGGTATGAAAATGGCATTTTGACTAAGTATCAAATCCTTGATGCCCGTAATCTTGATTCGAACCAGAAAAAAGGAACTTTAACACTGGAGAGGCAGCCTTTTTTGTATACAGATAATTATGAATGGGATTCTAAGATGACATTTCATTTTCCAGATACGGTTCATACAAGAACCGACTATCTGTCTCTTTTAGAGGCTGGCTATATCGGCGTGGCAGATACTTACTATCTGAAAAATGATACTGGTTGGCAGAACCTGGAGAAGGAATCGGATATTGTACTTGCAGCATGGAATCTGGCTGGCAGTAATAAGAACGGACAGGTAGAAGGAATTCCTTGTCAGGATTATATGCAGGAACCATCAAAAACAGAAGCTGTCAGCCGAAATGACGGTGTAATTTTATATCACATATGTTTCTCCCCAAAAGATGTTAAGCAGCTGAGAAAAGAATATGCTGTATCTCCGTATGCACAGAATTTACTTACCCTATCCAATCCATATGTGGGAGATGCCCCGGCAGATGGAGAATTGATCCAGGCACTTGCTATTGCTCCAAAGATTCCAAGAACACTGGAGCTCAAGACTGATGATAAGCCGTATGCACTGATTCTGCATTTTAAGGAAGCGCCTGAGCAGGAATTTGTATTTTATCAGGAGATGTTAAAAAAATCGACCGCACTCCTGACCTTCATCGAAAATCTGGATCAGGTAGAATGGACCTATTCTATAGAGGCCAAAGGCTCAGAACGCCGATTCTGCCTGACAAGAGAACAGGCAGAGAAGCTTCTGGATGTGGAGAGCCTTGACAAATTTACCGATTCAGCGGAAAACCTACAGATGTATTTGGAACAGTATCTTCCATATGCGCAGACATATTATGAAACCATCGTTGACTCGATCGCACCAACAGGAATACAGTATTTTTACTCTTCTTTTATAATTGGAAAACTTCCGGGATCAGAATATGATTCGGTATTTAGAGTCTTAACAAATGAAGATCCGGTTGGAATTCAGGATGTGGCAGAAGCACTCGAATCCTGGGGCAGCTCTGATAATCTATATGTTGTGAAAGAAATAAGCAGAGCTGCAGCAATGGAGGAGAGGCGAAAGATAGAATCAGGCGGTTATCTGGCATATGATGGCAATGTGTACCAGCATAGGATGATTTTTACCGGACGGCATCCAAATGCAGTTAAGGATACCACTTATCTGGTGTACTCCAACCGCGAAAAAACCACCTTTGACGATGTGACAGATTATTTCTTTGGAAGTCTGGAATCTGGGAAAGACATGTTTGTATTGGCGATGCCATCCTATGCTCCTGAGGAAGAAAATGAATAACCGGAATCCCACAACGCGGACTTGCCATTCTGAAATTGCTGGTATATAATAGTCACGACATATGAATAGAAAGTAATAGAACTTACCATATAGTATGTTGTGAAGGAGGATAAACAGAGTGGAGAATATTACAAATGACATTTTTTACGTTGGTGTGAACGATCATGAGATTGATCTGTTTGAGGGACAGTTTGATGTGCCGAACGGCATGGCATACAATTCCTATGTGATTATGGACGAGAAAATTGCCGTTATGGATACCGTTGACGTACATTTTGGTAAAGAATGGCTTCAAAATATTGCAGAAGTATTAGGAGAACGGAAGCCGGATTATCTGGTGGTACAGCATATGGAGCCGGATCATTCAGCAAATATTGATAAATTTTTAGAGGCATATCCGGAGGCGAAGGTCATAGGCAACGTGAAATCTTTCCAGATGATGGATAATTTCTACGATGTAGATCTGGAAGACAGAAAGATCGTCGTTGCAAATAATGGGACACTGTCTCTTGGAAAGCATGAGCTTACTTTTATCTTCGCTCCGATGGTTCACTGGCCAGAAGTCATGGTTACTTATGACAGCGCTGACAGGGTTCTGTTTTCTGCAGACGGCTTTGGCAAATTTGGCGCCCTGGATATAGAGGATTCATGGGCATGTGAGGCAAGACGCTATTATTTTGGCATTGTCGGAAAATACGGCGTTCAGGTACAGGCACTTCTGAAGAAAGTATCTGCACTGGATATTAAGATGATCTGCCCTTTGCACGGACCGGTTCTTTCGGAGAATCTGGAATATTACCTGAATCTTTATCATATCTGGTCCTCCTACACTGCGGAGACGGAGGGCGTTATGATTGTATATGCTTCTGTTTACGGCAACACCAGAAAGGCGGCAGAGCTTTTGGAAGAGAAGCTAAAAGAATTTGGCTGTCCGCGTGTAGTGCTTGCAGATCTTGCCCGTGAAGATATGTATGAATGCATAGAAGATGCATTCCGGCACAGTAAGCTTGTTCTTGCTGGTATTACTTATAATGCGGGGCTCTTTCCGGTTATGGAGACCTTCCTGGAGGGATTAAAAGCCCGCAACTATCAGAGCAGGACGATTGGGGTGATTGAAAATGGCTCCTGGGCACCGACAGCAGCCAAGGCTATGAAGGCAAAGCTGGAAGGCTGTAAGAATCTCACATGGACAGATACTACTGTCACAGTAAAATCCGGAGTAAAGGAAGAGACCAAAGCACAAATTGAGGCTCTTGCGAAAGAGCTGTGTGCAGAATAGATAGGAATGCATAACTAAATCAGACCACACATAGAATAGTCATAAAACTATGTGTGGTTTTTTTATGAAAGAAAAGAAGGGTACAGATACCGGACACAGACTCCTAAATCAAGTGTCGGACATATCCGGAATGCCTAAGGATGTAGTATTGGGGGCACCGATTCTGACCGTGACCGGTCAGGCGGAGCTGCTTGTAGAAAATTACAGGGGAATCCTTGAGTATACGGATCTTTTGATCCGTATACAGACAAAAACCGGACAGATAAGAATTACAGGAAAAAGATTGCAGGTTGAATATTATACCAATGATGAAATGAAAATTACGGGAAAAATTACGGAGATCGAATATATAAATTAAAGGAGTGAGCGTGGAATTGCTTCTGTCCATGTTACGATATATAAAAGGCTATTTAAAAATAAGAGTTATTGGCTATTCTCCGGAACGTTTCCTGAATGCATGCAGCCATCGGGGAATCTATATATGGGGCATTACCCCGGTGCATGGCTCCTACGATATGTATGTGTCTGTATCCGGATTTCGCAAATTAAAACCAATTATCAGGAAAACCGGAGCCAAGGTGGTTATTACAGAACGGATCGGACTTCCTTTTTATCTGTTTCATTATCGTAGGCGCAGAATGTTCTTTGCAGGCGCAGTATTTGGTATTGCGCTTATTTATTTTTTGTCTTTATTTGTGTGGAGTATCGATGTGCGGGGAAACCGGAAATACACGGACGAAGCATTGCTCACATTTCTGGCGGAGCAGGGGGTAACTCACGGAATGCGTCTTTCTCAGGTAGATTGTGACCGCATTGTAAAAGATATAAGGAAATCCTATGATGAAATCATATGGGTATCCGCATCCATAGAAGGCTGCCGCCTGATTGTACAGATTAAAGAAAATGAAGATTCCAAGGATATTGTAAGTACACAGAAGGAAGCATTGGAAGGAATCGAAGAGGGCAGAGATATTGTTGCCGACCAGGACGGCGTGATTACGAAGATCATCGTACGCAAAGGGCTTCCCTGTGTGGCGGAAGGCGAGCAGGTTACCAAAGGGCAGATACTGGTGACGGGAGCGGTTCCGGTAGTAAATGATGCCGGTGAGACAATCGGCTATCATTTTCAAAAAGCAGAGGCCGATATTCGGGCACAGATAATTATAGATTATAAAAACGGCTGCGATCTGGAATATGCTAAGAAGCAATATCTGTCTCCTAAGAAGGAAGAACTGTATCTACGGCTTGGAAAGCACTTGTTCTGGCTGGGCAATCCCAAAAATCAATTTGAGTATTCCGATGAGCTGACCACCGTCAGCCAGCTTCGCATTGGAAACTATTTTTATCTGCCGGTTTTCTGGGGAAGCAGAGTGACAACTCCATACATATTGGAAGAGACGAAATATAATAAAGAGGCGATCCAGAAGAGTTTAAGTGAAGAATATCACCGATTTGCGGATAGCCTTGAAAAAAAGGGGGTAGAAATTATTCAGAATGATGTTAAAATATACACAGGGCCTTTACAGGCGCAGGCAAAGGGAACTCTGACGGTTATTACAGACATCGGTACAGAGCAGCCTGTCAGTATAGCGGAGGATGTTGCAGATGGGGATGATTGAGACAACGATAGATATTCCTGCTGTCCATCAGGCGAATGTGTTTGGACAGTTTGATGCTTATGCAAAAAAGATAGAACGGACACTTCATGTGACGATGATCGCGAGAAATGATACCGTTAAGATATTAGGGGAAGAATCGGCGGCTTCGAAGGCGAAAAGTGTTCTAACCCAGCTTGTGGAGCTTTCCAGAAGAGGAAACCAGATTCAGGAGCAGAATGTAGATTATACCCTTGCCCTTTCTATGGAAGACAGCGAGGGAAAGGTGCTTGAAATTGACGGGGATGTGATCTGCCATACCCTTCAGGGCAGGCCAATTAAGCCAAAGACGCTGGGACAGAAGAAGTATGTGGATGCAATCCGCAAACAGATGATCGTGTTTGGTCTTGGGCCGGCAGGAACCGGAAAGACCTATCTTGCGATGGCAATGGCGATCACTGCTTTTAAAAATAATGAAGTAGGGCGTATCATTCTTACCCGCCCGGCCATTGAGGCCGGAGAGAAGCTGGGATTCCTTCCCGGTGATCTGCAGAGTAAGATCGATCCCTATTTAAGACCGCTTTATGATGCACTGTACCAGATCATGGGCGCAGAGAGCTTTTTGAAAAACTCAGAAAAAGGATTGATTGAAGTGGCGCCCCTTGCCTATATGCGCGGAAGAACTCTCGATAATGCATTCATTATTCTGGATGAGGCACAGAATACAACGCCTGCACAGATGAAGATGTTTCTGACCCGAATCGGGTTTGGCTCCAAAGTGGTCATTACCGGAGATTCCACTCAGAAGGATTTGCCTGCCGGTCAGACCTCCGGTCTTGATGTTGCGGTTTCGGTGGTGAAGAATATTGATGAAATTTCCATCTGCCATCTAACCAGCCGGGATGTGGTAAGGCATCCGCTGGTACAGAGGATTGTCAAGGCATATGAGGATTATGAGTCAAAGAAAACCCGTTCAAAAGAACGAAAGAAAAGATAACGTAAAGGAGACTTAAAGAATGACGCTTTATTTTGAGGAAGAAGGCGAACAGACGCTTGACATTCCCTGCCAGGAGATTGCATCAGAAGTGACGGAAGCCGTGCTGGATTATGCCGGCTGCCCTTATGAAGCAGAGGTAAACCTTTTGCTGACCACTGATCCGGAGATTCACAGGATGAATTTGGAGTTCCGTGGGATCGACCGCCCGACGGATGTACTTTCTTTTCCAATGATCGACTTTGCAGTTCCCGGAAGCTTTGAGTTTCTCGAAAAGCGGGATGACTGTTTTCATCCGGAAACAGGAGAGCTTGTGCTGGGCGATATTGTAATTTCCAAGGATAAGGTGACTATGCAGGCAGAAGAATATGGACATTCCGTTAAGAGAGAATTTGCTTTCCTAATTGTTCATTCTATGTTACACTTAATAGGTTACGACCATATGGAAGAGGAAGAACGTATGGTGATGGAAGAAAAGCAGAGACAGATTCTTGAAAAGCTTCAGATTCTCAGATAATAACGAAGGAATATAAGTTATGGCAAAGAAAAAAGAAAACAGTTTCTTAATGCAGGGGGCAATTCTTGCGGCAACAGCATTAATAACAAAGATCATCGGATTGGCTTACCGTATTCCGGTAACAAATATTATGGGAGCCGAGGGAAACGGTTACTACGGCATGGTATTTCAGGTGTACAACCTTGCCCTGATGCTTACCTCCTACAGTCTTCCGATGGCAGTTTCCAAGCTGGTATCGGCCAGGGTTGCCACCGGACAGTATAAGAATGCATATCGGGTATACAAGGGTGCAATGACCTTCGCAATCGTTGCCGGAGGCCTGGTGACGGCAATCGTGTTCTTCGGTGCGGGATTTATCGCGGCAGATATCATGAAGGTAGATCTGTCCGTCTATGCGCTTAGGGTATTGGCGCCGTGTATCCTGATTGTTGCCTTTCTCGGAGTATTCCGGGGATTCTTTCAGGGATTCGGAACGATGATTCCCACGGCGGTTTCTCAGACGCTGGAACAGATTGTAAATGCAATCGTCAGCATTGTGGGAGCCTATATGCTTATGAAGGTTGGACAGAACATGGCCTCCGGAGCAGATAAGAAGTCCTATGGGGCTGCCTATGCGGCGGCCGGAGCTACTCTGGGAACGGTGGCGGGAGCCCTTATGGCACTGCTGTTTCTGGTCGCTCTTTTTGGGGCTTATAAGAAAACTCTGAAACGGCAGATGAAACGGGATACCGGACACAGAAAAGAGAGCGGCAGACATATCTGTAAGGTACTGCTCTTTACCATTGCGCCAGTTATTTTAAGCGCGACTGTTTACAATATCAGCAATCTGCTTGATCAGGCTGTATTTACAAATATTATGGCAATTCAGGGGGTGCCAAAGAAAGAATATACGGAGCTTCTGGGAATGTTTAGCGGTCAGTATGATACCATGACAAATATACCTCTCAGCGTGGCAAGCGCTCTGGCCGCATCCTTTATGCCAAGCCTGGTGGCAACCATTCAGACCGGAAGCCGCAAACAGATACATAATAAGATTGAAGTGGTCAGCCGGTTTAATATGATCATTGCCATCCCCTGTGCAGCGGGCTTTATTACTTTAGCGAAACCGATTCTGGATCTCTTATATTTTACACAGGATAATACCATACCCGCTCTGCTTCTGCAGATTGGCGGAATATCGGTTGTATTTTTCTGTCTGTCAACGGTTACCAATGCGGCGCTTCAGGGAATGGATCACATGTCAAAGCCGGTGAAAAATGCAGCAATTTCTCTGGTCATTCATCTGATTGCACTGTACATTATGCTGGTAGCGTTTAAGTGGAGCATCTATTCGATTGTGGCAAGCAAGATCATTTTCGCTGGAGCAATCTGTATTTTGAATGCCAGGGATCTTAGGACAGCCTGCGGATATGTTCAGGAGTACAGGAAGACCTTTGTAATCCCGACAATTTCATCTATAATCATGAGTATAATTGCACTGCTGGTTCATTTGCTTTTCGAACTGTTTGCCGGAGCAAGAATTGCTACGGTCTTTGCTCTGATTGCGGCTGTTGTTGTATACTTTATCTGTCTGATTCTTCTGCGGGGAGTAACAGAAGAAGAGCTTATCACTCTTCCAAAAGGCAGAACGATTATCAATATGCTTTATAAATTTCATCTGCTTCACTAAGACGGATAAAGTGAATCCGTAATTGAATAAATTATAGCGATCGGGCCGATACTATACTAAAAAAGGAGATGTCCTTATGAGTGATAGAAAGTATAGTATCGGTTTTGTGATTATCGGTTTGATCCTAATGCTTCTTGTATCCAGTGCATATCAGATCAGTTATCATGCGGCTATGGAGCGTGCGGAGGAAGAGAAGTATTCTGAGACTAAGGATAATGAAACGCAGGAGAGCATTGAGACAGAAGGCGAAGCGCTGAAAAATGAATGTTATTATTTAATGGAAAAAAACGGATATGTCGTTGTCTATTTGGGGGATAAAAAGACCGTTTATGAATATACAAGCATAGAAGTGGAAACGCTTCCGGTTACCCTGCAGAACGAAGTGAAGAACGGAAAATATATGGAAAACATGGAAGAGCTGTATGGATTTCTGGAAAACTACAGCAGTTAATTTTTTAATTTAGTTGCCTGACCGTTCCATTTAGTGTAAGATGAAGGATGCAGTGAAAGATATGGAAAGGAACTGTTTTTACAATGGATAAAACAAAAATTGCAAGAATTAATGAATTATATCACAAATCCAAGGCTGAAGGCCTTACAGAAGCTGAGAAAAAGGAACAGCAGATACTGAGAAGAGAATATATTGAATCCGTAAAGTGTAATCTCACGTCACAGCTTAATAATATTTCGATTCAGGAAGCGGACGGGAGTATTACAGATCTTGGGAAAAAACACGGAAGACAGAGGGGGAATTAAAATGCAGGAATTGCCAAAAGATCCGATGTTATTATTAAGCGTAGTCAACACAAAGCTTCGGGATTTCTATCCGTCCCTGAGCGCTTTGTGTGAAGATTTGCATGTGGATCAGCATGAATTGGAGGAAAAACTGAAAGGAATTGATTATGAATATGATGAATCCAGACATCAGTTTGTCTAGCGAAATACCAGAGACAGAACCAGAACGTCAGTATTATTACATAGAAAAGGCAAAGACATATGTTGCAAAGCTTTCTGAAGAGCTTGGCCGCAGGCCAACCTTTTGTGTTACTACCTTTGGGTGTCAGATGAATGCCAGAGATTCCGAGAAGCTGGTGGGGATTCTGGAACGGATCGGTTACACAGAAGAAGCAGCCGAAGAAAAGGCAGACTTTGTCATATATAATACCTGCACAGTCCGTGAAAATGCTAATATGCGGGTATATGGACGTTTGGGACAGTTAAACCGGGTTAAGAAAAAGAATCCACATATGATGATCGGACTATGCGGCTGTATGATGCAGGAACCGAAGGTTGTGGAAAAGTTAAGAAAAAGCTATCGCTTCGTAGATCTGATTTTCGGAACCCATAATATTTATAAATTTGCAGAGCTGATTGTAACCTGCTTTGAGTCAAAGAGAATGGTCATCGATATCTGGAAAGATACGGACAGAATTGTGGAGGATCTGCCAAGCGAGCGAAAATTTTCTTTTAAATCCGGAGTGAATATTATGTTTGGCTGCAACAATTTCTGCAGCTACTGTATCGTTCCCTATGTGCGGGGACGGGAGCGGAGCCGCGATCCAAGAGCAATCATTCGGGAAATTGAGCGATTGGTGGCAGACGGAGTAGTCGAAGTCATGCTTCTTGGCCAGAATGTGAATTCTTATGGAAAGACACTGGAGGAGCCGATGACATTTGCAGAGCTTCTTCAGGAAATTGAAAAGATTGAAGGATTGAAGCGTATCCGCTTTATGACTTCCCACCCGAAGGATCTGTCGGATGAGCTGATCGAAGTAATGAAAAATTCAAAGAAAATATGCAGACACCTGCATCTGCCGATGCAGTCAGGCAGCACGGAGATTCTGAAGAAGATGAACCGGAGATACACGAAGGAGCAGTATCTGGAACTGGTAACAAAGATTCGCGAGGCCATGCCGGATATCTCTCTTACCACAGATATTATTGTGGGATTTCCGGGAGAAACGGAGGAAGACTTCCTGGAAACCCTGGATGTTGTTCAGAAGGTCCGTTATGACAGTGCCTTTACCTTTATTTATTCCAAGCGTACCGGAACACCGGCGGCGACAATGGAAAATCAGATTCCGCAGGATGTGATAAAGGACAGGTTTGACAGATTGCTTGAGGAGGTACAGAATATTTCGGCGGAAGTATGCAGCGTCCATACCGGAAAGATCATGACCGCCCTTGTAGAATCTATAAATGATCATGATGCATCCCTGGTCACCGGAAGACTCAACAATAATTTACTGGTTCATTTCCCGGGGGATGAGACGCTGATTGGAAAGCTGGTGGATGTAAAACTGGATGAATGCAAAGGCTTTTATTATATCGGAACTCAAGTATAAGACGAGTAGGAATGGTTGAATCTACCACCCATATTTTAAGAGAAGAACGCCCAAACTATGTAGTAAGAAATATAGTGAGGGCGTTTTGTTATGAAGAAAATTGGTGAATATTTATTTTTCTGGGCATTTGGCGGTGCCCTTTATTATAGCTTTGAAATATTGTTCCGCGGCTTCTCCCACTGGTCCATGTTTGTTCTTGGAGGAATCTGCTTTGTATTTTTCTTTGTGCAGGGCAAAAGTCTGAACTGGCAGGAGCCCTTATGGAAACAGACGCTGCGCTGCATTGTGTTCGTGACCTCTATGGAATTTATCACGGGAATTATTGTCAACAAATGGCTTCATTATGCCGTATGGGATTATAGCGAGATGCCGCTTCAGCTGTTTGGTCAGATCTGCGTTCCTTTTATGGTTATCTTTTCAGGACTAAGCGTTCTGGGAATCTGCCTCAGCGGATATATGGGATACTATTTATTCGGTGAAATGAAACCTGAGTATCACATATTGTGAAACAAATATCATTGTATACAATTATACAATTTATTGACGTGAATATAATTTGCTGATAAAATAGAAACGTTAGATAATACGTAAAAGGACAATATACTATGGAGGTAGAAGCATATGCTGAAAGGATTTAAGAACGCAGCTGAACTGGATTTTACGATCGAAGAGAACAGAAAGAAAATGGAAGAAGCATTTCAGCGCGTAGAAGAAGAGAAAGGCTCGGTATTTCCGCTGATTATCGGCGGTGAGAGAATAGAAACCGAAAAGAAAATCGCATCATTGTCACCGGCTACCAAGGAAGTGCTTGGATATGCCTGCTCTTGTAGTCAGGAGCTTGCCGAGAAGGCAATTCAGACTTCGAATGAGGCATTTAAGAAATGGAGTGTAACTCCACTGGATGAGAGAGCACGTGCTTTAAGAAAGCTGGCAAAGCTGGTGGACGAGAACCGTTATTACATTGACGCATGGAATGTAGAAGAAAGCGGAAAAAACTGGGGCGAGGCAGATGGTGAGCTCTGCGAGCTGCTCGATTTTATTAATTCCTATGTTATGCATATGAGAAAGCTGGAGGAAGGTCTGGAGCTGGTTCCGACGGATGAGTACACCAAATGTATTTACATTCCAATTGGTGTTGGTGTGGCTGTTCCACCGTGGAACTTCCCACTGTCACTGATCGGCGGTATGGTAGCTGCAGCTGTTGTTACCGGTAATACCATCGTGTGCAAGCCATCCTCTGACTCTCCAATCGTGGCCTATAAATTTGTTGAACTCTGCGAGAAAGCTGGAATTCCGGCAGGTGTTGTAAATTATATTCCAGGTTCCGGATCTGAAATCGGTGATTACATTGTAGAACATCCTCTGACAAGATTCATCAATTTCACTGGCTCCAAAGCAGTAGGATGCCGCATCAATGAACATGCTGCAAAGATCTCTCAGGGACAGAAGTGGATCAAGCGCGTGGTTGCTGAGATGGGCGGAAAGAATGCAATCATCGTTGATTCTTCTGCAAATATCAAGAAGGCGGCCCAGGGAATTGCAAGCTCTGCATTTACATTCCAGGGACAGAAGTGCTCTGCATGCTCCAGAGCAATTGTTATGAGCGACGTATATGATGAGCTGGTAGATGCTGTTGTGGAAGAAGCTAAGAAGCTGAAAGAAAGCCAGGGCTCCGGAAGAAGCAACGCTGCCATCGGACCAGTCATTAACCAGGGCGCATATAACAGCATCACAGGCTATATTGAAATCGGTCGCCAGGAAGGTACGGTTGTATTTGGCGGTACATACAGCGACGAGAAGGGATATTTTGTTGACCCGACCGTTATCCGTGATATTGCAAGAGATGCAAGAATTGCAAATGAAGAAATCTTCGGACCTGTACTTGCAGTGATCAAGGCAGAGTCCTTTGACGAGGCGCTGGATATTGCAAATCAGACAGAGTATGGCCTCACGGGTTCTGTCTACAGCGAGACCCGCGAGAATATTATGAAGGCAAAGGTTCAGTTCAACGTAGGTAATCTGTATTTCAACCGTAAGTCTACAGCAGCGGTTGTTCTGCAGCATCCATTTGGAGGATTTAATATGTCCGGTACAGATGCGAAGACAGGAACCAGCGATTATCTGACCAATTTCCTGAATCTGAAATCTATCACAGAGGATTTGACAGATTAATAGAGATACGGCATATTAGTATCGAACATAAAAAATAAAGAGTTTTTAGATTATGGAACGCATATACAAAGCGTTCCTTTTCTATTCCATAATATCATAAAACAATACTTTCTATCCGTAATCCACCTTGATTTCGTGCACTCTCCTGTTGGTAGATTGCTTACAGTACAATGACAGTGTACAATTTGTCTGGGAGGTGTAAAAAATGTATCAAATTAACAGTGAACAATTTGGAAGATTTCTTAACGAGATAAGAAAAGAAAAGAATCTCACACAAAAGCAGCTTGCTGAAAAGCTATTTGTATCGGACAAAACGGTCAGTAAATGGGAGCGTGGCGCAAGTATGCCAAATATTTCGTTGCTGATACCTATTGCGGATGTTTTGGGTATCACAGTGACAGAACTGCTTAAAGGAGAAAGGATTGATGTTAAAAAAGAACTAAACACCAAAGAAGTAGAAAATATAGTAATAGGATCATTGGATTCTTTCGTCCGTTACATGATACGCCAGCATAAAAAAGACTGGATAACTGCTTATTTGCTTTGCCTGTTTATAATTATCATAGAAATCATTGGCTTGACTATGGCAGGATTATCGCAATCGCAAATGCGGGAAAGCATTTTACCTGCATGTGGACTTGCAGTGATATTTGGCGGGTGGTTTTGTTTTTTTGCCAAAGAAATTTTACCTGTACATTATGACAGTAATAAAATTAATTATTACTCACAGGGGATCTTTAGATTTCATTTGGCAGGATTATCGCTTAATAATAGCAATTGGACATATATTTGCTCTGTCTGTAAGGTGGGTATGATGTTAATCTCTGTTCTTTATCCTCTGATTTGCTATGGCAGTATAATTGCGGGTGGTATTATCCTATGGGAGGATTTAAAAGATATAATTCTCATCATTATGGTAATTTTATTGGTAGGTGCAATTTATATTATAGGCAGGAAATACGAATGACTAAAGATATGACCGCAGCATCAATTCACAGTTACACGCAGCATCAATCCGTAGTTATTTTTATACTTTATTGAAATGAGGAAAAGTGATATACTAATTATGTATGTCAAAAGATAAAGAAAAAGGAGAAAAAACGTGGCAGAACTAACACCAATGATGCAGAAATATATGGAAACGAAAGAAGAGTATAAGGACTGCATTTTGTTTTATAGATTAGGGGATTTCTATGAGATGTTTTTTGATGACGCAGTCACTGCATCCAGGGAATTGGAGATTACACTGACCGGAAAAAGCTGTGGACTAAAAGAGCGGGCGCCGATGTGCGGTGTTCCCTATCATGCGGTTGACAATTACCTGAACCGCCTGGTTTCCAGAGGCTATAAAGTAGCAATCTGCGAGCAGGTGGAAGACCCGGCTACCGCCAAGGGCTTGGTAAAACGCGAGGTGGTACGGATCGTCACGCCCGGAACAAACCTGAGTCCCCAGAGTCTGGACGAATCAAAGAACAATTATATCATGTGTATTACCTATATTGCCGATCGTTATGGATTATCCGTAGCTGATGTTACCACAGGAGAATACCTGGTCTCAGAGGTGGCAAGCAGTGATAAATTATTTGATGAGATCTATAAATTCATGCCCTCGGAAATCATCTGTAATGAAGCCTTCTATATGAGCGGAATTGACCTGGAAGATCTCAGAGGAAGGCTTGGAATTACAGTCTATGCGCTGGATGCCTGGTATTTCGACGATGCTCTCTGTGAGCGGACATTAAAAGAGCATTTTCATACTGGCTCTCTGGATGCTTTGGGACTTAAGGATTACGAGTGCGGTATGATCGGAGCGGGCGCGCTGCTTAAGTATCTTCAGGAGACACAGAAGACTTCTCTGAGTCACATGACACGCCTTACTAAATATGCTGTGGGGAAATATATGCTGCTTGACAGTTCTACCAGAAGAAACCTGGAGCTCTGCGAGACTCTCAGAGAAAAGCAGAAGCGAGGCTCTCTGCTCTGGGTTTTGGATAAGACCAGGACGGCAATGGGAGCAAGAATGCTTCGCAAATACATGGAACAGCCCCTGATTGACAGAGATCTGATCGAACAGCGTCTGGAAGCAGTACAGGAGCTGAAAGATAATGCAATTTCCAGAGAAGAACTGCGGGAATATCTGGCGCCAATCTATGATCTGGAGCGCTTGGTCGGCAGGATTTCCTACCAATCTGCCAATCCAAGAGATTTGACCGCTCTTAAAAACTCCATGGAAATGCTTCCGCCAATCAAATACATCCTGCAGGATATGCATAGTCCTCTGCTTAAAAAGCTATGCGAAGAGTTGGATACACTGGAGGATCTGTGTACTCTGATTACAGACGCCATCTGTGAGGAACCTCCCATTGCTATGAAGGAAGGCGGGATTATCCGGGAGGGCTATAATGAAGATGTGGATACTCTGCGAAACGCTAAGACGGAGGGAAAAAACTGGCTTGCACAGCTGGAGACCGAGGAGCGGGAAAAGACCGGAATTAAGAATCTGAAAGTACGCTATAATAAAGTATTTGGCTATTATTTGGAGGTAACTAACTCATTCAAGGATCTGGTGCCGGACTATTATACCAGAAAACAGACCCTGGCCAACGCGGAGCGCTATATTACACCAAGGCTAAAAGAGCTGGAGGATACCATTCTTGGCGCCGAGGATAAACTGTATGCCTTAGAATATGAGCTGTACTGTCAGGTAAGAGACCGTATTGGCAGCGAGCTTTTAAGGATTCAGCAGACAGCCAGGGTGATTGCCCGGATCGATGTATTTGCTTCCCTGGCGTTGGTGGCTGAAAGAGGAAATTATGTGCGTCCGAAGATGAATGAAAAAGGCGTGATCGATATCAAAGACGGCCGCCATCCGGTTGTAGAAAAGATGATCCCTAATGATATGTTTATCAGCAATGACACCTATCTGGATGACAGAAAGAACCGGGTATCTATTATTACCGGACCAAACATGGCCGGCAAATCTACTTATATGCGCCAGACCGCACTGATTGTTCTCATGGCACAGATCGGTTCTTTTGTCCCGGCATCCAGTGCCAACATCGGAATTGTAGACCGCATCTTTACCCGTGTAGGTGCTTCTGATGATCTTGCTTCCGGCCAGAGCACATTTATGGTAGAGATGACCGAGGTGGCTAATATACTGCGAAATGCTACCAGAAAGAGTCTTCTGATTCTAGATGAAATCGGACGGGGAACCAGCACCTTTGACGGTCTGTCCATTGCCTGGGCTGTAGTGGAACATATCAGCAATACAAAGCTTCTGGGTGCAAAGACATTATTTGCAACCCATTACCATGAGCTTACAGAGCTGGAAGGAAAAATTGATAATGTCAATAATTACTGCATTGCGGTTAAGGAAAAGGGAGACGACATTGTTTTCTTAAGAAAGATTGTAAAAGGCGGCGCGGACAAGAGCTATGGTATCCAGGTTGCCAAGCTCGCGGGCGTACCGGAATCCGTGACCGAACGTGCAAAGGAAATTGTAGAGGAACTGCTTCATGCGGATATTACGTCAAGAATCAAGGATATTGCAGTGAAGGGGAACCATGAGCCAAAAATAAAAACCAAAAAGCTGGATGAAGTGGATTTGGCCCAGATGTCTCTGTTTGATACGGTGAAGGATGATGATGTGCTGGAAGAATTAAAGAATCTTGACATCAGCAATCTGACACCGATCGATGCGCTGAATACCCTCTATCAGCTTCAGAACAAGCTGAAGAATAGGTGGTGATTATGAGCAGAATACAAGTATTAGATCCGATAACTATTGATAAAATCGCTGCCGGAGAAGTGATCGAGCGCCCGGCTTCCATTGTAAAAGAGCTTGTGGAAAACGCCATTGACGCAGGGGCGACGGCCGTAGTTGTTGAGATAAAGGACGGCGGCATTTCATTTATCCGTATTACGGATAATGGATGCGGTATAGAAAAAGAAGATGTGCCAAATGCATTTCTGCGTCATTCTACCAGTAAGATCCGCTCAGTCGATGACCTGGCCCATATTCAGTCTCTGGGCTTTCGCGGAGAGGCTCTTTCGAGTATTGCGGCGGTATCCCAGGTGGAGATGATCACAAAGCCAAGAGAAGTATCCTACGGAATTACCTACCGAATAGAGGGTGGAAGAGAAATTGCCATGGATGAAACCGGTGCACCGGACGGAACCACTTTTCTTATCCGGCAGTTGTTTTACAACACTCCGGCAAGAAGAAAGTTCTTGAGAACGCCAATGACAGAAGCGAGCCATGTGGCAGATCTGGTTACCAGATTGGCCCTGTCCCATCCGGAGATTTCGTTTCAGTTCATTAACAATGGGCAGTCCAAGATACATACTTCCGGAAATGGGAATCTGAAAGATGTAATCTATCATATATACGGACGGGATATCGCGGGACATCTGCTTAAGGTAGATCTTACCCGCGGAAATCTGTCTTTGAGCGGATATATCGGAGAGCCAATTGTATCCAGAGGAAACCGCAATTTTGAAAACTATTTTATCAACGGACGATATATCAGAAGTAACATTATCTCAAAAGCGATCGAGGATGCATATAAAGACTTTACCATGCAGCACAAATATCCCTTTACGTCGCTTCATATGACTATAGATGGCGCGCTTTTGGATATAAACGTCCATCCCACGAAGATGGAGGTGCGGTTTGGCAATCAGCAGGAGATTTACAATTTTATCTGTGAGGGAGTGCTGAGAAGTCTGCGAAGAGAAGAACTGATTCCTCATGTGGAAGCCCCGGATCCGCCAAAGATTGCTGAAACCAATTTTGACAGCAGTATAAGAGAGCCGCAGGAAACAAGAAAGCAGAGCACGCTCCAAAATAAACAGAGCGCGGTCGGCAAAAGGGATTTGGATTACTTTATGGAAAAGATGAAAGAGCGGGTGACTGCATATCATAGCAGCCAAAATATTACGGCTGTTCAGACTCCATCTCAGAAAAAAAAGCAGGCTGACTGTTTAAAAGAGGAGTCCGTCCCTTACAGGCCGAAGCAGCTGGATTTATTTGAGGAACGGCTGTTGGATAAGCGTTCTGTAAAAGAGCATAAGATTATTGGTCAGCTGTTCGACACCTACTGGCTGGTGGAATTTCATGAGAATCTATATATTATCGATCAGCATGCTGCTCATGAGCGCGTACTGTATGAACAGACATTGCAGGGAATGAAAACGAGAGAATACACTTCTCAGAACATTAGTCCGCCAATCATTCTGGAGCTGTCCATGAAGGAAGCAGAGCTTTTGAATACCTATATGGACCAGTTTACCAGAATTGGCTTTGAGATCGATAATTTCGGGCCGGAAACCTATGCGGTGTGTGCGGTCCCGGACAATTTATTCGGAGTCGCAAGAAAAGAACTTCTCATGGAGATGATTGACAGTTTATCGGATGAGATTTATACTGGATTGACGCAGGATGTGATTGACGAAAAGATTGCTTCCATGTCCTGCAAGGCGGCGGTGAAAGGAAATATGAGACTATCTGTTTCGGAGGCGGACGCTCTGATCGGAGAGCTTTTGAAGCTGGAGAATCCCTATCACTGTCCTCATGGAAGGCCGGTAATTATTTCAATGACAAAACGGGAGCTTGAAAAGAAATTTAAGCGTATTGTGTAAAGGAGCATTGATTATGAAACCACCATTGATTGTTCTTACCGGACCGACGGCCGTAGGAAAGACGAAGGCCTCAATCGGACTTGCCAGAGCAATCGGCGGAGAGATTATTTCCGCAGATTCTATGCAGATATATAAATATATGGATATTGGTTCCGCAAAGATCCGCCAATCAGAGATGGAGGGGATTCCCCACTATCTGGTGGATGAGCTGGAACCGGATGAGGAATTTCATGTGGTTCGCTTTCAGCAGATGGCAAAGGAAGCGATGAAGAAGATCTATGCGAATGGACATGTTCCGATACTGGTCGGAGGAACTGGATTCTATATCCAGGCATTGCTTTATGATATTGATTTTAAGTGCAGTGAAGGGGAGCCGGATTATCGGAGAGAGCTGGAACAGTTTGCCAGGGAGCACGGAGCCGAAAAGCTCCATGCAAGACTTCAGAAAATTGATCCCAAAGCGGCCTCTGAGATTCATGCCAATAATGTGAAGAGAGTCATCCGTGCGATCGAATATTATCATCAGACCGGGGAGTGTATTTCAAAGCATAATGAAGCGGAGCGCAGGAAGGAGTCGCCTTATGAATTCCGCTATTTTGTGCTGAATGATGAGAGAAGCCATCTCTATGCGCGCATTGACAGACGTGTGGATCAGATGATGGAAGAAGGACTTCTTGAGGAGGTTATCGGACTTAGGGAACGGGGATATACCCGGAATATGGTATCCATGCAGGGACTTGGCTATAAAGAGCTTTTTGCCTATCTTGAGGGAGAGATTACGCTGGAGGAAGCAGTCTATATTATAAAGAGGGATACCAGACATTTTGCCAAACGGCAGATTACATGGTTTAAGAGAGAGAAGGATGTAATCTGGATCGACAAAAAGCATTACGGCTATGATGAAGCAGTCATTTTGCAGGCAATGAGAAACCAGATTCCTTTTGTATAAAGAGGGAATCAGACAGAAACAGAAGATAAGGGGAGATATCATGTTAAAAAGATTATTCGGAGGGTCCAGATTCATAAAGAAGCTGAATCCTCTGCTGGAATTATATGCATACAGTAAGAATCCGAAAAAAACGTATCAGGAGCTGTTGGCATTGGAGCCGCTGGTGAAAACAAAGGGAGAGCGGGCGCTTTTTGATCTGAACCGGTCGGCAATTTTGTATGATATGGGACAGTTGAAGGAAGCAGCGGATGTGGTGCGGGAAATTCCGCCTCTGAATCCGGAAATGGATGCCAAAACCGCTCAGATGAAGACTAAAATAAGAAAAGCAATGAATGAAGGAGTATATTTGTAAAATGTCGGCAATATCAGATATGTACAGGGATATGGGAATCCGTCCGTCGGTTCTGAATCTTGGAAAACAGATGGAGGACAGGTTATCCCTGCGATTTAAGGAGATTGATGAAACAGCGGAATACAACCAGATGAAGGTAGTATATGCCATGCAGAAGAACCGTGTCAGCGAAGCCTGCTTTCACTATGCGAGCGGTTATGGGTACGATGATCTGGGAAGAGATACTCTGGAGAAGGTCTATGCGGATGTGTTTCATACGGAGAGCGCTTTGGTGCGCCCTCAGATTACCTGTGGAACGCACGCCCTTGCTCTGGCCCTGTCAGCAAATCTGCGGCCGGGAGACGAGCTTCTTTCTGTGGCGGGAAAGCCCTATGACACGCTGGAGGAAGTGATTGGAATCCGTCCCTCCAAAGGCTCTCTTGCAGAATATGGCATCGCTTATTCCCAGGTGGATCTTCTGGAGGACGGAAGCTTTGATTTTGAAACTATAGAAAAAGCGGTCACTGAAAAGACAAAGCTTGTTACCATTCAGCGGTCCAAAGGCTACCAGACCAGGCCAAGCTTTTCCGTTGCCCAGATTGGAGAAGCGATTGCATTTGTTAAAAAACTCAAACCGGATGTAATCTGTATGGTAGATAACTGCTACGGCGAATTTGTGGAAACGATAGAACCCAGTGATGTTGGGGCAGATATGGTAGTAGGCTCTCTGATAAAGAATCCGGGAGGCGGACTCGCACCGATCGGAGGATATATTGCAGGCAGAGAGGATCTGATCGAAAACTGCGGTTACCGGCTTACGTCACCGGGACTTGGAAGAGAAGTCGGAGCTTCCCTTGGTGTGATGCAGGCCTTTTACCAGGGATTGTTTCTTGCGCCTACTGTAACGGCAAGCGCACTAAAAGGAGCGGTCTTCGCGGCAAATATCTATGAACATCTTGGATACCCGGTGGTTCCAAACAGTACCGAGAGCCGCCACGATATTATTCAGGCGGTAGAGCTTGGCACGCCGGAGGGCGTCATAGCATTTTGCAGAGGGATTCAGGCGGCGGCACCGGTAGATTCCTATGTAACACCGGAGCCCTGGGCAATGCCGGGATATGACAGCGACGTAATCATGGCGGCAGGAGCCTTTGTGCAGGGTTCCTCCATCGAGCTAAGCGCGGACGGACCGATCAAACCGCCCTATGCGGTCTACTTTCAGGGAGGACTTACCTGGCCCCATGCGAAGCTTGGAATCCTCATGTCTCTGGAATATATGGCCAGAAATGGTATTGTAACGTTATAGGATAAAGTAACAGCCGATGAGAGGGAAGGAGAACAGCATATGCAGAATATTATTGTAATCGGCGGCGGCGCCTCCGGAATGGCGGCGGCGATCACGGCAGCCCGAGCCGGGGCAGACGTGACTATACTGGAGCAGAATGATATGCTGGGAAAAAAGATTCTTTCTACCGGGAACGGACGCTGTAATCTGACCAACCGAAATCTGAAAAAAGAGTATTACCACGGTGATAATCCGCAGTTTGTGCAGGATGTTCTGTCAGAGTTCGGGCTAAAGGAAGCCCTTGATTTCTTTGACGGATTAGGCATTGATACCAAGTGCCGTGGAGAGTATGTGTATCCCCTCTGTGATCAGGCTTCGGCAGTCCGGGAAGCATTGGTCATGGAGTTAAAGCATCTGGGCGTTCATGTGATGACAGAATGCTCTGTGAAGAGGATTGACCAGAAAGGACAGTATTTCCGTGTTTTTAACTCAAAAGGCGAGCTTTGCTGTAAAGCTTCCAGAGTGATTCTTTCAACGGGAAGCAGGGCCTCGGAGGTTTCCGGAAGCGACGGGAGCGGGTATGGACTTGCCAAACAGATGGGACATTCTCTGTCACCGGTGGTTCCGGCTCTGGTACAGCTTCGTGCCAGAGAAACCTATTTTAAAAAACTTGCAGGGATCCGGACAACAGCAGAAGCGGCGCTTTTGATCAATGGGAAAATGGCTGCCCGGGACACGGGAGAATTACAGCTTACAAATTATGGGCTTTCCGGAATTCCGGTCTTCCAGATCAGCCGTTATGCTGCCAAGGCATTGCAGAAAGGGAAAGAGGTAAAGGTGCGGATCGATTTTATTCCGCATATTTCGAAAGATATTTTTTTACAGGAGATCCTAAAACGGCGCGTCCGTTGGGGAAGACGGACAGCCGAGGAGCTTTTAAATACGCTGTTTCCCTCAAAGCTGATACCAGTGCTTTTGGCAGAGGCTGGTATCGGAAGAACTCTGTGGGCTGAAAAAATATCGGAACATGAATGGATGCGGTTTGCAGAGCTGTGCAAATCGTTCGTGGTGGACATTGCAGATACAAATCCCTTCGAAAAAGCGCAGATCTGCGCAGGCGGTGTACGCACAGAGGAACTGTCGTCTGGGACGATGGAGTCCAAACTTGTCAGCGGCTTATACATTACAGGCGAACTTCTGGACGTAGACGGAATCTGTGGTGGGTACAATCTGCATTTTGCATGGGCCTCCGGAGCTCTGGCGGGAATGCATGCCGCAAAATAAGGAGAATTTATGATACGTATCAGACAATTGAAATTACACATAGATCATACGGAAGCGGAGCTGAAAAAGAAGATATGCCGTACTCTTCGGATTAGGGAGGCTGCGCTTCTTTCTTATAACATTCGCAGGCAGTCCCTGGATGCCCGAAGGAAACCGGAGCTTTTTTATATCTATACGGTAGATGTCCTGATTTCCAGTGAAAAACAGGTTCTGAAAAAAAACCGGGATAAAAATGTTTCCCTATCCGACTGGAAGCCTTATGAGTATCCGCAGATTGGAGAGATTCCAATGCGTCACAGACCGATCATCGTTGGAAGCGGTCCCGCCGGAATGTTCTGCGCCTATCTGCTTGCGGAGCTTGGGTACCGCCCGATTCTTCTGGAACGGGGAATGCCGGCGAAGCAGCGGGCTGCTGATGTGGAAAACTTCTGGAAAACGGGAATCCTAAATCCAAATTCCAATGTGCAGTTTGGAGAAGGGGGTGCAGGAACCTTTTCGGATGGTAAACTAAACACTCTGGTGAAAGATCCTGTAGGGAGAAATCAGAAGGTACTTGAGATTTTTGTAGAACACGGAGCGCCGGAAGAGATTCTGTATGTAAATAAACCTCATATTGGCACGGATGTGCTTGTAAATGTAGTAAAAAGCATCCGCCAGAGAATCATTGCAAACGGCGGAGAGGTATATTTTCACAGGCAGGTCACAGATCTGTCTTTTTCCGATCAGAAACTTCAGGGTCTGACTGTCAGGGATACGGTATCGGGAACAGAAGAGTTCCTGGACGCACAGACCGTGGTGCTGGCGATTGGCCACAGCGCGCGCGATACCTTCGAAATGTTGGATTACCGGGGACTTAACATGGAACCCAAGGCCTTTGCTGTGGGTGTGCGCATCGAGCATTCCCAGAAAATGATAGATAAATCCCAGTATGGCCGGAACAGAGGACAGGAACTGCCGGCTGCAGCCTACAAGCTAACTGCCAGTCTTGATAACGGCCGAAGCGCCTATACCTTCTGCATGTGTCCCGGCGGCTATGTAGTAAATGCATCTTCGGAAATGGGGCTTCTTGCCGTAAATGGAATGAGCTACCATGACCGGGCAGGAACAAACGCCAACAGTGCAGTAATTGTGACGGTACGTCCGGAGGATTATCCTGGGGACGGTCCGCTTTCCGGAGTGGCTTTTCAGCGGGCGCTGGAGCGAAAGGCTTATGCAGCGGGAGCAGGAAAAGTCCCTGTGCAATTATTTGAGGATTTCTGTAATAATAAAGCATCGACAGAATTGGGAAGTATACAGCCACAGATCAAAGGCGGTTATACCCTGTCGAATGTAAGAGAACTGTTCCCGGAAGAGATTGGGAACAGCATAGAACTGGGAATCAGGGCCTTTGACCGGAAGCTTGCCGGATATGGCGCCGGGGATGCCATACTGTCCGGTGTGGAGAGCCGAACCTCTTCGCCTGTACGGATTATAAGAGATGAAACACTTCAGAGCAATTTTTCTGGATTATATCCCTGCGGGGAAGGCGCCGGCTATGCCGGAGGCATCACATCCGCCGCCATGGACGGGTTAAAAGTAGCGGAAGCAATCGCCAAAAGATACCGTCCATTCGACAAAACAGAAAAATGATTAAGAAATTTTTAATGGGATAAGCCTATACACGTTTTTTGAAATATGATAGAATATACTGAGTTTTAGAGGAACTATGATTTGAGGAGGAGTACATATGAAGGGAGCAGGAAGTAAGAATTCCTGGGCATTGTTTCTGCTTGTTCTGGCAGGGCTGGTTCTTGGCGGTTTTATCGGGATGCTTACCGAGGATATCGCGGCGCTGAACTGGCTGAATTATGGACAGACATTCGGCCTGGAGAAACCAATTGTATTGAATCTGGGAATATTGGTGATCACCTTTGGTCTTACGATTAAGATTACAATATCAAGTATTATTGGTGTTATTCTTGCAATTATTATATATCGCTTCATGTAATTTCTTTGTCTTTAGGGGAGCATCATAAGAATCTACAAAAGATATGAGTCATACAAACACCATGAAAACATTGTCAGAATTGGAGCGCCCCTATGAAAAATGTGAGCGTTTTGGCGCAGGAAGTCTGTCGGATGCAGAACTTCTTGCGGTATTTCTGCGTACAGGAAGCCGAGAAGAAAATGCACTCGAACTGGCAAGAAGAATACTCTATTATGCGGGAGAGGATGGGATTTTGGGAATTCATCATTTCAGCATAGAGAGACTGAAGAAGATGAAGGGAATCGGCAGGGTAAAGGCAGTACAGATCGTCTGTATCTCAGAGCTCGCCAAAAGGCTGGCGAAAGCAAAAGCCTGCGAGATGCTGCAGTTTACATGTCCGGCTTCCATAGCCAGATATTACATGGAGGATATGAGGCACGAAAGGCAGGAAGTGATGAAGCTTCTGATGCTAAATTCGAAATCCCGACTCATCGGTGAATCGGATATATCCAAGGGGACAGTGAACGCTTCTCTGATTACACCGAGAGAATTATTTATAGAAGCATTACAAAAGAATGCGGTCTCGATTATTATTATGCACAATCATCCAAGCGGTGATCCGGCGCCCAGCCGGGAAGACATGCTTGTGACAGAACGAATCCGTCAGGCAGGTGAATTGATCGGCATTGAGCTGTTAGATCACATCGTGATTGGCAATAATTGTTATATCAGTTTTTCGGAACAGGGACTGCTTGGTATGAAAGGACAGTAAGAATGGCAAGAAATGTTTATGGCCTGGATCTGGGATCCTATGAAATTAAAGTTTATGATAAAAAACTGGATACGATTTGGAAAGAGAAGACAGCAATTGCTATCGCGGATGACCGTGAGATTTTTGCTGTCGGCGATCAGGCCTATGAGATGTATGAGAAGACACCGCCGAAGATTCAGGTTATGTTTCCGATGAAGGAAGGTGTAATCTCCAGATTTAACGATATGCAGTATTTGCTGCAGAATCTGCTAAAAAAAGAGCGTCACTTTGCAAGGGGTTCCGAATACGTAATAGCGGTTCCCACGGATGTTACAGAAGTAGAGAAAAAAGCGTTCTTTGACCTGGTGATCCACTCAACCGCCAGAGCAAAGGAGGTTAATATTGTAGAGCGCGGCCTGGCAGATGCCATTGGCCTGAATCTGGATGTCAGGAATACCAAAGGGCTCTTCATTGTGAATTTTGGAGGGGAAACTACAGAGCTCTCCATTATTGCAGGGGGTGGTCTGGTTCTGAACCGCCTGCTTAAGATTGGCGGAGCAACCTTTGACCAGTATGTTGCACAGCTTGTTAAATACAATCATGATTTTTTGATTGGACGTCTGACCTCCGAGGTTCTTCGTAAACGTTTCGGAGTGTTCAGCGAGAACAATAACGCCGTATTAACCGTTTCCGGAAGAGATCTGATCACAGGCGTTCCCCAGCGCCGGGAGATATCCATCAATCTGGTTCGCGCGGCAATCAAGGAGCCGCTGGAACAGTGTGTACAGGCTATTCTGTCTCTCATGGAGCGCACGCCGCCGGAGATTCGCAAAGCAATTCACAGAAACGGAATTTTTCTGACAGGAGGAGTTGCAAATCTGCCGGGACTTGAATTATATCTGGAAGAAATGACGGGGATTCGTGTCAGAACGGCAATAGATCCTGACATCTGTGCGGTAACGGGATTAAAAAATATCATAGAATCTAAGGAACTGAAGAAACTTGCATATTCAATGATTGAAGAAAATTATAGGTGGATGAGGTAATATGAAGATTAAGAATCAAAACAGAATCCCAAGTAAATATGTGTTGTTGATTCTGATTATTATCTGCGGAGTTCTCCTGGGGGCAGAACAGTTTTCCGGTGGCAGAGGACCGCTTCGGCTGATTGGAAATTATACCATCATACCGATGCAGAAAGGGATCAGCTATATCGGCAGATGGATGGGAGATCTGACAGATAATTTTAAGACACTGGATGAGCTTAAGGCAGAAAATGAAGAACTGCAGGCAAAACTGGATGATATGAATATCGACAATACCAGACTCCGTCAGGAACAGTACGAGCTGGAGCGCCTGCAGGAGCTCTACAAGCTTGATCAGAATTATGCGGATTACGAAAAAGTTGGTGCACATGTGATTGCCAATAACGGTACCAACTGGTTCAGTTCTTTTACAATAGATAAGGGAAGTAATGATGGAATTGCTGTTGATATGAATGTTCTTGCCGGAAGCGGTCTTGCCGGAATTGTTACGGAGGTGGGACCTGATTATGCACATGTGAGGGCAATCATTGATGATGAAAGCAATGTGAGCGGAATGGTACTGTCCACCTCGGATCTATGTATGGTACGGGGCGATCTGAAGCTGATGAGTGACGGAAGAATCCGTTTTGAAAAGCTCCCCAATAATGACAGTAAAATTGATGTGGGCGAGCAGGTTGTAACCTCTCATATCAGTTCCAAATTTTTGCAGGGTATTTTTATCGGTTATATCAGTGATATTGAAGTGGATTCCAATAACCTTACCCGATCAGGATATATTACACCGGCTGTGGATTTCAGCAATCTTCAGGAGGTGCTGGTCATTACCTCCACAAAACAGGATTTAGTAAATCATGACTCGGAGGAAGAAGGGGAATAACAGATGAAGAGAAAGATTATCACAGCCATATTTATCGTGATTGCTTTTCTTTTGCAGTCCACGGTATTTGACCGACTGTCCTTTGCCAATGTACGTCCGGATCTTCTGATCATTGTTACCGCTTCCTTTGGATTTATGCGCGGACGCAAGGAAGGTATGGCGGTAGGATTTGCATGCGGACTTCTTGCAGATATTTTTTGGGGCGGTATGATCGGATTCTATACATTGATTTATACAGTGCTCGGTTATTTAAACGGTACCTTTCATCGAATGTTTTTTGATGACGACATTAAACTTCCTCTGGCTCTGATCGGTGCCAGTGATCTGCTGTATTCTCTGACTGCATATGTATGTTTATTTATGCTTCAGGGAGAATTTATTTTTTCATATTTTTTGGGACATGTTATGCTTCCCGAACTGGTGTATACGATATTGATCACACTGGTTCTGTATCAGTTAATTCTTTACGTGAACCGCAGGCTGGAAGCGGAAGAACAAAGGAGTGCAAGTAAGTTTGTATAGTTTATGGGAACGGCTGAAAGCCGGTGTTGCAGAAATTTTCAGGACAAGATTATTCGTGGTAATTATTGTATTCTGTATCCTGTTTTCTATTCTTGTAGGAAGATTATTTAATTTGCAGATTGTAAACGGACAGCAGTATCTGGATGATTATAAGCTGCAGATTCAGAAGACAAGAGTAACACAGGGAACACGGGGCAATATTTATGACAGAAACGGCAATCTTCTTGCTTACAATGAGCTTGCTTATTCTGTAACGATTGAGGACAATTACAGCGACACAGAAGACAAGAATAAAGAATTGAATAAAGAAATCACTCAGATTATTGAAATTGTTGAAGCGAACGGTGATTCTGTAATTAACGATTTTAATATTATGCTTGAAAACGACGAATACAAGTATACTATGGAGAACGAAACGCTAAGACTTCGTTTTATTGCGGATGTTTATGGAAAAGCCACGATTGATAAGCTCTCAGAGGAACAGAAAAATCAATCTGCCGCTGATATCATCCACTATCTCTGTACAGATGAAACCTATGGATATGGAATTGACGAGAGCACTCTGGAAAAAGAACAGGTTCTAAAGCTTGTGAATATCCGGTACGCAATTGGATTGAACCGTTTTCAGAAATATATTCCGGTAACGGTTGCGGAGGATGTGAGTGATGAGACTGTGGCGGCAATCATGGAAGTACTGGACGAGCTTCCGGGTGTTGACATAGCAGAGGACTCCCTGAGACGTTATACGGACAGCAAGTATTTTGCCAACATTATTGGCTACACAGGCCAGATTTCTCAGGAAGAATATGATGCTCTGAGCGAAGAGGATCAGGAACGCTATTCACTCACAGATACAGTAGGAAAATCCGGTCTGGAACAGATTATGGACAGCCAGCTTCAGGGGGAAAAGGGAGAAGAAAAGCTGTATGTCAACAGTGTGGGTAAAGTAATCGAATCCTCTTCTGTGAAAGAGTCCCGTGCCGGCAATGATCTGTATCTTACCATTGATGCGGATTTACAGAAGGCGGCCTATGATATTCTGGAACAGGAACTTGCCGGCATTCTGCTGGCAAAGATGGCTGACGTTCTGGATTATGACCGTTCCCAGTGCACGGATGCCGCGGACGTGATCGTAGCAAGCGGGGATATGTATTACCAGTTTATTGGAAACGACATTATAGATATAAATCATTTTTCGGAAGAGGATGCCGGAAAAACAGAACAGGCTGTGGCCGCATCATTCAGTGATTATAAGCAGACAGTGCTGGAACAGCTGAAAATGATTATGACTGATTCCAATGCGGCATTTTACACAGATATGGCAAGAGAGCAGCAGGCTTATTTATCTTACATCGTCAATGATGTGCTGCTTGTAAATAATGTTCTTATGCAGGATGCTATTGATACCGGCGATGCTACCTATAAGCAGTGGAAGGAAGATGAAACCATTAATATATATACTTATTTGAATTATGCAATTTCCAGGAATTGGATTGATTCTTCCAGACTACAGGATTATATAGAAGGAGATACCCGGTATTCGGATGCCGCTGAAATATATCAGGCGATGATATCCTATGTTCAGGACAGGCTTCAGAGTGATAATACATTTGATAAGCTTATCTACCGATATATGATCAAGGCAGGCAGCGTAAGCGGAAGAGAGATTGCCCTGATCCTGTATGAACAGGGAGTGCTTCCTTTTGACGAAGGACAGTATAACGCGCTGGATTCGGGAAGTCTTGGCGCATATGATTTTATCCGCGGCAAGATTGAAACCCTGGATATTACCCCTGGACAGCTTGGCCTGGAGCCCTGTACCGGATCTGTAGTCATTACGGATCCAAATAACGGCGATGTATTAGCCTGTGTATCCTATCCAGGATATGATAATAATCGACTTGCCAATTCTATGGACAGTGTATATTATAATCAGCTGGTTACGGACTCTTCCCGTCCTTTTTATAACAATGCAACCCAGGAAAAAACAGCTCCGGGTTCTACCTACAAGCCTCTGGCAGCGATTGCAGGCCTTACAGAGGGAGTCATTTCCGAGGGAACTTACGTTACCTGCAGCGGTGTGTACAGCGGTGTAGATCCAGAAGTAAAGTGCTGGGTATATCCGGATTCGCATGGTACGCTGGACGTAGTGGGAGCTATTTCCCATTCATGCAACGTGTTCTTCTGTGATCTTGGTTACAATCTTGGTCTGGAAGGGCAGACCGGACCGGAGGAGTACGACGAGAACGGCAATCCGATAAAACGCAGTTATTCCAGTGATCTTGGACTCAGTAAACTCCGGGATTACGCAACAGAATTTGGACTTGCTGACACCTCCGGACTTGAAATCCCGGAGACCGAACCGCAGATCTCAGATGAGGATTCCGTCCGTTCAGCAATGGGACAGGGTACCAATAACTACACTACCAGTCAGTTGGCCAGATATATTTCAGCGGTTGCAAATGAGGGAACCGTATATGATCTGACACTGTTGGATCGTGTAGAGACCATTGACGGAACAGTGGTAGAGGAGCAGAAACCAAAGATAAAAAACACCGTAGAGGGAATTTCACAAAATACATGGAATCTGGTACATTCAGGTATGCGGGGCGTAGTTGAAAATAATACTACGGTATTTGGCAAACTGAATGCCAGCGGGATAACCCTGTCCGGTAAGACCGGTACTGCACAGCAGAGTACAACACATCCTGATCATGGATTATTTGTGGGATTTGCCCCCTATGATAATCCGGAAGTGGCAATGGCAATCCGTATTGCGAACGGATACAGTTCTACCTTTGCCGCTGAAGTAGGTAATGGTGTTATGGAATACTATTATGGAATTACAGATCCGGCAGAACTAATCACCGGAACTGCAAAGACGGTAACTGTGTCATCACACAGCGATTAATCAGATTCGATAACAGAAAGAGCAGGAGGATTATTATGGGTGAAGTTATTGTAATCACGTCAGGAAAAGGCGGTGTTGGCAAGACTACAACTACTGCAAACATTGGAGCAGGACTTTCACAGTTGGATAAACGGGTTGTAATTATTGATACAGACCTCGGACTTCGGAATCTAGATGTTGTTATGGGATTGGAAAATCTGATCGTCTACAATTTGGTAGATGTCATTGAAGGCAAATGCAGATTAAAACAGGCGCTTATCCGGGACAGACGGTATGAGAATCTGTATCTGCTCCCCTCTGCGCAGACAAAGGACAAATCGGCGATTTCTCCGGGACAGATGCAGAAACTGACCGAAGAGCTTAAGGAGGAATTTGACTATATTCTGCTGGATTGTCCGGCTGGTATCGAGCAGGGCTTTCAAAATGCAATTGCAGGGGCTGACCGGGCGTTTGTGGTAACAACCCCAGAGGTTTCGGCAATACGTGATGCGGACCGGATCATTGGTCTTCTGGAAGCAAATGGTATCCGAAAGATGGATCTTATTATTAATCGAATCCGAATTGATATGGTAAAACGGGGCGATATGATGTCTGTAGATGATGTGAATGAGATTCTCGCAATTCCTTTGCTTGGAATCATTCCTGATGATGAACGGGTTGTGATCGGTACAAATCAGGGTGTTCCTGTCATTGGAATGAATTCTATGGCAGGAGATGCGTATTCTAATATCTGCAGAAGGATTCAGGGAGAAGATGTCCCATTTCTTGACCTGAATCATGGACAGAGCCTTTTTAACAGATTAACCAATCTGCTTAAGCGGAATTAAGGAGGTCCCTGGATGCTTAAGAGATCTTCTGTATTGATTGCGAAAGAGAGATTGGAGGCCATGGTAGTTTCAGACCGGATGCACTGTAAGCCGGAGGAATATGAACTGATCTGCCGGGAGCTCCGCAAAACACTTTCCAAATATATGGAGATTACGGAAAAAGACTTTAAGGTATCATTTACCAGGTCAGCAATACATATTCAATTAACAGGAGAAGAACATTGAAGCTGCTTAAATTTCGAAAACCTTACAAATTAAAAGATTATAAATTCAGTCTAATTATATCGGTACTTGCCATATCTTTTATTGGTGTACTCGTTGTCGGAAGCGCAAATGAGACTTATCAGAACAAACAGATCTTTGGTCTGGTAATCGGAATCATAGCAATGGCCGTTGTGTCACTGATCGATTATGTCTGGATTACTAATTTTTACTGGATTTTATATGCAATGTCTGTTTTTATGCTTGCCATAGTGTTAGTTCCGGGAATCGGAGTATATGTAAATGGTGCAAGAAGATGGATTAATATCGGAATTCAATTTCAGCCTTCAGAGCTTGCTAAAATTTTGTTGATTATATTTTTTGCAAAATTTATAATGAAACATGAGCAGGATTTAAGCGAAAAACAAACCATAATAAAGGCTGTTGTTCTAATTCTGATTCCTTTAATTCTGATTTATAAGGAACCAAATCTGTCCACAACAATCTGTACGGCACTTTTATTTTGCTTTTTGATGTATGTAGGCGGACTTAGCTATCGGTTTATTGGCACAGTACTTTTGATAACGATTCCAGTTGCAGTGATCTTCCTTAGTCTGGTTGTGCAGCCGGATCAGAAGATTCTGGATACCTATCAGCAGAAGCGTATTCTTGCCTGGCTTGAGCCGGAAAAATACGCCAGCGATGAAGCTTATCAGCAGAACAATTCGGTTATGGCAATTGGCTCCGGTCAATTGACCGGTAAAGGTCTGAATAACAATACAACGACTTCTGTAAAGAATGGAAACTTTATTTTGGAGCCGCAGACAGATTTTATTTTTGCAATTATTGGCGAAGAATTGGGATTTGTGGGTTGCTGTATTGTGATTGCTCTGTTATTATTAATAGTGATACAGTGTGTTTTAATTGGATTAAAGGCGCAGGATACCTCTGGTAAAATTATCTGCTGTGGAATAGGTTCTTTAATAGGAATTCAGACTTTTATTAACATTGCCGTAGCGACACAGATATTTCCCAATACAGGAATACCGCTTCCCTTTGTAAGTTATGGTTTGACTTCTCTAGTAAGTCTGTATATAGGTATCGGATTGGTTTTAAATATCGGTCTGCAGCCAAAAAAATATCAATAAGGAGAGGAAAAAGATGAACATCGGCTTAATTGCACATGATTCAAAGAAAACCCTGATGCAGAATTTTTGTATTGCATACCGCGGAATTTTAAGCAAACACAATTTATATGCTACGGGAACGACGGGACGTTTGATTGAAGAGGTGACTAATCTGTCCGTTCACAAATATCTTGCAGGGCACCTTGGCGGTAAGCAGCAGTTAGGTGCACAGATTGCGCAGAATGATATTGACGCACTGATTTTCCTTCGGGACCCAACGGACGCTAAGCCCCATGAACCGGATGTGAATGACGTAATCAAGCTTTGTGACATGCACAATATTCCAATGGCAAGTAATCTTGCCACGGCAGAATTGATCGTGTTGGCAATAGATAGAGGAGATTTGGATTGGCGTGAAATGTATAGATAGGATTACTGTATTTTGCTGTACTGCTTTTGTCAGCATTCTACTGCTGACTGGATGTGGGGCAGAATCGATTGTAGTTGAATACGAGACTCAGAATTATAATAAGAATCTTTACGAAGGCCATCTGTATACTGAAGATCTGTGTGTCAGCAGCAGTGATGTTACAATAGATGGATTTGCAGGAGATTCCTCCCTATATGCTGCGGCACTGTTTGATGTAAATCGTCAAAAGGTCGACTATGCATATAATATTCATGATCAGGTTTACCCTGCAAGTACCACAAAGATTTTAACTGCATTGGTTGCGATGAATCACTGCAATATGGACGATATAGTGACAGTAGGCAAAGCTGCTGCTGCGTCAAGCTTTGATATTGATGCACAGGTATGCGGATTGCAGGAAGGTGATCAGCTTAGCATGGAGGCTCTGCTGAATGGTCTGTTGCTTCATTCGGGCAATGATAATGCAGTTGCAGTTGCCGAATACGTAGGAGGCAGTATCGAGGGCTTTGCCAAGCTTATGAATGAGCAGGCAAAAGAGCTGTGTGCTACGAACACAAACTTTGTCACACCAAATGGTTTACATGATGAGAATCATTATACAACCGCATATGATCTATATTTAATATTTAATGAGTGTATTAAGCATGAGGAGTTTATGAACATTATTAGTTCTGCCTCATATACAGCAGATATTACAGGAGCAGATGGAAGTATCCGCCAAATCACCTGGTATCCCACCAGCTTTTATGCAAAAGGAGAGGCAGAGCTTCCATATGGTGCAGCCGTCGTCGGAGGCAAGACAGGATATACAGGCGAAGCTGGAAACTGTCTGATACTTCTGGACCAGGATGATGCGGGAAATCCCTACATTTCCATTGTTATGGGAGCCGACTCAAAACCGCTTCTCTATGAAGACATGAGTGCAATCATCAATCAGATCCCGAAAGTAAGGGAGCAATAAAGAATGATAAATAAAGGTATATAGAGGGGCATCGTTCATTCAGATACCCCTCATTATTATTGTTCATTGGTACGAATTCGTCCATATAAGCTGATAAGATAGAGTCCGCACAATCCGACAATTGCATAGATAATTCGTGAAAGCCAGGTAAGATTTCCAAAGATGAAGGCTACCAGGTCAAATCGAAATATACCAACCAATAACCAGTTGATGGCACCGATAATTACCAGTGTTAATGCAGTATTGTCAAACCACTTCATGAAAATTCCTCCTTTACTGTAAGGTTAAGTAATTATTTCGTATTATATACTTAACCGGAATAGTTATAGTATGTACTGTCATCAGAATCTTAATTCATAAAAAGGAAAAATATGAAAGAAAATATATATTATTCTTATTCAGAGTATTTAAAAAATAAATATCATGAAAAAGTCTATAAGCTGCCAGTCAACCTGCCGGTCAGCTGTCCAAACCGGCTTAAAAATGCCGGAGGCTGTGCTTTTTGCGCAGAAAAAGGAACCGGCTTTGAATCCCATAATAAAAACATGTCTGTTACCGAGCAGCTGGCAGTCACCAAAGAGTTGGTGGAGAAAAAATATCATGCACATAAATTTATTGCATATTTTCAAAATTATACCAATACCTTTTTGCCGTTAGAAGAATTTAAAGTCTATATAGAGGAAGCCGCACATTTTGACAATATTGTGGAAATTGCAGTTTCTACCAGACCCGATTGTGTCAGTGAAGAATATCTGAAATATCTGAAAGAGGTATCCGATATTTTTCATATCCAAATTACAATTGAGCTGGGACTTCAGACAGCAAATTACCATACCCTGAATTTTATGAGAAGAGGGCATGGTCTGGCGGAGTTTATCGACGCCGTCTTACGAATTCAGAGATATCAGTTTGACATCTGTACCCATATAATTCTGAATCTTCCGGGAGACGAAATAGAAGACAGCATAGAGACAGCCAAGCTCTTGTCTGCACTTAAAGTCCCTGTCGTAAAGATTCATTCTCTTTATATTGCAAAAAACAGCTTATTGTGCGATTGGTATAAAAATGGTAAAATAACTCTGTGCTCAAAGGACGAGTATTTGAACCGTCTGATTCATTTTATAGAATATCTCTCTCCTGAAATCGCCATTGAACGATTATTTTCAAGAATTCCAAAGGAGGATGCAGTATTCTGTAATTGGGGAACCAGCTGGTGGAAATTAAAAGATGAATTTGAATATAGGATGATGGAGCAAAACAGCTTTCAGGGGAAGAGCTTCCATTATCTAAACGGAGCTGCACTGAAGCTATTATAACGGGGAGGCAGAAACATTGGCGGGAAATGATTTGACAAATATACAGATATATCAAAAAAAACGTCATATTAATATTGGTGTTATATTGTTTGGTGTTATCTTTATCTATTTGATTATTACAATTTTGGCATATGTGACCAGCAGGCGTGTTTCTGTATATGAAGTTCGTGAGGGTTCTATTTTGAAGGATACGGCATATACAGGCATTGTCCTTAGGCAGGAGGAGATCGTTACAGCAAATACTGAGGGCTATATAAACTATTTTGTCACAGAAGGAAGTAAAGTAGGAAAAAAGAGCAATGTATATAGTATATCGAAGGACAGGCTGGATCTTGACAGTGCCGGAACAGAAGAGGAAAATACAGACGAACAGACGGATAAGGAACTGACAGCAGAAGAACAGGCGTCAATTATTCAGAAGGCACAGTCTTTTACAGATAGTTATCGTCCAGAACAATACAGTGATATATATACCTTTAAAAGCACGGTGACAGATGTTGTTCAGACCAATTCTGCTCAAAGCCGTCAGGCAAAACTGGACGCGTTACTGCAGAGTGGTATGACCGATTTGAGTGTTTATCCGGCTCAGGATGACGGAATTATCATTTATTCCATTGATGGGTACGAGAATCTTACACTTGATCAGGTGACAGAAGATATTATTGCCAAAACTGATTACGAAATTACCGAGCTTACGGATAATACTCTGGTCAGTTCGGGAGACCCTATCTATAAACTGATCACCAGCGATGAGTGGACTTTGGTTATTGAACTGGATGATAATATGGCGAAAGAATTAGCAGACAAAACCAGCATTAAGGTTCGTTTTACCAAAGACGGTGAGACCACATGGGCATCATTTGCCCTATACAATACAAAAGAATCCAATCTCGGTTTCTTTACTTTCGATCATTCCATGATTCGATATGCAACAGAACGGTTTCTTGATATTGAACTGATTCTTGAAGATGAATCCGGTCTTAAGATACCGAAATCCTCTGTAACAAAAAAAGATTTTTATATTGTTCCGCAGGATTATCTCACGAAGGGCGGAAACAGCAACGATACAGGTGTTCTTGTTCAGGGCAGAAAAGACACGGCAGAATTTGAAACGGCAACTGTATATTATCGTGATATT
>JAUNGJ010000049.1 GCA_030524585.1 Eubacteriales bacterium | reverse complement strand
TGCCACGGCAATATCTGCCGCAGTACCATGTCCCAGTTCATTTTTCAGGATATGGTGAATCATCGTGGTCTTCAAAATGAATTTTATATTGATTCAGCTGCCACCAGCCGAGAAGAAATTGGCTGCGGCCCTCATTATGGAACTGTGCGAAAGATGAAAGAGGTTGGCGTGCCGGTGTTGGATCACCGTGCAAGGCAGATGACCAGACGAGATTATGATGAGTATGATTATCTGATTGGTATGGATTCGGCCAACGTCAGAAATATGAAGAGGATTGCAGGTGGTGATCCGGACGGAAAGATTTTTAAACTTCTGGAGTTTGCCGGAGAGACCGGAGATATTGCGGACCCATGGTATACGGGAAATTTTGACCGGACATATGAGGATGTGGAGAAAGGATGCGAAGCGCTTCTGAAAAAACTCCTATAACGCAAACGCTCCAGCCGAGAGGAGTGGCTAGAGTGTCTGGTTAAAAGGATTCTATTGTATGAATAAAAGGATTAATGATTCTAACAGGTAGTATGGTTGACTGTCAGAACCATGCGTCCTGAGACGCCTTATTTTTAAGAAATAGATATGTGTTTGGTTGTTAAATATTTATCTATCTCTTTCATGATTGTATTTTAGCATGATGTGGGCTTGTTGTAAATGTCAATATAATACAAGATTATTCGTATTTTTTTAATATTTTTTGTGAAAAATATAACAAAACCTACAGGTTGACTTAAACTTGACAGTAAAGTACAATTTGATAGAAAGTATTAAATAAGTAAAACAAGGAAAATACAGAAGGTGAAGGAATCAACACCTTTTATTATGAGGAAAAGATTATGAGATTACGAAGAATGATAGCAGTCTGGGCAGCAAAATGTGCTATGACTGCAAGTGTTCATATTTTCCACAGGCAGGGTGTGACATGGGCGGGCAAGATTGCGCTAAAGATTTGCCCAAGTATTTTGTCTGAGCTTGCGGCGCAGGTCAGGGAAGACATTTTCATTGTCTGTGGAACCAATGGAAAGACTACCACTAATAATATGCTGTGTGCAGCATTAGAGGCGGAAGGTAAGAAGGTTGTCTGTAATCATACCGGTTCGAATATGCTGAACGGGGTGGTGGCAGCTTTTGCACTGGCGGCGAAATGGAACGGCAATCTGGATGCGGATTGTGCAAGTATTGAGATAGACGAGGCATCTACCAAAAGGGTGTTTCCATATTTTAAACCGGATTACATGGTGTTGACTAATCTATTCCGGGATCAGCTTGACCGTTATGGTGAGATTGACATTACCATGAATTTGCTGAAAGAGGTTATGCAGACCGCACCGGATATGAAAGTAATTGTAAATGGTGATGATGCATTGTCTGCATTTCTTGCAATGGATGCGGGAAATTCATATATTACCTATGGAATCAGTGAGAAGGTGCTGGATGATAAGGATTCCCATGAGATTAGGGAGGGGCGGTTCTGTAAAAAATGTGGAGCGCTGCTTCATTATAATTTCTACCATTATAGCCAGCTTGGTGATTATGCATGTACAGGCTGTGATTTTAGACGGCCGGAGATTCAATATAATGCTTCGGATATTGAAATAGGGGATCAGTTGTCATTTACGGTGGAAGGAAAGAGGATTGGAGCAAATTACAAGGGCTTTTATAATGTGTATAATATTCTGGCGGCCTATACAGCGGTGAGAAGTTCTGGAATCGAAGCAGAGCATTTTAATGATATGCTTGCTAGATTTAATCCGGAAAATGGACGTATGGAGGAGTTTCATATTAAAGGGACAAAGATCATTCTGAATCTTGCCAAGAATCCTGCCGGCTTTAATCAGAATATTTCCGCAGTTATGCAGGATGATACCCTGAAAGATATAATTATTGTGATTAATGATAATGCTCAGGATGGAACGGACATTTCCTGGCTTTGGGATGTGGATTTTGACCGATTTAAAACGGCAAATATAAATTCCATTACGGTCAGTGGTATCCGCTGTCAGGATATGCGTCTGCGGTTGAAGTATGTTGATATTCCATCCCTGCTGGAGGCAGATGTGGAAAAGGCAATTTGTGAGCGGGTGGACAATGGGTGCGGCAATCTGTATGTGCTGGTGAATTATACGGCATTGTTCAGTACCCGTGTAGTTCTGAAACGATTGGAGGGCCAGAAGTAATGGAAGAGAAGAGAGAGATTACGATCGGTCATTTGTATCCGGACCTTCTGAACCTTTATGGAGACAGAGGGAATATTGCCTGCATGATGCAGCGCTGTATCTGGCGGGGCATTGGTGCAGAGACAATTGAGTTTAATCTGGGAGATTCTATTGATTTTACAAAGCTTGATATTGTGCTTTTGGGGGGAGGTTCCGACCGGGAGCAGATGATTGTATGTCAGAAACTGCAGGAGATTCAGGCTGATTTTAAGGAATATGTGGAAGATGGCGGTGTGGTGATCGCTGTGTGTGGCGGGTACCAGCTGTTGGGGAAATATTATAAGACGGAAGAGGGAATGATTCAGGGTTTGGACCTGGTGGATCTTTATACGGAGCAGGGAGAAGGTCGCCTGATTGATAATATTGTACTTCAGAGCGATCTGGTGTCCATGCCGGTAGTTGGATTTGAGAATCATGGCGGCCGCACCTATATCAATGGTAACAAACCATTTGGCAGGGTGCTGTATGGTTCTGGTAATGATGGTAAAAGTGGATACGAGGGTGTGGTATATAAAAATGTAATTGGAACCTATCTTCATGGACCGCTGCTTCCGAAGAATCCGGAAGTCTGTGATTGGCTGATCGCAAGGGCGCTGGAGCGCAAATACGGTGATGGCAGTCTTACAGCCCTTGATGATAGTCAGGAAAGAGAAGCGAATACCTATGTATATGAGCGGTTTGTGGGGCGGTAAAGGAGTTCTATTTCTGCTTTTCCCGAAGCTCTAACAGACAGAGATATTCATAGACATCTTCTTTGGAGCGCATAGTGAGGCTTCGATAGAGCGTGAGAACACGTTCGTCCAGAAAGCGTTCCTGCTGCAGGCTGAGAGTAGTACCAGAAGTATCGTCTTTGTTATCCAGGAGATAATCTACAGATACGCCAAAGGTTTCGGCAATTGCTGCCAGCTTTTCATAAGAAGGCTGGCGGTTTCTTGTTTCATATCCGGCTATGGTGGCTCTTGCAACATTTATATGGTTGGCAAGCTCTTTTTGTGTCATGTTGTGCTCGGCACGGAGGAGCTTTAATTTTTGGGGAAGAGACATATGATTACCTCCTGAAATATAGTATTTATCGTATTTTCCATATTCTACCAGTTGTGTTTTGGGAAAAGAGGAAATGTGTCGAAAATCAACAGTAAGACGTAAAAATGACGCGAGATGAAACATAATGCTGAAACATTGTGCTCATATAATAAAAAGATACCCCGTTGACAGTGAATCATAAAAAAATTATAATCTACTTATAATAAGTATTCATATTATAATATAGAAAAAAGAATAATACCGAGAGGATTGATATAGATGTTAACAAGAGAAGAAGAAATGAAAAGAAGTAAAATTTGGCAGATTGTAATGACGGTATCGTCTGTTTTGATTATTGTGATCGCTGCATTTTTCCTGGTAAAGATGTTCCGCTCAAATCCACTTGAAGGGATATGGAGAAGTGAGGACTCGGATCTGATTTTAAATATCAAGGGCAGCAGTTCGCTGACGGCCAGTGTTCCGGAGGCGCTGGAAGGTGAAGATATTAAGCTGAAGCTTAGCTATGCGCTTGACAAGGAGGAGAAGACGATTAGCATAAAGGCGGATGAGGCTGCAATTGAAAAGGCAGTGAAGGATTCCGATGGACAGATCACCGAGGAGACGCTGGAGAGCGCGCTGGGTGCGATTTTGACTACTTTCGACTACAGTGTTGATCAGGAGGAACTGACCTTGACAGAACGGGAATACGGTGAGCAGATGGTATTTATAAAAGAATAGTGTAAGTGATGACCCCTCTACAGGAGCAGGAGGATGCCGGTAGAGGGACTTTTTTATGCCATATAATTTCATGTTGAGATAGGAGTTGATGGGCTGGAATGGGTAAAGCATTTTTTGAGGTGTTTCCGACTTTAAAAGTAAATGATAGTATGAAAATGCAGTTTTCCGGTGTGGAGGTAGAGAAGGTAGCCACGAATCAACAGAGGGATTCTCTGAAAATATATCTGTTTTCCAGGCATTTGATACAGAAACAGTATATTTATTCGGCAGAGCGTATCATTAAGGAGCAGTTATTTGCTAAAAATCCGATTCGTGTAATGATGATTGAAAATTATGAGCTGTCTGAGCAGTATACACCGGAGAATCTGATGCGGGAGTATTATGACAGTCTGGTTCTTGAAGTCTGCCAGAAGAGCAGAGTCGAATGTAATATGCTTAAGACAGCATCCTACAGCTTTGAGAACGGAAATATTCTGTGTCTGAAGCTGATGGATACGGTGGTTGCACAGGGGAAGAAGGAGTCTCTTGTGAGTATGATACAGAATATTTTTAATGAGCGGTTCCATGTGCCTATTGAGGTGCGTGTGGTCTACGAGCAGGTGAAGGACAGCAAGCTCAAGTATAATGAGCTCCGTCTTCAGCAGGAAGTAGATGCAATCATGGAGCGGAATCGGGTGTTGAAGGAAGAGAAAGAAGCGCGGGAGCAGAAGGAAGATGAGAGTAAGATTTCTTCCGGGAAAAAAGCAGAGAAGGAGAAGACGGGCAGTGGAAGCTCTGAATCTGCACAGACGGCTAAGAATGCAGGCGGTTCTGCCAAGAATACAAATGGCGGCTTCCGCAAATGGCGCGGAGATTCCGGCGGCAGAAGAGAACAGGGATATTCCTATCGCAGATCGGATGATCCGAATATGGTTTACGGACGGGATTTTGATGATGCGGCTATTGATTTGAATACGGTTATGGGAGAAATGGGAGAGATCACCATTCGCGGTAAAGTCATAAGCTTTGAAGCAAAAGAGATCCGGAATGAAAAAACCATATTGATGTACGCGGTGACCGACTTTACAGATACAATTATGGTCAAGATGTTTGTGCGGAATGAACAGCTTACCGATCTTTTGGCGGATATCAAGAAGGGTGCATTTTTAAAAATTAAGGGTGTGACAACCATTGATAAATATGACGGAGAACTCACTATAGGTTCGGTAACGGGAATCCGAAGGATTGCAGACTTTACCACAGCCAGACAGGATAAATATCTGGGACCAAAGAAGCGGGTGGAGCTTCACTGCCACACGAAGATGAGCGACATGGACGGTGTGTCTGAGGTGATGGATATTGTGAAGCGGGCACATGATTGGGGACATAAAGCGATTGCCATTACAGACCATGGTGTAGTACAGGCATTCACCGACGCCAATCATTACATAGAGCGGTTGGAGAAGAATGACCCATTTAAGATCATTTACGGAGTTGAGGCATATCTGGTAGATGACCTGAAGGATGTGGCTGTAAATGAGAAGGGACAGACTCTGGACGACACTTTTGTGGTATTTGACCTGGAGACCACCGGATTTAGTCCGATTTCGGACAAGATTATTGAAATCGGAGCGGTGAAGGTTCAGAATGGAAAGATTACGGAACGGTTCAGTACCTTTGTAAATCCCAAAATTCCGATTCCTTTCCAGATTACACAGCTGACCAGCATTAATGACAAGATGGTTATGGATGCGCCGGAGATTGAGACGGTGCTGCCAGAGTTTCTTGCATTTATCGGGGACGCAGTACTGGTGGCCCACAATGCTGGATTTGATGTTGGCTTCATTGAGCAGAATATGCGTTATCAGGATATGACGCCGGACCTCACTTCGGTGGATACGGTTGCAATGGCACGGATTCTGATGCCGACGCTTTCCAAATTTAAGCTGAATGTTGTAGCGAAGGCTCTGAATATTTCCCTGGAAAATCATCACCGTGCGGTGGATGATGCCGGGGCAACGGCAGAGATTTTTGTAAAATTCATACAGATGCTGAAGGAAAGAGACATCTATGACCTAAAGGGATTAAATCATTTTGGGGAGCACAATGCGGATTCCATTCGCAAGCTTCCTTCCTATCATGCGATTATTCTTGCCAGAAATGATATTGGAAGGACGAATTTATATACCCTGATTTCTAAGTCCCATACGGAATATTTTGCACGTGTACCAAGGATTCCGAAAAGTGAGTTTTCCAAATACCGGGAGGGCCTGATTCTGGGAAGTGCCTGTGAGGCCGGCGAGCTTTATCAGGCGATTCTGAATGATAAATCGGAAGAGCGGATTGCGAAGATCGTAGACTACTATGATTATTTGGAAATACAGCCTCTTGGAAATAACCGTTTTATGATTGCCAGCGACCGTATTACTAAGGTGCAGAATGAGGAGGATTTGAAGGATATTAACCGGCAGATCGTAGCTCTCGGAGAGAAATTTCACAAGCCGGTAGTGGGTACCTGTGATGTGCATTTTCTGGATCCGGAGGATGAGGTATACCGCCGGATCATTATGGCTGGAAAGGGATTTTCTGATGCGGATGAACAGGCACCCCTTTACCTGCGGACAACGGAGGAGATGCTGGAGGAGTTCGAGTATCTTGGATCGGATAAGGCCCATGAAATTGTTATAGAGAATCCGAATAAGATTGCTGATTGGGTGGAAAAGATTTCGCCGGTCAGACCGGATAAATGTCCCCCGGTGATTCCGGATTCGGACAGAATGCTAAGAGAAATTTGTTATAATAAGGCTCATGAGATGTACGGCGAGAATCTGCCGGAGGTAGTAACAGAGCGTCTGGAGAGGGAGCTGAATTCCATTATTTCCAATGGGTTTGCCGTAATGTATATCATTGCCCAGAAGCTGGTGTGGAAATCAAATGAGGATGGATATCTGGTGGGCTCCCGTGGTTCTGTTGGTTCTTCCTTTGTGGCTACGATGGCGGGAATTACGGAGGTAAATCCGCTCAGCCCCCATTATTATTGCAGTCAGTGTCACTATAGCGACTTTGATTCGGATGAAGTAAAATCCTATGCCGGTGGATGCGGCATGGATATGCCGGATAAGAACTGCCCGGTTTGCGGGGCAAAGCTGGTGAAGGCAGGATTCGATATTCCATTTGAGACCTTTTTGGGATTTAAGGGGAATAAGGAGCCGGATATCGACTTGAATTTCTCGGGAGACTATCAGAGTAATGCCCATAAATATACGGAGGTTATCTTTGGGGACGGACAGACCTATCGGGCTGGAACTATCGGTACACTGGCAGATAAGACTGCATTTGGATTTGTAAAGAATTATTATGAAGAACGAAATGCCAGAAAACGGGTCTGTGAGATTGACCGTATCGTGCAGGGCTGCACCGGTATACGAAGAAGTACCGGACAGCATCCGGGAGGAATTATTGTGCTTCCCCTGGGAGAGGATATCAACTCCTTTACGCCGGTTCAGCACCCGGCAAATGATATGTCCACGGACATTATTACCACGCATTTTGATTATCATTCCATTGATCATAACCTGCTGAAGCTGGATATTCTGGGACACGATGATCCGACCATGATTAAAACACTGGAGGAATATATCAGTTCCCCGGCGATGGAAAATGAATATAATGAAACAGATAATCGATTTGTGGCAACGGATATACCGCTGGATGATCCGGGAGTAATGTCTCTGTTTCAGAGTACGGAAGCTCTTGGAATCAAACCTTTGGATATTGGAGGATGTCCGGTGGGATGTCTTGGAATTCCGGAGTTTGGTACGGATTTTGTTATTCAGATGGTGGTGGATACCAAACCGCAGACCCTGTCAGATTTGATCCGTATTTCAGGACTTTCCCATGGAACCGACGTATGGCTGAATAATGCGCAGGAACTAATACGAAGCGGAAAGGCAACTATTTCCACGGCAATCTGTACCAGGGATGATATCATGACCTATCTGATTAACAAGGGCATGGACAGTGAGGAATCCTTTACCATTATGGAGCGAGTACGTAAGGGTGCGGTGGCAAAGGGAAAATGCAAGGAGTGGCCTCAGTTTAAGGAGGATATGAAAGAACACGATGTGCCGGATTGGTATATCTGGTCCTGCGAGAAGATTAAATACATGTTCCCGAAGGCCCATGCGGCCGCCTACGTTATGATGGCATACCGGATTGCCTATTGTAAGATCAACTATCCGCTGGCATACTATGCGGCGTATTTTGGGATTCGTGCAGATGCATTTTCCTATGAGCTGATGTGCCAGGGAAAAGAGCGGCTGAATTTCTATATCAGTGATTATCAGAGGCGTTCGGATACATTAACCAAGAAAGAGCAGGACACACTAAAGGATATGAGGATTGTACAGGAGATGTATGCCAGAGGATTTGAATTTCTTCCGATTGATCTGTATCAATCCAAGGCATCGCGATTTGAGATCGTGGACGGGAAGCTTCTGCCGCCATTTTCCAGCATTGAAGGGATGGGCGGTATTGCGGCGGAAGCAGTAGAGGCAGCGGCTGTGGACGGTCCATATCTGTCCAGAGATGATTTCCGGCAGCGCACCAAGGTAAGTAAGACAGTGATCGACTTGATGAATGATCTGGGAATTTTTGGGGATTTGCCGGAAAGTAATCAGTTGAGCTTATTTGATCTGTAAATTGAAGTAATTGAGGTGATTTTATGGAGAACAGAAGATATAAGGGGATTTTGTGTATTGTATGTTCGGCCTTCTGCTTTGCCCTGATGAATATGTTTGTCAGGGCGGCAGGAGATCTGCCTTCCATTCAGAAAAGTTTTTTCCGAAATCTGGTGGCGCTGATGTTTGCGCTGATTATTATGAAACGGAGCAGGATTCCCTTCCGCTGTAAAAGAGAAAATCTTAAGTATCTGATTATCCGTTCTATTTGCGGAACGATGGGAATCTTATGTAACTATTATGCGATTGACCATCTGGTTCTGTCAGATGCGTCCATGCTGAATAAAATGTCGCCTTTCTTTGCGGTTATTTTCAGTTATTTCATTTTAAAGGAGAAGGTCGATCTGCCGCAGGCGATGTTTGTGGCTGTGGCATTTTTGGGCAGCCTTCTGGTCATTAAGCCGACATTTGCAAATATGGATCTGATTCCGTCTCTGGTAGGATTGCTTGGAGGCCTGGGAGCAGGAATTGCATATACTTACGTCCGTAAAGCAACGTTAAATGGAGAGAAGGGTCCTTTGATTGTGTGTTTCTTTTCGGCATTTTCCTGTCTGGTGACTCTGCCCTTCCTGATATTTGATTATCATCCGATGAGCGCACTGCAGCTGATAACTCTGCTGGGAGCGGGATTATCTGCAGCAGGAGGACAGTTTTCGATTACGGCAGCCTACAGCTATGCTCCGGCAAGAGAAATCTCTGTGTATGACTATTCACAGGTTATCTTTGCTGCCGGTCTGGGATTTATTGTATTTGGTCAGATACCGGATTTTTTGAGCTGGCTGGGCTATGCGGTAATCTGCGCTATGGCGGTCGGAATGTTCCTGTATAATAATAGACATAAGAATTTGGTCTGACAGCTTATCAGGCTGCAGAAAATAAGAGCTGCCGGGCTATAGACCCAGCAGCTCTTTCATTCCGCAGAGAATCATCTTCGGATGATCAAAAGCCAATCCATCGTTGGTCAGAACCTTACAGGTATTCTCATCGAAATTACCGTCCGGAGATTCTATGGTGGCAGTAAGGATTGTCTCACTATCTGTCAGAGTCAGCTGATATTCGGAAATTTTATTCCTGCTTTTCATAATCTTGATATTTATGTCGAACCAGGCAGCTTTGTCTGCATCATCGCCAGCCTTCAGAGTTACGGTGTCTGTGTCGATCAATGCGACATGCATACAGCTCATGACCCAGGTGCGAGGATCTCTGCCCGGCATACTGAAGGTATATAGCTGTTTCAGTGGGAGTCCGGTTACTCCGGTTTCTTCCGCAAGCTCCCGGTAAGCAGCCTGGGTAACCGTTTCCTTCGGGCCGACAAATCCTCCGGGAAGGGCCCAGCGTCCCAGACAGGGATGTCCTCCCCGTTTGATGAGCAGAACCTTCACGCCCCGTTCTGTAAAATCGGGAATCGTAAGACGGCCGGTCAGACCTGGAGCGGCGAAAATCAACATGTCCACAGTCATAGACGGGCGGGGATAGTCGCCGGGTTCGTATTGCGCTAGAAATTCTTTTTCTGTTAATCCGTTTTTATCTCTTACTTCCATATGTATAACCTCGGTTTGTGCAATGATTATTGCTGACAGGCAAACATTCTGTCCAGAGTGTTCAGAAATACCGTGGCCTGTCCCTGAATCTTTTTCTTTTCGATGCTGCTCTTTCTCTGATCCAGGTAATTGTCATACATGGCACAGAGCATTGCATAGGCAAATTCCCGATTCTGGCTCCACTGGAACAGCATCCAGTTCATAGCGTGTGAATACCAGTATTTTCGGGGAATCCCACTGGACTCTAACACTTTGACATGAATCTCGGCCTGCTTCGCCAATTCGGCAAGCTCTTCGGTGTGTTCGGCTTCAGGTTCTTTTCGATTGGAAAGCTTCCGAATAACCAGATTATGACCTGTTCTGGCGTTTAATAATTCAGAGCCGGTAGCGACCAGTTCGTTCAGCTTATTGGCGGCTTCCCAGTAAGGAGCGAAGTTCGGTGACAGTGGACCACTCTGGCAGGAGCGCTCATTCGGGTCTTTTCTGCGGATCGGATTACGGATGCGGCGGTCATAGACTCTGCGCTTATCTGGATTGCTGAGAATCCGGTATGCATACAAAATGTTCTGGATGTATGTCGTAGTGTCGTAGCCGCTGTTTATATTGGCATCCGGGTGCAGCTTCTTTACAAGAAAATTCTTGGCATTGACAATCTCTTCCTCTGTGGCGTCCATAGGAACGCCGAGCAAATCGTAATACGTACATTCTTTCATAAAAACTCCCCTTATACGCTGTGTAAATATACAGCAATTTTAATTACTTATCTTATCCCTTGTATTAATCATACGCTAGTTTGAGGCTGAAATCAATAGCCGAAAATTGTGATTCGATGGCGAGAAAAGGGTGGAATATAGATTATACGGTAATCAGTATCATAATCTCTTGACATATATAGATAATCGATATAAAATGAAGATATGATATATAGATAATCGATATATGAATGGAAGGTGAGAATATGGCAATTGATAAAAGTCTGATATCGGGGAGTACAACGATGCTTCTTCTCCGTCTGTTATCCGAGAGGGATATGTATGGCTATGAGATGATAGAGACGCTCAGAGAACGCTCCAGGAATGTGTTCGAATTGAAAGCAGGAACGTTATATCCACTTCTTCACAGTCTGGAGGAGAAAAAGCTTCTGACAGTGTATGAGAAAGAGGCAGGAGGAAAAGTGAGAAAATACTACAGCCTGACGAAGGAAGGACACAGGGCGTTGGATGAGAAAAAGGAGGAATGGATGGTTTATTCGGAGGCGATTCTGAATGTGTTGAATATGGAGGGCGCACTATGAAGATGGAAGAGTATTTAGATGTTATGGAGGAACAAATCCGCTGTAAACAGGCGAGAATGGGAGTGAGAGAAGAATTAAAGGGGCATATGGAAGATCAGATGGATGCATATCTGTTACAGGGAATGACTCCGGAGGAAGCGGAAGCAGCGGCGGTTATGGATATGGGTGACCCTGTGGAGACAGGAAATGACCTGGATCGAATACATAGGCCGAAGATGCCATGGAAGAGCATTGGGATTATTATCGGCTTTAGTCTGGTGGCATTTATTCTGCAGTATGTGCTGCGCATCAGTGAACCGTCGCAGGAGGGAATGTTATCCGAGTGGATTCCGGGAGGTGATCTCAGGTATCTGATCATAAACATGATTGGCTGGGGAATTATGGTGGGAATCTGTTATCTGGATTATACGCGGATTGGTAAATACGCAGATTGGCTGATGGTTCTGGGGGTTATAGGAATGATGATGTCGGGACATGTGGCAAATCAGGTGAACGGGCATCATTATTTTATATGGTTTTTCGGAATCAGTATTTCCCTTGATATGCTGTCATTTCTGTTTGTCCCACTGTATGGAGCGATTCTTTATCGGTATCGTGGACAGGGATATCGGGCAATTGCATGGGGAATTCTGTGGATGCTGCCCTCTGTTTGCCTGGTTATGTCCAGGGGAAGAATGCTGCTTGCTTTTACTATTGGAATTACTTATATGGTAATTCTTACCGCTGCAATCTGCAAAAGCTGGTTTGTAATTTCAAAAAAAATAACTCTTGGGATTTTATGGGCGGCGAACCTGATTCTGCCTTTGCTTTGGGGAATCTATATTATGAGCCAGGGTGCATCTTATCAGAAAAACCGCCTGCAGGTGCTTTTAAATCCTTACGGCACAGAGGCTGGCTATCAGGTTGTAATGCTAAAGAAGCTTCTTGCGGGAAGCAGGATGGTTGGGACAAAGCCCGGGTTTTTGCAGGATGCCCATGGGGTTGTAGAAACCGGAAATTATGTACTCAGTATGATCTGTGCATATTATGGTGTATTGATTGCGGTGATTCTGGCTGCAGGTATTGTAATGTTATTCTGCCGTTTTTTTCAGAAGTCTTTGAGACAGAAGAATCAGATGGGGATGATTATGGGAATCGGAGTCAGCGCCGTATTTCTGGTAGAATTACTGTTATATATTCCGGGAAATATGGGATGGGTTCTGGGAGACGCCTATTGTCCGTTTCTTGGCTATGGCGGCAGTGGAATCATGGTTACTTATATTTTGCTGGGAATATTGCTGAGTGTCTATCGCTATGAGAATGTGGCGTCAGAGATGAAAATGGAGAAACGTATACGAATACAGGTAATAAAATCATAAGCTTAAGAGGGAGGCTAACTATGAAGAATTCACAGATTACTCAATGGTGCCACCAGATCATTCTTTCTCAGGCGAGGCGGGAAGGCCTGTACATTGATGCAACTATGGGGAAAGGAAATGATACGCTGTTTCTGTGTCAGCTTGCAGGAGACGGAGGCCGTGTATTGGCCTTTGACATACAGGAGAAAGCTTTGGAATGCACGGAGGAGCTTCTGAAAAAACATCATATGAGCGGAAGGGCGGAATTGATTCTGGATGGACATGAAAATATGGCTAGATATGCAAAAGCTGAATCTGTTGATCTGATCTGTTTTAATTTCGGGTATCTGCCGGGTGGGGATCACCAGATTGCTACCAGACCGGAGACCAGTGTTCGGGCAGTAGAGGAGGGACTGGCTCTGCTGAAACCAGGAGGGATGATGAGTCTGTGCATCTACAGCGGCGGTGATACGGGATTTGAGGAAAAGGAGCAGATTCTTGAATATTTGAAGGAATTGCCATTCGTAAAATATAATGTAATTGTAAACGAATATTATAATCGGGGAAATCATCCGCCGATGCCGGTATTCATATGGAAGGGATAGAAGGGCAGTTTGAGCCCTTCTTTTTGTGTAAAAATTAACGAGAAAAAAGGTGCATTTTTCGTGACTTAATGCTTTAATTTGTGAAAGCGATGTGCTATACTTAACTATGTGATTGCTGAAAAGATAAAATCACTGCAAATATAGAAAGGATGAAAAAGATGTCGGAATCTAAGAAGGTAATTATGCTTGGTAACGAGGCGATTGCCAGAGGGGCATATGAGGCGGGCGTAAAAGTGTCAGCGGCATATCCGGGTACGCCAAGTACTGAGATTAGTGAATATCTGGTAAAATACAAAGACGATTTATACTGTGAGTGGTCTCCAAATGAGAAGGTTGCGACAGAGGTTGCTGTGGGAGCCTCTTTGGCGGGAACCAGAGCCATGTCCTGCATGAAGCATGTGGGATTTAATGTGGCGGCGGATCCGGCTTATAGCGTTTCTTATATGGGAGTAAACGGAGGTCTGGTGATTGTTGTTGCAGATGATCCGGGACTTTACAGTTCACAGAACGAGCAGGACACCAGGATGGTTGCCCGTGCGGCACAGCTTCCGGTGGTGGAGCCTTCGGACAGTGCGGAGGCTAAGGAGTTTATCAAGATGGCTTTTGAGCTGAGTGAACAGTTTGACAGGCCGTTTGTATATCGAACGACTACGAGACTGGCACATTCCCAGGGAATCGTAGAGCTGAATGAGCGGCAGGATATTGAGGATAAGCCTTATGTGAAGGACATCCGAAGAACTGTTATGATGCCGGGAAATGCCAAGCTTCGACATGTGGAGATTGAGAAACGTAATAAGGAGCTTGCAGAGGCAGCGAATACTTTGCCGATGAATCGTGTGGAGATGAATGACACGAAGATCGGCGTGATTACCAGCGGTATCCCTTATCAGTACGTGAAGGAGGCCCTGCCGGAGGCGTCTGTCTGTAAGCTGGGGCTTGTGAACCCCCTTCCAAGAAAGCTGATTGAGGAATTTGCTTCTAAGGTAGATACCCTCTATATTATAGAGGAGTTGGACCCGGTTATTGAGGAACAGGTGAAGTCCTGGGGAATTTCGTGTGTTGGAAAAGAGATATTTACCGTACAGGGTGAGTACAGTGCAAATATGATCCGCCAGGCAGTTCTGGGCGAGAAGCTGGAGATTGCAGCGCCGGCAGCAGCGCCGGGAAGACCGCCGATCTTATGCCCTGGATGTCCTCACAGAAGCGTATATTATGTATTGAATAAGCTGAAAATGCATGCGGCGGGAGATATCGGATGTTATACGTTAGGTGCGGTAGCACCGCTGAGTGTGGTGGACACAACTATGTGTATGGGATCCAGTATCTCAACGCTCCATGGAATGGAAAAGGCAAAAGGCAAAGAATATATCAAAAACTGGGTGGCAGTGATTGGTGATTCTACCTTTTTACATACAGGCGTTAATTCCCTGATGAATATGGTTTATAACAAGGCAACAGGTACTGTGTTGATTCTGGATAATTCCACCACAGGAATGACCGGACATCAGGATCATGCAGCTACCGGCAAGACATTGATGGGCGATCCAACCTATGCGATCGATATTCCGGAGCTCTGTAGGGCGATGGGCATTAAGAATGTAGTTGAGATCAATGCCTTTGATATCCCAGAGCTGGAAAAAACAATTAAAGACGAGGTGGCAAAAGACGAGGTATCCGTGATCATTACCAAGTCTCCATGCGTGCTTTTGAGCAAAGCGAAGAAGCCTTTGTATATCGCCCATGAAGATAAATGTAAGAAATGCGGTATGTGCATGAAACCGGGATGCCCGGCTATGACGAAAAATGCAGACAGAACTATTCATATTGACGATACGATGTGTACCGGATGCGGACTCTGTGAGAAGCTGTGTAAGTTTGGGGCAATTGAGTTGGTAAAGGCAGGTGATAACTAATGGCAACGAAGAATATTATGATTGTTGGTGTGGGAGGTCAGGGAACCCTTCTGACCAGCCGTATCCTTGGGGGACTTGCCATTGCCGGAGGTTATGACGTGAAGCTTTCTGAGGTTCATGGAATGGCTCAGAGAGGTGGAAGTGTTGTCACATTTGTCCGTTACGGAGAGAATGTGGCGGAGCCGATCGTGGAAGAAGGACAGGCAGATGTTATCATTGCTTTCGAGAGGCTGGAGGCCCTGCGCTATGCGCATTTCCTGAAAAAGGACGGAGCTCTGATTGTAAATGATTGGAGAATTGATCCGATGCCAGTGGTGATTGGAGCAGCAGAGTATCCGGAGAATATTATTGAGAATCTGCAGAAGGATTACAAGGTCTATACGGTAAATGCAACTGAGGAATCCAAGAAGCTTGGCAATCCGAGAGTATTTAACCTGATCGTGTTGGGAATTGCAGCACAGCATATGGATTTTACGAAGGAGCAGTGGTATCAGGTGATTGAGAATACAGTGCCGCCGAAGACCATAGAGATTAATAGGAAGGCATTTGATGTAGGATATGAACTGTAGTTCAGTATTCGGTGATTGCTGCTATGATCTGTTTATAAACAGATAGACATACAGATGAAGGAGGTGTCATGTATATGAATCAATATAAGAGGGATACCTTCATGTTTGGGAACCTTCGTCTCGCTTAAGCGTAAGCCAACAGAGGCGGAGGGTGAGAAAACTGGTTGGCATTGCCTGCAGGGCAGGAATAATGTAGAAAGTAAGATTATCCCTAAACCATGAGGGAAGAATAAGGAGAAAGAAAATGGCGAAGGTTTTATTAGAAGATTGGAAAGAGCAGTATAGAGACGAGAAGATTGAATGTATGAGCAGAGACGAGATGACGGCTCTGCAGAGTGAGAGATTGGTAAAGCAGGTCAAAAATGTATATGAAAATGTAGCATTCTACCGTAGGAAAATGGATGATCTGGGTGTAGAACCCGGCGATATCAAGGGAATCGAAGATATCAGCAAACTTCCCTTTACAACCAAAGAGGATTTGAGAAACAACTATCCATTTGGTCTGCTTGCAGTTCCGAAGGAGAAGATTGCCAGAGTTCAGGGAACCTCTGGAACTACCGGCAAACTTACATTGGCATCCTATACGGAAAATGATGTTAAGACCTGGGGAGAATGTGTGGCAAGAGGTCTTGTGATGGCCGGACTTGGTTCTGAAGACCGTATTCATGTATGTTATGGCTATGGATTGTTCACAGGAGGTATGGGATTGGATCTTGGCGCGCAGGCGCTGGGAGCAATGGCGATTCCTATGTCATCCGGTAATACAAAACGCCAGCTTATGTGTATGGAAGATTTCGGAGCAACAGCATTTGCATGCACGCCTTCCTATGCGATGTATCTGGCAGAAGCTGCGAAAGAGGCCGGCATTGTAGACAGACTGCAGATAAAGGCCAGCATTAATGGTGCGGAGCCCTGGACTGATGAGATGCGTCTGAAGATTGAGGAAACTATGAACATTAATTCTTTTGATATTTATGGATTGTGTGAAATTACCGGTCCGGGTGTTGCAATGGATTGTATTCATCATAAAGGACTTCATGTGTATGAGGATCACTTCTATCCGGAGGTTCTGAATCCTGCAGATCAGAGTGCATGTGCAGATGGGGAGACCGGAGAGCTGGTATTTACTACACTGACCAAGGAAGGTATGCCGCTGCTCCGTTACAGAACCAAAGACCTTACAAGTATCGATCACAGCCCGTGCGAGTGTGGAAGAACTCTTCCAAGAATTCAGAAGTTCACAGGGCGTACCGATGATATGAAGGTTATCCGTGGCGTCAATGTATTCCCAACTCAGGTAGAGTCAGCGCTTCTGTCTATGGGTGGTCAGGTTGCGCCACATTATATGCTGATCGTAGATCGTGAGAATAATCTGGATGTGCTTACCGTTATGGTAGAGGTTACAGAGGAATACTTCTCCGATGAGATTCGAAAGATGGAGGCATTGAAAGCAAAGGTCGGAGCGGTTTTGAAACAGGCGCTTGGTATTTCTGTAAAGGTTAAGCTGGTGGAGCCAAAGACCATTCAGAGAAGTGAAGGTAAAGCAAAACGTGTCATCGATAATAGAAATCTGTAGGAGGAAATAGATTATGAGTATGAGTAATACAGTTCAACAATTATCCGTATTTTTGGAAAATAGAGCAGGACGTCTGGATGAGGTATTGAAAGCGCTTGCAAAGGGAGGAGTTAATATTGTGGCACTTAGTCTGGCAGACACCTCCGACTACGGAATGCTCCGCATGATCGTATCCGATCCTCATAAAGGACGCGTTGTGCTGAAAGACGTAGGAATCACCGCAATGCTGACGGATGTGATCGCGTTCCGCGTGTCACACGATACCGGGTCTTTAAGTAAAGCGATGCACCAGCTGGTGGAAGGTGAGATTAACATTGAGTATATGTATGCATTTGCAAACGGAGAGGATGCAGCAGCTGTTCTGAAGAGCGATGAGCCGGCGAGAGTGGTAGACATTCTGGTTGGAAGCGGATTTCAGGTATACAGCGCGGATGAGGCATATGCTGCTAATGTATAGTAGGAAAATGTATATAAGAAAGGGATGTCATCTGACATCCCTTTTTTACGCATTCGCATGTATGCTTTTAAATATTTAATTTAAGCCTTTCCGATGAAGTCAATAAATTTATATAAATAAAAGGTACATTCCTCTGGTTATGAATGCGGGACCGATTAGCATTTAACAACGTTAACGGCCTGAGGTCCTTTTGCGCCTTCTGTTACGTCAAACTCAACAGCCTGGCCTTCTTCCAATGATTTAAAACCATCCATAGCAATTCCTGAATAATGTACAAATACATCATTACCTGCCTCATCAGAAATGAAGCCGTAGCCCTTCTGATTGTTAAACCATTTTACTGTACCCTTGCTCATTACAATACCTCCATAAAAATAAAAAAATAAATAAAGCCTATAGAATTAATAAAAAAATTCTATAGAAATGATACTTTGTCAGCCTACCATATATTGTGAAAAAAGTCAATGGAATACCAGTGAAACTATAAATATTCGCTTTAGATGCTTGACTCCCTTCTGACCAGCGTGTAAAGTAAAGAGAAAGGAGAGAAAAGGACAGATTAACGTATGATAACACTAACAGGAAAAAAGATATCGGAAGGAATTGCCATTGGAAGATTGGCCTTTTATAAGAGAGGGAAGAGGGAAATAAGGCGTATCTATGTGGAAGATGCCAAAAAGGAGATTCTGCGTTTTCAGAAGGCATGCGAGAAGGCTTCTTTAGAGCTTCAGGAATTGTATGAAACCATGTCCAAGGAGATAGGAGAAGCAAATGCGGCTATGTTTGAGATGCAGCAGATGGTCCTGGAGGATTCAGAATTTCTGAACGGAGTAATGCGGATTATTATGGAGCAGAAGCTGAACGCCGAGTATGCAGTGAAGGAAGCAACCAATCGCTTTATTGAAAAATATGCGCCAAGAGATGCCAGTTATGTGAGGGGACATGAGGCAGATGTTAAGGATGTGGCTGCACGGATTCTGCGGATTCTGGCCCGAATTCGCAAGGAGAAGATGCTGATGGACGAGCCGTTTATTATGGCGGCCAGAGATCTGTATCCAAGTGAAGCTGCTCAATTGGAACAATCAAAAGTTCTTGGCATTGTGACTATGTATGGTTCCATTAATTCTCACACAGCAACTATTGCAAGAACGAAGGAGATTCCGTCTGTGATCGGAATCGGAGAGGCCCTGAAGAAGCAGTATGAAGGCAAGATGGTGATCGTAGATGGGTTCGAGGGTAAGCTGTATATTGAGCCTGACCAGACTACGCTTGCCAAGATGCAGGAGAAGAAGCGGTCGGCCCTGCGGAAAATAGAGACATTGGAGCGCTTGAAGGGAAAGGAGAACGTCACCCAGAGCGGTCAGAAAATTGATGTCTGCGCGAATATCGGAACGAAGGAAGATATTGAGAGCGTATTGCGAAATGACGCCAACGGAATTGGTCTGTTCCGAAGTGAATTTATTTACATGGAATCTGGGCTGAGGTTTCCAACAGAGGAGCAGCAGTTTCAGATTTATAAGCTGGCGGCAGAGGCAATGGGAACTAAGAGAGTAGTGATTCGAACTACAGATATTGGCGGTGATAAAAGTGCGGATTGCCTGGAGATAACTGGGGAGAACAATCCAGCTATGGGCTATCGGGGGATTCGGGTGTCTTTGGATAAGGAGGAAATGTTCAAAGTACAGCTTCGTGCAATTTTGCGGGCGTCTGCATTTGGCAATTTTGCAATTATGTTTCCGATGATCAGCTCTATGGAGGAAGTGATTGCGGCTAAGAATGTTCTGGCGAAAGTGAAGCAGGAGCTGCGGGATGAGAAGATTCTGTTTGATGAGGCGGTTCCTATCGGTGTTATGATTGAGACACCGGCCGCTGTTATGATCAGCGGGGAGCTGGCAAGAGAGATGGACTTCCTCAGCATTGGAACCAATGATCTGACACAGTTTACGCTGGCAATGGACCGTACTAACCGGAGAATTTCCGGATATTATAATCCCAAGCATCCAGCATTGATTAAGATGATTCGAATTGTAGCTAATAATGTACATCTGGAAGGAAAGCGAATCAGCATCTGTGGGGATTTGGCGGCAGATCTGTCTATGACAGAGCAATTTATCAATATGGGAATCGATGAGCTATCGGTTGCGCCCAGCCAGATTCTTCCTCTTAGAAAACATATCCGTGAATTGAAATAGAAGGATAAGCATAAAAGATCAAGCTCAGCAGTATACTGGGTTTGGTCTTTTTGCTTTAAACATTCTCAATGAAAGATTCTAATAAATTCTCTTTTCGGTAATTACCATATTGACAGGCTGGTCGTGAGGCTCACAGCAAACATGTTCTAATAATATTTTTTCCCTGCAGATGGCGGCTGTGGTAAATGATGTGTGTTCCAGATAACGGTCATAGTAACCTCCTCCATGACCCAGACGGTTTTTTTGACGGTCACAGGACAGACAGGGAATAACCGCGAACTGTATGCTGGAAGGAAGGACCGGGATGCAGTAAAATCTGGGCTCCAGGATTCCGTAGTACCCTGGTTCCAAATCGTCATAGGAATGAATTTCAAATAGTTCCATAATACCTCTGCCGGTACATTTGGGAACGACGACTTGCTTTCCGGTAATCCATGCATGTTCGATAAGAGGGCGTGTATTGACTTCTTTATCGACACTGATATAGCAGAAGATGCAGGAAGCCTGCTGGTAATCTGGCAGACTAAGGATGTGCCTGTATATTGCAGCATCTGCTGTCTGACAGTAGATGGGGTCCAGTTTGTTTATTCGGCTGCGTATTTCTCTGCGCTGCGTGTGTTTGTCCATAATAAGCTCCTTAAATGCATTATTTGAATAGCGTTCTATCATTTTATACGGAAAGCCATTCTTTTTTTTCTGTATTAATTATAACGGAGAAGCTGCATGCCTTACAATCATAAAATGGTTGTTTTGGTATTAGGATAACCCACAACAGCGGGTTATCCTTCCAGAAATTTCAGGTAGTGATATAAAATGTCGATAAACTCACCATTTGTGGGCTTGCGGGAAAGAGGATACATTGCAATTTCACACAGAAAATCTCTGTTGCCATGATACCAGCAGTAAAAAATTGCGGTGCGTATACAGTGCTCCACACTATCACGGCTGACATGAAACTCAGCAGCAATGTCAGTATAGAGAAGTTTATAGATAGAAAGCAGATAATTTTCGTCTTTAAGACATAGCTGAAGAGCACGATGCAGATACCGAAATCCCCGATAAGTAGAACGGATACCAAGTGTGAGAAGCAGGGTGATAATAGGATCAGACATAAATAATTCCCCCTTTTTCTTAAGTATAACAGCAGAATTATACTACAGTAAAATTTAGAAGTTAAAAAAATAGAAAAAATTTGATGTTAATCGACAAAAATAATGATTAATTTAAGAAAACGGCTTATTCTTTGCTCACAAGCTGGCCGCATTACGAATATAATAAAGCGTTGAATTATATAAAGGAGGACTTTTATGAAAAAGCGTATGGTTTCTTTGGCGCTGGTAACTGCTCTGGTATCTGTAATGCTGCTTGGATGTGCATCTGACCAGGAAACAGCTGTTACCACACCAGACACAAACACTGCAGATGACACTGCTGACAGTGAAGCACCGGCCGTCACAAAGGTGATATTAAATGAGGTTGCACATTCCATTTTCTATGCACCGATGTATGCGGCTATTGAGGAAGGATATTTTGAAGAAGAGGGAATTGATCTGGAACTGGTGACTGGGTTTGGGGTTCACCAGTTAGTACCAGACATATCAAAGAAAATCCACGTATCTGACGGTAGAATCTTCATTGATATGGATCTGCTTAATGGTAGAACGCCAGAAAGCCCGGCGATTCTCTAAGGAAAGCTTTCCATAGATGTTTCGGAAGTCCGCCTTGAGCAATTCTTCCAGATATGTATAATCCCTTTCTTCCTGTGGTCGGATCTGCGACAGCTCATGCAGTTCTTTCTCGATCCGGTCATATTCTGCACTGTAATAATCCCACTCGATTCGCCCTTTCTGAAAAAGAAGATTGAGTCGTTCCAGTTCGTGCTGAAGCTTTTGTGGGGTCCTGGTCTTGGCCGTTTTCTTTTTCATTTCTTCGATTTTCTCTACTCTGATCTTGTAATTTTGAAACTCTTTCCCAAGATTCTCAAGTAAATATTCTTCTACAAGATTCTGGCTCAGTTTATGCCGATAGCTGCATATCTTATCTATCATAGCACGGTTGCAGCGGTAATAG
>JAUNGJ010000048.1:21367-22417 GCA_030524585.1 Eubacteriales bacterium | reverse complement strand
TGGGCAAATATAAGCTTTATTGCGTTAGTGCTTATTGGATATTACTTTTTTTGGAGGATGTATGAAAACCAAATTCATCAAAAAGATTTGATAGAGAGGCTTTTGCAAAAACAGCAGATACAATTAGACTATTACAAGAAAGTGAGCTTCTATGAAAAAGAATTTCGAAAGATAAAACATGATCTGAAAAATCAATTATTAATATCAGAATCTTTGAAAGATAAAGAATTAATCGAAGAATACAGAAAAGAAATTGATAATTTGTTTTCGGCTTATGAAACGAAAATACATAGTGGTAACGAGATCTTGGATGTATTATTGGAGAATAAGATTCAGTATTGCAAGGAGAATAATATTGAATTTAAATTAAATGTTAATTTTAACCGAGGAACATTTATTGATTTAATAGATGTGGGTACGATTTTTGGAAATATAATCGATAATGCGATAGAAGCCTGTATACGGATGGAAACAGGCAAGAAGCAAATCTGTCTGTTTGTATATGAGAGTGGAAATTTTATTATTATTAAAATGGAGAATACCTTTGATAAAATCAAATTAAAAGGGAAAAGTTTGGTTTCATTAAAAGAGAATGGTAAAAATCATGGGATTGGTTTATATAGTTTAGAGCAAACTCTGAACAAATATGACGGAAGTTACCGATATAATGCAGACAATGGGAATTTCCGATTGATGATTTTAATCCCAATTCAAGCGTCTAATTAGACGATTTTTTTGACTTTTTATGACAGAAGATTTATGGTTGCAGGCATGATGTGCTATATTTTTTTATAAAGACAAAGGATGAATTTCTATTTGGGGAAATATGGAACGACTATCAAACATTTTATTAAATTTTATAGAGAAAAACACTTCAGAGAAAATAGAGGATAAGGACATTGTTCTATTTGGTCTTCAGATTATAGTGTCTTCTTTTATAGATATTTTTTTGATTTGTATTATAGGTCTTTTTACACATTATGAATTGGAAGCAGTTATATATCTATGTGTGTTTTCGGTTATCAAGGGTAATGCAGGCGGTTACCATGC
>JAUNGJ010000048.1:0-21357 GCA_030524585.1 Eubacteriales bacterium | reverse complement strand
AATGTATGTTGTTTACGATAGGGACGTTTGCTACAACCTTGCTGATAGTAGAATCAGGCATATGGAAGTATAGTAAAATTATATATATTATATTTACTGCTTTTTCACTTTTGATAATAGTGCTTACACCGGTGGAGTCAAATAAAAACAAAATCCCAGCTAAAAATGCAAGGCAGAGAAAGAAAAGAGTAGTTGTTATAATTTTCCTGATAGATGTATTGTCCATTGTAATAACATACAACATAAAAGTATATTTTATGTTGATGGCAGCCGTTTGGAGTGGATTAACGGTGACAGTTGGCAGATTGTATTATAATAAGGAGGATGAGAAAGATGAAAAAAATAATAGCTAATATTTTGAAAAATGGTGCGGTTCTGACTGCATTTGCAGCTGTTTGTTTAACAGTTTATGATTTTCCATGTTTGCCTTTTATAGGTGAACCGGAAATCCCGGACTCTTTGCTGAAAAGAAAAGAGAATGTTAAGTAAAAGGATTAAGAATAATTAATGAAAATAGTTATATGTGATGACGATAAGCTGTTTGTGGAGCAGATTGTTGGTTATCTCAAAAAATATAGTGCAGAATGTTCAAAGCACTTTATGATTAGAACCTTTTATCGTGCGGATCATTTTCTGGAGTACATATTTAATAATGATGTTGATATTCTGTTTTTGGATATGCTTTTTAAAAATGAGGATATTAATGGAATTGATGTTGCGAAACAAGTGAGGAAAAACAATCACAAAATAAAGATTGTCTTTTTGACGGTTGAAGAGAAATATGCATTACAGGGTTATGCAGTGGATGCATCTGGATATTTTGTAAAACCGATCAATTACGACAACTTAAAAAACCAGCTGAACGATTTATTTTCCGAACTGGAACACGCTGCCGGGTTTGCTGAAAAGACCGATAAAGGATATGTAGTTTTTGATTTTTCTGAAGTGATGTATATAGAAACAGAGAGCAGAAAAACCAATATACATACGATATCAGGAAACTATATAAGTATGCGTACCATGAAAGAACAGGAAGAAATATTTTGTGACAGAAGATTTATGCGGTGTCATTCTTCGTATATCGTGAATTTTCAGTATATAAGAAGCATTAATGGATTGGATATTATTATGAAAAATGGCGATCGGGTTTCGCTAAGCAAATATAAGAAGAAAAAGTTTATGGACTCATTTATGGAATATTTGGATAGTTACTTACTGGTGTGATTTTTTGTAAACGATAAAGGGATGGAGATATAATGTAAACCCATTCGATTGGAGAAGTCTTCTGTATTGAAAAATATAGAAGACTTTTTAAATGAGGTATTATAGAAGGGAATAAACTCGGTTCTTTTTGATTCAGCTTTTGAACAATACTAAAGGGAAGGGAGAAGAACAATAAGAGAAATCCATTGTCATGGCTCTCTGAAAAGGTTATACTAATGGGAGAAAAACGAGAGGAGTTAGTCAATGGATATTAACCAGAAGATTGCAGAGGAACTTAATGTAAAACGGTGGCAGGTAGATGCTGCCGTTCAGTTGATAGATGAGGGCAATACGATTCCGTTCATTGCCCGTTACCGTAAGGAAAAGCACGGAACTCTGGATGATGAGCAGTTACGGAAGCTGGCTGAGAGACTTACATATCTTAGGAATCTTGAGGAAAAGAAGGAACAGGTACTGTCCAGTATTGAAGAGCAGGGCAGGCTTACGGAGGAACTTCGGGCACAGATTCTGGCTGCCGAAACGCAGGTTGCGGTAGATGACCTGTACCGCCCATACCGCCCGAAGAGAAGAACCCGGGCTATGATTGCAAAGGAGCGGGGATTGGAGCCGTTGGCGGCATTGATTACGCTCCAGAACACAAAGGTCCCGGTGGAAGAATTGGCAGAGGAATATGTGAATCCGGAGAAGGAAGTGAATACGGTTCAGGAAGCGATTGCCGGGGCGAAGGACATTATTGCCGAGGGGATTTCGGATGAGGCAGATTACCGTACATGGATTCGCAACAGAACCATTCAAAAGGGAAAGGTTATTTCTCAGGCGAAGGATGCGGAAGCAGAATCTGTTTATGAGATGTATTATGACTTCGAGGAGCCGGTAATGAAGCTTGCCGGACACAGGGTGCTGGCATTAAACCGCGGTGAGAAGGAAAAATTTCTCACTGTGAAGGTGGAGGCACCGGAGGAAGATATTTTACGCTATTTGGAAAAGAAGACGATTCACAGCAATAATCCATACACTACGCCAGTTTTGAGGGAGGCGGCAGAGGACAGCTATCATCGCCTGATTGCTCCGGCAATCGAGCGCGAGATTCGGGGGGACCTGACGGAAAAGGCAGAAGATGGAGCCATTGCCGTATTTGGCAAGAATCTGGAACAGCTTCTGATGCAGCCGCCGATTGTAGGGCAGACAGTGCTTGGATGGGACCCGGCATTTCGTACCGGGTGCAAGCTGGCTGTGGTAGACGCTACCGGAAAGGTGATTGGGACTACGATTATTTATCCGACGGCTCCGACTACGCCCCAGAAGATTCGGGCATCCAAGGATTTGTTAAAGAAGATTATCAAGAAATATAATATTACGTTGATTTCCCTTGGAAACGGGACAGCTTCCAGAGAGTCGGAGCAGGTAATTGTGGAATTGCTCAAAGAGATTCCACAGAAGGTTCAGTATGTGATCGTCAATGAGGCGGGAGCCTCTGTATATTCTGCGAGTAAACTGGCAACAGAAGAATTCCCGAAATTTGATGTGGGGCAGAGAAGCGCGGTTTCGATTGCCAGAAGACTGCAGGATCCCCTTGCGGAGTTGGTTAAGATTGACCCGAAATCCATCGGGGTAGGACAGTATCAGCATGATATGAATCAGAAGAAGCTCAGTGAGGCCCTCAGCGGTGTGGTAGAGGATTGTGTAAATAAGGTGGGCGTGGACCTGAATACGGCGTCTGCACCTCTGCTGGCATATATTTCCGGAATCTCCGGAACGATTGCTAAAAATATTGTGGCATACCGGGAGGCAAATGGAAGCTTCCGGAATCGTAAGGAGCTTTTGAAGGTGGCAAAGCTTGGCCCCAAAGCGTTCGAACAGTGTGCCGGGTTTATGAGAATAGACGGCGGCGACAATCCGCTGGATGGGACCAGTGTACATCCGGAATCTTATGAAGCAGTAGAAAAGCTTTTGAAAAAGCAGGGATTTGCAGTGGAAGATGTCAGCGGCGGCAAGCTCTTGGGTCTGTCTCTGACTATCCGTGATTACAAGAAGCTTGCGGAAGAACTGGGAATCGGTGAGATTACCCTGCGTGATATCGTAAAAGAGCTTGAAAAACCGGGACGTGATCCCCGTGATGAGATGCCAAAGCCTATTCTTCGTACCGATGTGCTGGATATGAAGGATTTGAAAGAGGGCATGATTCTCAAAGGAACGGTCAGGAATGTCATCGATTTTGGTGTGTTTGTAGACATTGGAGTTCATCAGGACGGGCTGGTGCATATTTCCGAGATTACGGATAAGAAATTTATCAGGCATCCGTTAGAGGCAGTGAGCGTGGGAGATATTGTAGATGTGAAGGTCCTGAGTGTTGATTTGAAGAAAAAACGGATTGCTCTTACTATGAAAGGAATATCATAAACAAAACAGAAAACTCTATGTGGCAGTAATTCTTCCACATAGAGTTTTTGGTTTCGTTTTTAATGCTGCATTTTAAATATTGGTCTGATCTTCTTGTAAATCAGGAATACGATCAGGGAATCAATCACACCTTTGATAATATTGAATGGTGCTACAGCAAACAGTGCAAAAGTCAGCAGACTTGTGACATATGGATTTACAGCGCTTCCCATTCCAACCAGTGCTTCAATTGGCATACCGAAGGCTTTGCCGTATGCCGGAAGAAGAACGAATGCATTTAAGAAACAGCCGAAAATGGTCATAATGATAGTTCCGGTCAGCATACCGATAATTGCCCCTTTTCTGGTGTGCATTTTCTTGTAAATGATTCCGGCCGGAACAACGAAAGAGCAGCCCAAAAGGAAATTAGCCAGTTCGCCTACGCCGGCAGTAATCGTGCCGTTGATTGCGAAGTTCAGCAGAATCTTGATTAATTCGATGGCGGCACCGGCAGCAGGCCCCATGGCGAAGCATCCGACCAGAACCGGAACTTCGCTGAAGTCAATTTCGTAGAAGGATGGCGCGAATGGAAGGGGAATTTCGAAGAGCATAAGAATTACTGAGATTGCCCCCAACATACCAATCTGTGCGATTGTCCTTATTTTTGAAGATGATTTTGCGTGTTCCTGTGACATTGTGTTTGTGTTCATGATTTTCTCTCCTTTTTCATAATGTTTCACTGCAGCACTATGCTGCCTGTTGTTATAAAAAGAAAGAATTCTCCTTGAAACCATGCAATTGCACTGCGCATCGGTATACAAAATGCTTTATGAAATAAAAGCGCTTATTCCATAAAAAATCCCGGCACAAAAGTACCGGGGCGTCATACACGTATTGTAATTGCACAATTCTTCTCTCATCCAGACTATACTGTCGGTTCTGGAATCTAAACTTACCGAACTGTAAAAGCTCCATAAGAACACCAGATCAGCCGTTACAGATATTGTAACGGGTCGCGGACTATACCGCCGGTTGGGAATTACACCCTGCCCCGAAGAATTACTATTCCATTTACTGTATTAGCATAGCACGAAAAAGGATGAAATGCAACTGTCTTTACAAGAAATGTAAAGTCCGATATAATTCATGATATGTGTGAAGAAACAAATTTACAAAATACGTTCAAATAAGGAGGAAATGGATGCAATATAGAAATGACAGATCAGGTAACCCCATATCGCTTCTTGGATTTGGCTGTATGCGATTTACCAAAAAAGGAAACAGCATCGATCTTGACAAGGCAGAACAGGAAGTGATGACGGCCATCCGCGGTGGTGTAAATTATCTGGACACAGCGTATATTTATCCGGGCAGTGAGGTGGCGGTCGGAGAGATTATAAAAAGAAATGACTGCCGGAAGCGGGTGAATATAGCAACCAAACTTCCTCAATATTATATCAAATCCGAGAAGGCGATTGACCGGTATTTTAACGAGCAGCTGGAGCGTCTGCAGACCGATTATATTGACTATTATCTGATGCACATGCTTACGGATGTGGCAGCCTGGGATAAATTAAAGGAGCTGGGTATTGAACAGTGGATCGAGCAGAAAAAGAAGGCAGGACAGATCCGTAATATTGGTTTTTCTTTTCATGGAAATACGGAAATGTTTCTTCAGATTTTAGAAGCCTATGATTGGGATTTCTGTCAGATTCAGTATAACTATATGGATGAGCATACCCAGGCGGGAAGAAAAGGACTTCAGGCAGCAGCCGCAAAAGGGATTCCGGTCATTATTATGGAGCCTCTCAGAGGCGGTAAATTGGTAGATCTGCTTCCGGAAAAGGCAAAAGGATTAATTGCAGCGAATCCAAAGAAACGCACCCCGGCGGAGTGGGCCTTTCGATGGCTGTGGGAACAGCCGGAGGTAACCTGTGTACTGTCGGGAATGAATTCTGTGGAGATGGTTAATGAAAATGTACGCATTGCTTCCGAAGTACAGATTGGGGAATTTACGGAGACGGACTATGCTATGATTGAACAGATCAGGCAGGAGATTCAGAATACGCTGAAGGTGGGGTGCACAGGATGCGGATACTGTATGCCCTGTCCGAAGGGAATTGATATTCCGGCGGCCTTCCGCTGTTATAATCATATGTATACGGAAAAAAGAGGCGGCGGCAGGCATGAGTATCTTCAGACCGTATGTCTTCAGAAGGAATTTCATGAAATTGCACGCTGCGTAGAGTGCGGAAAGTGCGAGTCCCATTGCCCCCAGCATCTGGAAATCCGAAAGAAGCTGAAGGAAGCGGACAAAGAACTGCTGCCATTTTATTATAAAATTGGATTGAAAATAGTAAGAAAGCTGCATTTGTTTTGGTAATGGAAGGTGATAGAATGGAAACACGGGATATATTAACGAGGCTGCAAAGCGGAGAAATTACGGTAGAAGAGGCTGAGCAGTTTTTCCGCAAACAGCCCTTTGAAGAGGATCTTGGCGGAGAACAGGGCTATGCGAAGCTGGATACCCACCGCAAGATGCGGCAGGGCTTTCCGGAGGTTATTTTTTGCAGCGGCAAGGCAGACAGATTTTTGCTGGAAATTTTTGGAAAGCTTTATGACCGCGAAGGAGAAGTTCTTGGAACCAGAGCTTCCAAAGAGCAGTATGAGCTGTTGAAGGAGCGCTATCCCAAGGTGCAGTATGATGAGGTCTCAAGAATCATTAAGATTGAAAAGCCCGGTAAGGTTAGAAAGGGATGTATTGCAGTATGCTCTGCCGGTACGGCGGATATTCCGGTAGCGGAAGAGGCGGCACAGGTGGCAGAGTATTTTGGGAGTCATGTGGAGCGGATGTATGACGTAGGAGTCAGCGGGCTTCACCGGATGCTTTCAAGATTAGATGTGATACAGCAGGCGAATTGTATCATTGCAGTTGCGGGAATGGAAGGAGCTCTTGCAAGCGTTGTAGGAGGGCTGGTTGACAAGCCGGTGATCGGAGTGCCTACATCGGTCGGATATGGCGCAAGCCTGCACGGACTTTCAGCATTGCTGACCATGATCAATTCCTGTGCCAATGGGATTTCAGTCGTAAATATAGATAATGGATTTGGGGCCGGATATATTGCGACCCAGATTAACCGGTTAGGAGTCAGAGATGAGTAAGACACTTTATTTGGAATGTTACAGCGGGATCAGCGGGGATATGACGGTGGCGGCCCTTCTGGATCTGGGGGCGGACGAAGCCCTTCTCAGGGAAGCGCTGGCAAGTCTTCCGCTGGATGGATACGAGATTGAAATCACCCGCGTGAAAAAGTCGGGCTTGGACGCCTGCGATTTTCGTGTAATTCTGGATCCGGAGCATGACGGACGTGATCATGATATGGAATATCTGCACGGACACGACCATAACCATTCGCATGACTATGACCACCAGCACGACCACAGCCATTCGCATGAGCATGAACAATGGCATAATCATAGTCAGATGCATGAGCATGGTCACATGCATCGGGGACTGTCGGAGATCCGGGAGATTATTCAAAGTTCGGAGCTGAGTTCCCGGGCCAAAGAGACGGCGCTTGAAATTTTCCAGATACTTGCCGAAGCAGAGGCAAAGGCACACGGAATGCCGGTTGAGCAGGTACATTTCCATGAGGTGGGAGCAGTGGATTCTATTGTGGATATTGCGGCAGTGGCTGTGTGTCTGGATAATCTGGATATCGAGGAAGTGATTGTGCCGGAGCTTTATGAAGGCAGGGGAACCATCCGGTGTCAGCATGGCATTATACCGGTGCCGGTACCGGCGGTGACTAATATTGCCGCTGCCCATAAGCTGCCGCTGCATATGACGGACATAGAAGGGGAGCTTGTGACGCCTACCGGGGCCGCCATTGTGGCGGCGGTAAAAACGGCGGATATGCTTCCGGCCAGATGCCGGATTCTGAAAACCGGTATGGGAGCTGGAAAGAGGGACTATCGCTGTACGGGCGTCCTTCGGGCGATGCTGATCGAACCCTGGAATGAAGAGGAGGATGTGATCTGGAAGCTGGAAAGCAATATTGACGATTGCACCGGCGAAGCTCTGGGATATGTGATGGAGGAGCTTTTTGCGGCAGGAGCGAGAGACGTCTGTTATACGCCCATTTATATGAAAAAGAACCGCCCGGCATATCAGTTAAACGTGATCTGCAGGGAAGAGGATATTGAGAGGCTTCAGGAGATTGTTTTCCGGAATACGACTACCATTGGTATTCGAAGAGTGAAAATGGAAAGGACGATACTGAAACGTGAGAATCAGGCGCTTGATACGCCGTTGGGACAGGTGCGGGTAAAGCTGTGTGATCTGGGGACAGAAAAACGGATCTACCCGGAGTATGACAGTGTGGTGGAACTGTGCAGAGAACATGAACTATCCTATCAGGAAGTATGGAACATTGTCAGCAGAGCAGCGTCAGAAATGGGATTGTAATTTTAAGAGAAAGAATTATGAAGTTTGAAGATAAAGTACAGAGGATAAAGAAACAGATGAAGCAGTATGCGGCAGAAAATGTAGCAGTTGCATTTTCCGGGGGAGTAGACAGCAGTCTGCTTGTGAAGCTGGCAGCAGAGGAAGCAGAAAACTCAGGAAAGAAGGTATACGCAATTTTGATGCATACCATGCTTCATCCGGTAAAAGAAGTAAGAGATGCAAAAGCCGTTGCGGAGGAGATCGGGGCCGAATTTCGGGTAATCCGGATTGATGAGCTGGAGGGAGCGGATATTTCGGACAATCCTGTAGATCGCTGCTATCGCTGTAAAAAATATCTGTTCCTACAGATGCTTCAGGAAGCAGAAAACCTTGGCGCGGCTGTTGTCTTAGAAGGAACCAACGAGGATGATCTGCATGTATATCGTCCGGGCCTCCGGGCAATCCGGGAGCTTGGAATCCAAAGTCCGTTAGCGGACGTGGGATTTACCAAGGAGGAGGTCAGAAAATTGGCGGAAGAATTGGGGATTTCTACGTCAAACAAACCATCTATGCCCTGTCTGGCAACCAGATTTCCTTATGGAACCAGGCTGTCCTATGAAGCCATGCGGAAGGTGGAGCAGGGAGAGCGGTTTATCAGAGAAAAGGGGTTCTATAATGTGAGACTTCGTGTCCACGGAAATATTGCCAGAGTTGAAGTAAATGCGGACGAATTTGGGAAACTGATGGAATACAGAGAAGAAATCGTCTTATTCCTAAAGAGCCTGGGGTATGATTATATTACCCTCGATTTGGAAGGGTTCCGCTCCGGAAGTATGGATATTCATATACAAAAATAGAGGGTCGGCGCCCTCTATTTTTTGCAGATTTCAATCCAGTATCCGTCCGGATCGGAGATGAAATACACTCCCATAGCCTGATTATCGAAGCAGATGCAGTTCATCTCTTTGTGGAATGCATAGGCGGCATCCATATCGTCGACCTGCATTGCCAGATGGATTTCGTTATCACCCAGATTGTAGGGGCGGTCCATATCGCGAAGCCAGGTCAGCTCCAGCATATGGGGCGTAACCTCATCGCCCAGAAATACCAGCTTAAAGCTTCCGTCTTCTGCTTCTTTTTCCTTTGTAATGGTGAGGCCGAGGGCCTTCTGATAGAATTCGATGGATTTCTCAAGGTTGAAAACGTTGATATTATTGTGATAAAATGTGAACTTCATAAGCATCCTCCTGATATTTTTGTCTACAGTTTAACACAGGTGGAAAAAAAAGAAAAGTTATGCTATAGTTATTGTGCGTAACTAGGACATTCATATGATATTAGGTGGACATGTGTTGAGATGATGAAAGAGATAATAGAGACAAACTGTGAGAAGGAGACCTGGGACCTGGGAAAGAAGCTTGGACAGACAGCGGTACCCGGACAGGTATTTACGCTGGTTGGCGACCTGGGTGTAGGTAAGACGGTATTTACCAAAGGACTGGCAGAAGGACTTGGAATCGAAGAACCTGTAAGCAGCCCTACATTTACCATCGTTCAGGTATATGAAGAAGGAAGGCTTCCGTTTTACCATTTTGATGTGTACCGTATTGGAGATGTGGAGGAGATGGATGAAATCGGATACGAGGATTACATTTACGGGGAGGGCGTTTCCCTGATTGAGTGGGCGAATCTGATTGAAGAGATTCTTCCGGATCACTATACAGAGATAAAGATAGAGAAGAATTTGGAACAGGGATTTGATTATCGGAGGATAAGTATATGCGAATATTAGCGTTGGACAGCTCCGGACTGGTGGCAGGCGTGGCAGTTGTGGAGTCAGAGGGAGAAGAGGAACAGACGGTTGCAGAGTATACGGTGAATTATAAGAAAACCCATTCCCAGACATTGCTGCCGATGCTGGATGAGGTTGTGAAAATGATAAATCTTGATTTGGATGAGATCGATGCCATTGCAGTGGCGGGAGGACCGGGCTCGTTTACCGGACTTCGGATTGGATCGGCCACGGCAAAGGGCCTTGGGTTTGCTCTTGGGAAACCGCTGATTCACATTCCTACACTGGAGGGACTTGCTTTTAATCTGTGGGGGACGGATCAGCTTGTATGCCCGATCATGGATGCAAGGCGGGGACAGGTGTATACTGGAATCTATGAATTTAAAGACGGCGCACTGAAAGTGCTGGAAGACCAGATGGCAGTCGGGATTGAAGAGCTTGGCGGCAGGCTGAAGGAGTATGGCAGACCGGTGATCTTCCTGGGAGACGGAGTGCCGGTGCACCGCCAGGCGCTGACGGAGAAGATTATGGCAGGGTGTGCGGTTTCCTTTGCACCGGCTAATATGAACCGCCAGCGGGCAGCATCAATAGGGAGTCTTGGAATTCGGTATTACCTTGCAGGCAGGACCGAGACGGCGGCGGCGCATCAGCCGGATTACCTGCGGGTGTCTCAGGCTGAGAGGGAACGGGCTGAAAGAGAAAGGGTGGCGAGCAGAGAGCATGTTTAGTATTCGGAGAATGCGGAGAGAAGATGTTGCGGATGTTGCGGCATTAGAGCGGAAGATATTTACAGATGCCTGGAGTGAACGGGCAATTTTGGAGACTCTGGATCAGAAGCAGACGCTGTTGCTTGCGGCTTACGAGGACAGGAAACTTACCGGCTATCTGATACTTTATTTCGTGCTGGAAGACGGAGAGATTGCCCGGATTGCAGTGGATGAAGCCTATCGCCGGCAAGGGGTTGCCACCAGGATGCTTAGAGAGCTGGGAAGTCTTTGCGCGGAGAATGGTGTCAGCAAGCTGCTTCTTGACGTGAGAGAAAGTAATGCGTCTGCCTATGCGTTCTATGTGAGTCATGGATTTGTGAGGGACGGAGTCCGGAAGAATTATTATACCAACCCGGTGGAGAATGCGATCCTTATGAGTTATGAGATTGGAAGCTGACTGACAGTGCAGGAAGCAGTTCCCACTAGGAATCGGGAAAGCTGACGGTTATAATGAGGGCGTAGCAAGATCAGTATATCCAGAACAATAGGAGGAATTGTATGCGCCAGTACGATATGAAAGAAACAAAAGAACTTAGTAAGATTATTTGTAATAAATGCGGAAAAGAGATTATGGCAGTAAACGGCCGTTTTGAGGAAGATGTGCTGTCCGTTGATAAACGGTGGGGATATTTCTCAGAGAAGGACAATCAGGTAGACAGCTTTGACTTGTGTGAGAAATGTTATGATGAATTTGTTGCCACATTTCTGCTTCCGGTTGGAAAGTAGAGGATAGAATGTTAGATGTGTGTTTATTGGGAACCGGAGGTATGATGCCGCTTCCCTATCGGTGGCTTACGTCGCTGATGGTACGTTATAATGGCAGTAGTCTGTTAATAGACTGCGGAGAAGGAACTCAGATTGCAATTAAGGAAAAGGGATGGAGCTTCAAACCGATTGATGTCATCTGCTTTACCCATTATCATGGAGATCACATCAGCGGATTGCCGGGACTGCTTCTCACGATGGGAAACGCGGACCGGAGGTCACCCCTTACTCTGATTGGACCGAAGGGTTTGGAGAGAGTTGTAGGCGCCCTGCGTGTCATTGCGCCGGAGCTGCCATTTCAGATAATATATAAAGAGATTACAGAGCCTGAACAGATTTTTGAGATGAATGGTTATCGGCTGAAAGCCTTTCGTGTGAATCATAATGTGCCCTGCTATGGATATACGCTGGAGGTTGACCGGGCAGGCAGATTTGACGTAGAGCGGGCAGAAGCAGCGCAGATTCCGAAGCGGTATTGGGGAATGCTGCAAAAGGGAGAGACGGTAGAGGAGGATGACCGTGTATTTACACCGGATATGGTGCTTGGTCCTGCAAGAAAAGGGTTGAAGATTACCTATTCTACGGATACCAGACCTACAGATTCTATTCGAAAGAATGCCAAAGGCTCTGATTTGTTTATTTGTGAAGGAATGTACGGAGAAAAGGACAAGCTCAAAAAAGCAAAGGAATATAAGCACATGACATTCTATGAGGCGGCCGAGCTGGCAAAGGCGGCTGAGGTGAAAGAGATGTGGCTGACCCATTATAGTCCGTCATTAAATTATCCGGAGGAATATATGAAGGATGTAAGGGCAGTCTTTAAACGTGCAGTAGCAGCCAAAGACGGACAGTCTTTGGAACTTGTATTTGAGGAGGCGTAGGAAATGGATGAGAAAAAAGATATATTGATTCTGGCAATTGAAAGCTCCTGCGATGAGACGGCGGCAGCGGTCGTGAAGAATGGGAGAGAAGTGCTGTCTAATGTCATATCCTCTCAGATTGCGCTGCATACGCTGTATGGCGGAGTGGTGCCGGAGATTGCCTCAAGAAAACATATCGAGAAGATCAATCAGGTAATAGAAGCAGCACTTGCGGAAGCAGGAGTTACATTAGGGGAAATAGATGCTGTCGGCGTGACTTATGGGCCGGGATTGGTGGGAGCCCTGCTGGTGGGAGTGGCAGAGGCGAAGGCCATCGCCTATGCGGCAAAGAAACCATTAGTGGGTGTGCATCATATTGAAGGCCATATTGCTGCTAATTATATTGAGCATAAAGAGCTGGAACCGCCATTTCTATGTCTTGTGGTTTCCGGTGGACACACTCATCTGGTGTGTGTGAAGGACTATGGGAAATTTGAGATCATTGGACGCACCAGAGACGACGCGGCAGGAGAGGCTTTTGATAAAGTGGCAAGAGCCATTGGCCTTGGTTATCCGGGAGGTCCGAAGATCGATAAGGTATCGAAATCAGGAAATCCGGACGCTATTGCATTTCCGAGAGCTCATGTGGAGGATGCGCCTTATGATTTCAGCTTCAGCGGTGTAAAATCTGCGGTACTGAACTACATTAACGGGTGCAATATGAAGGGAGAGAGCTGGAATCAGGCAGATATTGCGGCTTCCTTCCAGAAAGCAGTCACGGACGTGCTTGTGGAAAATGCAATGCATGCGGTTCGGGAATATGGAATCGATAAGTTTGCCATTGCCGGGGGAGTGGCCTCTAACAGTGCCCTTCGCGATGCCATGAAAAAGGCATGTGAGAATAAAGGTGTTCATTTTTATTATCCTTCTCCGATTTTCTGTACAGACAATGCAGCTATGATCGGTGTGGCCGCTTATTATGAATATCTGAATGGAACCAGACACGGATGGGAGCTGAACGCAGTGCCGAATTTGAAGTTGGGAGAACGATAATGAGAGAGCGATGTACAGCAATCGTACTGGCGGCGGGCCAGGGACGAAGAATGAAGAGCAAGGTGAAGAAACAGTTTTTAAGCATTGCCGGAAAGCCGATTGTTTATTACTCGTTACACTGCTTTGAAAGAACATCGTTTATCGATGAGATTATTCTTGTGACAAGCAGCGATTGTGTGGAGTACTGCTGGAAAAATATAGTAGACAAATATGGCTTCCGCAAAGTGAAGAAGGTTGTGGTCGGGGGAAAGGAGCGGTATGACTCTGTGTACGCCGGCCTTTTGGCTTGTAAGAATGCGGATTATGTGTATATTCATGATGGAACAAGATCTTTTATAGATAGAGAGATGCTGAAACGGGCACTGGATGGGGCGAAACAGACCGGAGCATGCGCGGTGGGAATGCCTTCTAAGGATACAGTAAAGATTCTGGACAGAGATCAGTATGTCACTAAGACACCGAAGCGGAGCCGGGTATGGACGGTGCAGACGCCGCAGGTGTTTCGGTATAAGGTGATTCGTGAGGCGCATGATGCACTTAGAAAAGGAAGTATGGAAGGCATTACGGACGACTCAATGGTTGTGGAGCGGCACGGCAAATGTAAAGTTAAGATGGTAGAAGGATCCTATGAGAATCTGAAGATTACAACTATGGATGATTTATTTGTGGCTGAAGTCATTTTGCGGGGGAGAGAGTTATAGATATAATTAGTACACAGGCAAAAATCAGAAGATTGTTATTCTTTTGACAAATTGTACAGAGAAATTGAACAATTGTGTAAATACTTTGTGTGAAAATCATAAACTTAGACAAAAGTTCAACCTTGATGTATTGATATAAAAACAATATTCAAGTAAAATTTGTGATAGAAAGAGAGAGGAGTCTGGATGAAGAAGATAGTTGACGATTGGCGATTAATCTATAAGGTATGCAGCTTGTATTATGAAGACGATATGCGACAACAGGAAGTCAGTGACTATCTGGGGATTTCAAGAGCGACAGTTTCCCGGATGCTCCAGAAGGGCAAGGAAAGCGGTATTGTTAGAGTTGAGGTGATTAATCCGGTTCAGTTCTCTTATAATAAACTAGAGAAAGCGCTGGAGCGTAAATACGGCTTGAAGGAAGTTATTGTTGTGGAGAGCAGTGCACTGGATACTAAGACGGAGTCGGTGTCCCGTATGTACGAAAGAGCGGCGCTTTATCTATCACAGTTTTTTAAAGATGGGGATTGTATTGGAGTGTCGATGGGACACACGCTTCACAATGTGGCAAAGACAAATCGGGCGTTCAACAAAGATAATCACTATATGTTTGTGCCGATAGTCGGAGGAATTAGCCAGAGTACGGTGGATAAAGTAGACGTTCAGAGCAATCGTATTGCTCAGGAGTTTGCCAAGAAATTTGGGGGTACATATACACAGTTTCTTTCACCGGCAGTTTTTTCTGAGAAGAAGGTTATGGAGTATTTCCTAAAGGAGAAGTCGGTGAGCTTTATATTTGATGATTTCCGAAAGTTGGATACGATTATCATGGGAATTGGAACCCCGCAGAGGACAGAGTCAACTTTGGTGCGCGCGGGATATATTACTGAGAAAGAACTGGAGCGGTATGCACAGGATGGCCTTGTGGGAGACATTGCCCTTCATTTCTTTGATGAAAATGGCAACACAGAGAAATTTCAGAAATTCAATGAGCGCGTGGCCGGCATGCCGCCTGAGATGATACGAAAGGTGAGAAATCGAATCGGTATTGCTGGCGGAGAGAATCGGGCAGAGGCGATTAGGGGCGCGATCAAAGGCGGATATGTTAATATGTTGATTACGAATATAGATGCCGCTGAGAAACTGCTTTGATGCAGTGATAAAGATATATAAATGATACAGTGGGAGGAGAGCTGTTCGGACATCGAGGGCCCAGGTGGAGAAATGGCAGAAGAATTTCACAGTGATCATTATATATAGATAGGATACTATAAATGAATAAATGGAGGAGAGACTATGGAAGTTATTTCTAATGTGGCAAGTGGATTTATAGGTCTATTTCAAGCAGGTGGAGAACAGTTTATGGGCTGGGTTACCGGCATCATTCCGCTGGTAGTTTGCTTGATGACGGCAGTAAACTCTATCATCAAGATTGTTGGTACTGAGAAAGTGGAGAACTTTGCTCAGAAGATTACTAAGTACACAGTGCTTAGATATTCATTACTTCCTTTACTGGCAGTATTTTTCCTGGCAAATCCGGCGTGCTATACGTTCGGACGTTTCTGCAAGGAAGAGCATAAGCCGGCATTCTATGATGCGGCAGTAAGTTTTGTACATCCTATTACGGGACTTTTCCCTCACGCTAATGCAGGAGAGCTTTTTGTATGGACAGGTATCTCTGCAGGTGTTGCTGAGGCCGGATATGCAACTGCAGGTCTTGCGGTAAGATATTTCCTTTGCGGTCTGGTTGTTATCCTGATCCGTGGTATCGTAACTGAGAGAATCTATGCTTCAATGGCAAAGAAGAATGCTTAATTAGGTAAAGGAGAGTCGAATATGTATAAATCTATTACAATTAAAGCTGGCGAAGGCGGATGGGGTGGCCCTCTGACAATCGAAGCTACAGAAAAATGCCACAAAGTATTAAGCGTAACCGGCGGTGGAATTCATCCTGTTGCTCAGTTGATAGCAGATATGACAGGTGGAGAAGCCCTGGACGGTTTCAAGACAGGTGCTCCGGATGATGAAGTTATGGTAGCAGTTGTTGATTGCGGCGGAACTGCTCGCTGCGGTGTTTACCCAAAGAAAGGAATCTTTACAGTTAACCTGACACCGGTTGGACAATCAGGACCTCTTGCACAGTTCATTCAGCCGGATATCTATGTATCTGGTGTTACAGAAGCATGCATTACGGCAGCAGACGGATCTACTCCTGTATCTGCACCGGCAGCAAAAGCTGAACCAAAGACCAAGGCTCAGGCGAAGGAAGAGGTTGCAGCAGCTCAGTCTGGAAAGAAGCAGGGCATCGTTGTTCGCATTGGTAAGGGCGTTGGTAACGTTGTTAACAAGTTCTTTGCAGCAGGCCGTGAGACCATTGATATGGTTATCAAGAATATTTTACCATTTATGGCATTTACAGCTACATTACTTGGTATTATCAGTGCCAGCGGACTTGGTAATGTTATCGCAAACACCATTGCTCCACTGTGTAGTACACTTCCGGGAATGCTTGTTATTTCCCTGATCTGTGGTCTTCCGTTCCTGTCACCAATCCTTGGACCTGGTGCTGTTATCGCGCAGGTTGTAGGTACACTGCTTGGAGCTCAGTTTGCAACTGGTGCAATTCCTGCAAAATATGCACTTTGCGCACTGTTTGCTATTGATGCACAGGTTGGTGGTGACTTTGTTCCTGTAGGACTTTCACTTGGTGATGCTGAGCCAGAGACCATTGAGCTTGGTGTTCCGGCTGTTCTGTTTGGACGTGTGCTGACAGGACCTCTTTCCGTACTGCTTGCATTTGTATTCAGTATTGGAATGTTTTAAGATTTAGGGAACAATAAAGGTTATGATTTGTTTGCAATGGAATCATAATCGGAAGGAGTTAGTTTATGAAATTTCAAGTTAAAGTTATAGGGCATGGTTCAGAAGCACTTTCGTTTCTGAACGATCCGGATAACAGCTTCTTTATCCTTTTTAACGAGGATGCACCGGAAGAACTTGCAGAAATTTCTGTGTTACATACAAAATCGGAAGTTTATGAGGTCCCGGCGGTTGGAGATACGATGAAGATTGCCGGTAAGGAGTTCATTATTACTGCAGTAGGTGTAGAAGCACCTTACACTCTAAGGGAAATGGGACACTGTACAATTAATTTTACCGGCGGCGCGGAGGCGGCTCTTCCAGGATGTATTATGCTGGCAGGATGCGATAAGGTGACGGAAGAAGACCTTCAGGCTGGTACAGAGATTTCTATTTATTAAATAATTTAATGTAAGTAAGGAGAGATGAATTATGCTTAATTTGGACAAAAAGCTTCTCAAAAGAGAAGAAGAAGGCAAGATTATCCGTGTTGGTATTGTAGGTGCCGGACAGATGGGCCGTGGTATGGTCACACAGATGGTACTTATGAAAGGAATTATGCCGGCTATCGTGTCTGATATCAAAATTGAGAATGCTGTAAATGCGTTCAAATATGCAGAAGTTTCAGAAGAAGATATCGTACAGGCTAAGACATTAGAAGAAGCTAATGCAGCTATGGAAGCAGGCAAATATGTTGCTTGTGAGGATGCGAACTTCGTGTCTCAGGCTAACCTTGTAGAGTGCGTTATCGATGCAACAGGTGTGCCGGATGTTGGCGCAAAGGTTGCAACAGATGCAATGAGAAATAAAAAGCATGTAGTAATGCTGAACGTTGAAACAGATGTTGTTATTGGACCATACCTTAAGAAATTGGCAGCTGAAGAAGGCGTAATCTACACTGGATCTGACGGAGATGAGCCAGGTGCCGTTATGCATCTGTACAGCTTTGCGAAGGCTATGGGATTAAATGTAGAAGTTATGGGTAAAGGTAAGAACAACAAGATTGATTATGACTGCAACCCAGATACTGTTCTTGAGGAAGCTACACGCCGTAAGATGAGCCCGAAGATGCTGTGCGCATTCAAGGACGGAACAAAGACAATGGTTGAGATGACAGCTATGTCTAACTATACAGGTCTGGTTCCGGACGTTATCGGCGGACATGGTCCGAAGACATCTCCGGGTACAGAGGGTATCAAGGAGATGAATGAGATACTGAAGCTGAAAAAAGACGGCGGTATCTTAAATAAACATGGTGTAGTTGAGTACATTAACGGAATTGCTCCTGGAGTATTTGTAACCGTATCTACACCAAACCAAGAGATCGCTTATCAGCTGGGATATCACAGCATGGGTCCTGGACCGCTGTGGACACTGTACCGTCCATATCATCTTTGCAATCTTGAGACACCTCTTTCAGTTGCAAGAGCTGTCATCGAAGGAGATGCTACCTGTGTAGCGAAAGATGGTCTTGTGTCCGAGTGTATTACAAGAGCTAAGATTGATCTGAAGGCTGGACAGACAATTGATGGTATCGGTGGATTCACAACACACGGTTCTATTGCAACAGCTGAGGAGTCTAATGCGAACGGATATGTACCATTTGGTCTTGTTACAAAGAATGCTGTAATGAAGCAGGATGTTAAGAAGGGAACATTGATCACATATGATATGATCGACCTTGATAAGACAACTCTGATTTACAAGCTTAGAAAAGAGCAGGATGCAATGTACGGAAGATTCGTGCTGTAATCGGTTCGGCTAATGAATACCGGGAAATAATAAAATTGGGCCTGGGAGTCCTGTCAGCAGCCTTAGGGAAACTGGCGGGACTCCTTCCCGGCTATAGGAAGGAAAATTACCATGATTAATGAATTACCTACAATCTCAAAAATCTTATTTGTTGTATTTATTGTGTTTCTTATGCAGGCATTGGGTGGATATTATCAAATTAAAGACTACCGCAAAGCGATAAAGAGAATGCACAAATTAGGGAATGTCGGAATTGGACAGAAAAGAGGAAAGTTCTTCAATGGTAATATTGTTATGATTGCATCTGACAATGAGGGAATCATTACCGGTGCAGAAATTTTGGATGGTATTTCTTTCCTGGCAAAATTTCATCCGGTAAATGAATTCCTTGATAAAGAGCTTGTGGGAAATAGCATCTATTCATTTCTTGAGATTACAGATGAATTTGACAAAAAAAAGCGTAAGAAATATCAGGGATGGATCAGAGCATTGGAGGCAATCAGGTCAAGATTTGAGGGAAAAGAATTATAAATACTTCGAGAGAAAAATAGAATAGAAAAACAGAATATCCCGAAAGTTCAAATTAAATATTGACATTGGGATGATGTGATGCTATAATAATTACTGCGTCACGGAGAGTGCGTAATAGTTTAATATATGGAGAGGTATCGAAGTGGTCATAACGAGGCGGTCTTGAAAACCGTTTGTCCGCAAGGGCGCGTGGGTTCGAATCCCACCCTCTCCGTTGAAAAGAGTTTTGCGGTGGCAAAGCTCTTTTCTTTTTTCATTGATGGTATAAGATATTCATCTGGGCCCTTGCCAGGAGAGCCGATTAACATGGAAATGCTGAGAGAATGTGGTGATAAAAACAGTGAAAAATATATTATGTAAAAAGCCGGGTATTGTTAAGAAAAAAGTACGAATTCTAATAGCAGTGGCAGTTTTGATGATATTACTTGCGGGGGCCGTGTTTTTATATTATCATAATCCGGGAGGAGGACTCCCGCTTGCATGTCCGGTTTATTTCTTTACCGGATATTACTGCCCGGGATGTGGGGCGGGAAGAGCCTGCTATACGCTTCTTCATGGGCAATTATATCAGGCGTTTCGATATAATCCGATGTTGATTATAATATTACCATGGTTGATTTTATATTATTTTATATGTGGTATGCAGTGGCTGATATATGGTAAGGAAAGGCTGAGTATACATATATCTGAGCGGATTCCCTTGGCAATACTGGTGATTTTTCTGCTTTATGGAATCCTAAGAAATATTGATGCATATCCATTTGTCTTGCTGGCGCCTACTGCGGTGTAACGAAGAGAAGGAGAAGATTATGAAATGTAGTTTTTGCGGAAATGAAGTGGAAGAAGGTTCAAAATTCTGTCCAGTTTGTGGAACAAGGATTGAGCAGGAAAATAGTTTTGATGGGGAGCGATTGGAATATAATCAATCAAACAATCATTATGACCGTCCAATTCATCCGATTAATGGTACTCCTTATTTGATATTTTCGATTTTGACAACTATATGCTGCTGTCTCCCTCTTGGCATTGTTAGTATTATATATGCAAGTAAAATAGATTCTCTGCAGAGAATGGGGGATTATGAAGGGGCGCAGGATGCTGCGAAGAAAGCTCAAATTTTTATGATTGTCGGAGCAGTTGTTGGGGTGATTGGTTCTGTTGTGCTGGGAGTCGTGGCGGGGATGCTGAATTCCTTTGACGCTTATGATGTAGGCTCGGCGGTTGTATCAGAAGAAGTGTCTGATGGAGATGAAGATGATATAAGCGAGACGGATGATGAAGAGACGGATCATGTGTTATCTGAGAAGGCGGAGACTGATAAAGAGCTGGGAGATAGCTGGAAATGCTTTGATGTGCAGATTAATAATACGGTTCTGTCATTTCCATGCTCATTTGCTGATGTCGAGGCTGCCGGATTGACATTAGATACAGGTGATATTCCGGAAGACTACGTAATTAATAGGGATGATTATGAATTGGTCTTTTTTGATGATGCTAATCATAACTCGGTTATGTTTATGGTATGTAATAATACGGAAAAAGCACAGGCGATAAAAGAATGTACTGTAAATGGAATTAATATAGATGAATACAATGTGGAGAACGGCGATCTGACAATTGTTTTCCCGGGTGAGATTCAAATTGGCGCAGATATTGGCGAGGTTATCGAAAAATGGGGAAAAAATGATGACCTATATGAAGGGGATTATTCTGATATATATAGCTGGTATGATGAAAAAAGTTATAATTATTGCAGTGTAAGTGTAGATCCGGATACGAAAAAAGTGAAAGCGGTTGACTTGGTTGGTCAGGATTTAAAATAAACGGTATAAAACGAAAAAATAATATACAACTTGAAGAAAAAAGTGTTGACAAAGCTGAAGGTAACGAATATAATAATTTTCGGTCTCGCTTTTAGAGCGATATGGAGAAATACCCAAGAGGCTGAAGGGGCTCCCCTGGAAAGGGAGTAGGTCGTTAATAGCGGCGCGAGGGTTCAAATCCCTCTTTCTCCGTTGAACATATGGTGAAATGGATATACAGGATATGAGAAAGGGCTGTTCTCGTGCAGAATGAGAAGCTGAGAAGAAAAAAGAAAAAACTTCAAAAAAGTTCTTGACAATATTCGTCCTTATGTGCTATTATGTTTAAGCTGACTCGTTGAGATCAGCGAAACAACAAAGAACCTTGATAACTGAACAATAGACAACGACCCTGAAGATTTCTT
>JAUNGJ010000096.1 GCA_030524585.1 Eubacteriales bacterium | reverse complement strand
GATTGTTATATTCTAAGCTATTTATTCTCCAAATCCTTCTCATCAAAGGCTTCACTGATTGCTGCTCCCGGAGCCACCATCGGCCATACCTTATCATCAGAATCAATCTGACAGTCAATCACTACCGGTCTGCCCAGTGTCAGTGCTTTTGCAAAGGCTTCCTTAAATTCTTCCTGTGTAGTCGCACGGATTCCAACTGCTCCCATAGCCTCAGCCAGTTTTACAAAATCTACCGCATCATTTAGTACCGTTGCGGAGTATCTCTTTCCATAAAACAGATTCTGCCACTGACGCACCATTCCCAGAACATGATTATTAATTACAACCTGAATCACAGGAATATTATATCTGGCTGCAGTTGCAATCTCATTCATATTCATACGGAAACATCCGTCTCCTGCAATATTGACAATGGTCTTGTCAGGTCTTCCCATCTTTGCTCCCAATGAAGCACCCAGACCATATCCCATGGTTCCAAGTCCTCCGGATGTCAGCAGAGTTCTTGGCTCTGTAAATTTATAATACTGAGCAGCCCACATCTGATGCTGTCCAACCTCCGTAACAACGACCGCATCTCCTTTGGTCTGACGGTAGATCTCCTCGACCACATAAGGACCTGTGAGCTCATCCGGATGATAGTTCAGCGGATATTTCTCTTTGTATTCCTGGATCTTTGCAATCCATTCCGGATGACTCTGCTGATCTAATTTCTGATTCATCTTGGAAAGAGCCACCTTCAGATCCCCGATAACCCCTTCATGAATAATCACGTTCTTATTCATCTCAGCGGCATCCACATCAAACTGCAGGATTTTGGCATGGCTTGCAAATTTCTTCGCATTGCCGGTTACACGGTCGCTGAATCTTGCTCCCAGTACAATCAGAAGGTCGCATTCACTGACTCCGTAATTTGCAGTCTTAGTTCCATGCATGCCAAGCATTCCTGTGTACAGTTTATCGGTTCCCGGAAATGCTCCTTTTCCCATCAGGGAATCTGTAACCGGTGCATCTACCTTTTTTACAAATTCATACAGTTCTTTGGAAGCCCCTGACAGCACAGCGCCGCCGCCTACAAATATATATGGCTTCTTTGATTTTTTTATCATTTTAACAGCATGGTCAAGATCTGCCTCGCAGATATTCTCCGGCGGCAGTACCGGCTCGATCTTCTCCGGATGATATTCCGTCTTATTAGCCGTAACATCCTTTGGAATATCAACAAGAACCGGGCCAGGTCTTCCCTTCTTCGCAATGACAAACGCTTTGCGGATGGTATCTGCCAGATCTTTTACATCCTTTACAATATAATTATGCTTCGTGATCGGCATCGTGATTCCCGCGATGTCGATCTCCTGAAAGCTGTCCTTGCCAAGCAGCGGCACCGTTACATTACAGGTGATCGCCACGACAGGAATCGAATCCATATAGGCTGTTGCAATTCCCGTTACCAGATTGGTTGCCCCCGGTCCGCTGGTTGCAAAGCATACGCCAACTTTGCCGGTAGCACGTGCATAACCATCCGCTGCATGGGCGGCTCCCTGCTCGTGAGACGTTAAGATATGTGTAATCTCATCGCTGTGCTTATATAATTCATCATATACATTCAATATCGCTCCGCCCGGATAACCGAACACGGTATCCACTCCCTGTTCTTTCAGGCATTCGATAACAATTTGTGATCCTGTTAACTGCATCTTCTAACCTCTCTACCTCATTATTTCTTTGGAATCTCCAGAACTGCACCTCTGTTTCCTGACGTAACCATAGCAGCATATCTTGCCAGATATCCGGTGGTCACCTTAGGCTCTCTCGGCTGCCAGTTCTTTCTTCTCTCTTCCAACACTTCATCCGGAACATCCAGCTCCAAAGACAGTTCCGGAATGTTGATCTTGATGATGTCTCCTTCTTCTACCAGTGCAATCGGTCCCCCAACCGCTGCCTCCGGCGATACGTGTCCAATGGATGCTCCTCTGGACGCTCCGCTGAATCGGCCGTCCGTGATCAGCGCCACACTGGAGCCAAGTCCCATGCCCGCAATCGCAGAAGTAGGATTCAGCATCTCTCTCATGCCAGGGCCTCCTTTCGGTCCTTCACAGCGGATAACCACCACATCACCTGCTACGATTCTGCCACTCTTGATTGCATCAATCGCATCCTCCTCACACTCGAAAACCCTTGCCGGTCCCTCATGTACCAGCATTTCCTCTACTACAGCAGAACGTTTTACAACACTTCCGTCAGGAGCAAGGTTCCCCTTCAGCACAGCCAGCCCGCCTGTCTTCGTATATGGATTCTCAACCGGACGGATAACTTCCGGATTCAGGTTCACTGCATTCTTAATATTCTCTCCCACCGTCTTTCCGGTAACCGTCATGCAGTCTGTATGCAGAAGTCCCAGCTTATTCAGCTCATTCATAACTGCATACACACCGCCCGCCTCATTCAGATCTTCCATATAAGTCGGACCTGCCGGTGCAAGGTGGCAAAGATTCGGCGTCTTTTCACTGATTCCATTTGCAAAATCAATCTCAAAATCCATTCCGATTTCATGTGCAATCGCCGGAAGGTGCAGCATACTGTTGGTAGAACATCCCAGTGCCATATCTACCGTAAGTGCATTCAAAATCGCATCCTCTGTCATAATATCTCTTGGACGGATGTTCTTTTCCAGAAGCTCCATCACCTTCATACCGGCTTTCTTGGCAAGACGGATTCTCTCAGAGTATACCGCAGGGATGGTTCCATTTCCCCGAAGTCCCATTCCAAGCACCTCGGTCAGACAGTTCATGCTGTTGGCTGTGTACATACCTGAGCAGGAACCACAGGTCGGGCAGGTCTTATTCTCAAATTCCTTCAGCCCTTCATCTGACAGTGTTCCTGCCGCATTGGCTCCAACCGCCTCAAACATACTGGACAGGCTGGTCTTTCTTCCCTGCACGCGTCCAGCCAACATTGGACCCCCGCTTACGAATATGGTCGGCACATTGATTCTTGCTGCCGCCATC
>JAUNGJ010000047.1 GCA_030524585.1 Eubacteriales bacterium | reverse complement strand
AGCGGAACATACATTATTCTCAATGCGGTGGGTGATGCACCTCTGTATTTCTTCCCGGTTATTCTGGGATGGAGTTCTGCTAAGAGATTCGGAGTGAAAGAAATTTACGGACTTGTAATAGGCGCTGCCTTGATTTATCCTACATTGATCGCGGCAGCAGGCGGTGAAGCAATCTCTACATTATTTGCAGGAACCTTCCTGGCATCTGATGTACAGCTTACCTTCCTGGGAATTCCGGTAGTCCTGCGTGATTACTCTACTACAGTAGTTCCGATCATCCTGATTGTATGGGTGACCAAATACATCAGCGGATGGCTGGAGAAGGTGCTTCCGGCTATGCTGAGAGCATTCTTTGTTCCATTCCTTACTCTGCTGATCTGTCTGCCGCTGGGCGTGATCGTTGTTGGTCCGATTGCAATGCTGCTTCAGAACCTTATCAGCGCATTTGTACAGCTGTTGATCGGATTTAATGCAGGTATTGCAGGATTGATACTTGGCGCCGTATGGAGTATACTGGTTATGTTCGGTCTGCACTGGGCAGTTATTCCATTCTTCGCGATCAATGTGGCTACATATGGTTATGACATTATCAATCCGCTGATTTATGCAGGAGCATTCGCTTCCATGGGCAGTGTGATCGGTGTTATTATCCGCGAGAAGGATGCAGAGGAAAGATCTATTGAGATTCCGGCATTGATTTCAACTTTCTTTGGTGTAAATGAACCTACGCTGTATGGTGTTCTGATTCCAAGAAAGAAAGTTATGATGACCTGCTTCCTTGGCGCAGGTATCGGCGGAGCTATTGCAGGTTTCTGCGGAGCGAAGTTATACGCATTTGGTGCCAGCGGTATCTTTGGCACACCGTGCTTCATCAATCCGGAAGGAGTGGATATGGGCTTCATCGGTCTGATTGTCGGTGCAGTCGTAGCCTTTGTCTTCTCAATGGTGACAGCAATGATGATCGGCGCTAAGAAGGATAACAAATAGTAAAGCAGTAAGAGGAGGAAATTGTATGCTGAATCTGTTTAAAAAGAAAGAAAATAAAATAGAAATGCCAGCACTGTCTGTGGCGGATGATGAAATCGTGGCACTGGCAGATGGAGAGATGATTGATGTTGCTGAAGTATCAGATCCGGTGTTTTCTCAGAAGGTGATGGGGGATTCTGTAGCATTTAAGTACACAGGAGATAAGGTTGTTATCTGTGCACCGGCAAATGGAACAATGAGTGTACTGTTTCCTACGGGACATGCCTTCGGTATCAAGATGAACAATGGAGTAGAATTGTTGGTTCATATTGGAGTTAATACTGTGGAAACGAATGGAGACGGATTCAAAGTGCTCGATAAGAAGCAGAATGATTCCATTAAGGCAGGAGAGCCGATTATAGAAGTAGATCTGAAAAAATTAGGACAGAAATATGACATGTCAACAATGCTTATTGTGACGGATGCTAACGGACATGACATTGCTTTCCGTGAGCCCTGCAGCGTACGGAGAGGACAGAAGGTTATCCGGTAAGTCTGCTGAAGCTATTCTGTGATAAAGTATTTATAAAAAACGGTGTGACTAATAATGGCCACACCGTTTTTTTTTCGTATTCTATGATTCATAATTGACGAATACCGTACCTGCCTTGGCAATCGTCAGCAGTTTATCTGTAAATTCCGTAAACTCTGACAGTTCCCCTTCCGGTTCGTTCTGGATAGAGAAAGTCACTTTTTTGCGGATACTTTCGCGCTGGTCCTCTGGCAGTATTTGGGGAATACAGCCGCTCTTTTCCAGAAGGATCCACAGGAAGCCATCCTGCATAGGAAACGGTGTCTGGTATAGGATATTTACCTGAAGTTCGGCCGCAAGAGCGGGAATGGCGTCCTTATATGGCATGAAATATGTTCTGCCGCCAAAGATACCAAGTTTGGCCCTGGTTACCAGCCCCTGTTCAGCGAGCCCGGTACCAATTGCGGAAGTCAGAGCGTTCAGATGCCGGTCGGACCAGCCGCTGTTATAATCCTGCAGTATATGTTTATAGTCCAGATTCTCCGATTCCTTTAGATGCTCCCAGACCGGAAGAAGGTAGGCCGTTTGATCAGCAGTGCTATTTGTTAATAGTATTTTCCTGTCAGAAAAGGTTATAAGGCCGGACTGCTTCATCTCATGGAGCACAGCTGCCATTAGGCAGGTGACCTTGGCCGTGTCATATCCAAATATTTTTCCCTTATTCTGAACCGCACATAAAAAATATGCTTCTGATACCGAGAGATCCTTCATCGTCATTTCTCCACTTCTGTTTATGAATAGCTGTTATCAACTACATCATACCACAGACAGCTGATATGGACAAATAAATAAAAAAGTGTTGACAAATCGGCATTGTTGTATTATTGTATTATTAACTTAATACAATAGAACAGACGGAGAGGTGAGAAGATGACATGGCACTTAGATAATGACAGGCCGATATATTTACAGTTGATGGAACGGATTCAGATGGATATTATTTCCGGCAAATATGGGCCGGGAGATAAGCTTCCCTCAGTTCGGGATCTGGCACTTGAGGCGTCAGTGAATCCAAACACCATGCAGAAGGCTTTGGCTGAATTGGAACGGGTGGGACTAGTATATTCCCAGCGCACGGCAGGACGATTTATTACGGAGGATGAAGAACTTATGAAGAATCTGAAAAGAGAGCAGGCAGCTCAGTATCTGGAAGAATTTTTTACTAATATGCGGCATCTTGGCCTGCAGGATGAGGAGATACGGACATTATTTGAAGAAGCAATGGAGGGAGAGAGAGAATGAGTAAACCGATTTTAGAGTGCTATGGTCTTTCCAAGAGATACGGGAATGGCTTCTGGGCATTGTCGAATTTAAATTTATCTTTAGAACGGGGACAGATCGTAGGACTGCTGGGACCGAATGGAAGCGGCAAGACTACGCTGATTAAGCTGATCAATGATCTGCTGGTTCCGACAGAAGGCGGCATCCATATTGATGGCAGGCTTCCGGGAGTGGAGACGAAGAAGATTGTATCCTACCTTCCGGAGCGCACCTATCTGTCACCATCCTGGAAGGTGCAGAACCTGATGGACTATTTTGAAGATTTCTATGAGGATTTTAAAAGGGAAAGGGCAGAGCAGATGCTTAAAGCTCTGGGGATTGAACGCACTGCCAGGCTTCGCACACTGTCCAAAGGAACCAGAGAAAAGGTTCAGCTGATCATGGTTATGAGCAGGGATGCTAGTCTGTATATTCTGGATGAACCGATTGGCGGCGTGGATCCGGCGGCAAGAGACTATATCCTGAATACGATTTTGACCAATTATAATGAAAATGCAACGATTCTGCTATCCACCCATTTGATTGCAGATATTGAAAATATTCTGGACCGGGTACTGTTTCTCCAGAATGGCCAGGTGGTCTTAAATGCTACGGTGGATGAAATCCGTATGAAGCAGAAGAAATCCGTAGATATGCTGTTCAGGGAGGTGTTTAGATGTTAGCAAAGCTTATCAAATACGATTTTAAGGCATTGAATCGTTTCCTTATTATCATTCATATCATGCTTCTGATCATGGCGGTGCTGGGAAGAGTTACTTTTGTCGGCGTAATCATGAGGAATGTAGACGCGATGTCTGAATTTGAGACGATCGTCATGACGGCAGGTATTCTTGTATATGCCCTGATGTTCATGGTTGCCGTACTTGGAACGGAGATACTTGTGGGAGTGCATTTTTACCGGAATCTGTTTTCGGATGAAGGATATCTCACCCATACTCTTCCGGTTTCAAGAGGACAGCTTCTGATGTCCAAGACGATTTCCGGAAGCCTATGGATACTGATCGACCAGATATTATTGATACTCAGCGGTGTGATTCTGGTTTATACAAAGGAAGTTGCGGAATTACTGGTCAATTATAAAGACAGAATCTGGAAGGCAGTGGGATTTCCGGCCGGTATGGGATACGGAACAATACTGCTTGTGCTTTTCATACTGTGTGTAGTTTCGGCGCTCGGCAATGCGCTTATGATCTATGTGTCGGTAGCGGTTGGTCAGCTGTTTTCGAACCACCGGGTTCTGGGAGCAATTGTGGTTTATTTTGGTATCGGTATCGTAGTGGGGGTCGTTTCTGGCATTTTCGGTGCTTCCATAGCGATCACGGACGTTGTTCAGGAGACGGTCAGTCTATATCAACTCTATGTGAAGCTTTTTGGCCTGTCATTCGGAATTGAGATCGCTGTGGCGGTTATTGGCTATTTTATTACTTATCTATTGATGCAGAAAAAACTGAATCTGAACTAGAGAAGTTCTTTTTATGCCGCAGAGAAGCTTTTCATAAGTTCTCTGTGGCATTACTGTGTTGCCAAGCATCCGAAGGGAGCTGCCAGTGGCAGATTCTGTAGGTTATTGAAACAAATATTTAAGAATATTTTAAGAAATTACCACCTTATTTCTTTATATTTCAAGAGTATACTTTGCGAATAAAAAGGGGAGAGGAGGGCACTATGAAAAAAGTCATAGAAGTAAAGCACCTGTATAAGCTTTACCGGGTAGGAGACGAAGTGGTACGGGCGCTGGACGGTGTGGACTTTACCATATATAAGGGAGAGTTTTGTGCGATTGTGGGAACCTCGGGTTCGGGAAAATCTACGCTCCTAAATATGCTGGCGGGTCTGGAGCGGCCTACCAAAGGCGAGATAGTTATCAGCGGACAGCATATTGAGAAGCTGAATGAGGAGCAGCTGGTAACTTTCCGGCGGGAGCATGTGGGATTTATTTTTCAATCCTTTCATCTGTTAGGGACCATGAATGCACTGGAGAATATTGCACTGCCGCTTAGTTTCCGGGGAGTGCCGAAAGATGCCCGGATGAAGAAAGCGGCAAAGATGTTAAAACTGGTAAAACTGGAGAAGCACGGAAAGCATTTGCCCACGCAGATGTCAGGCGGGCAGCAGCAGCGCGTCGGTGTGGCAAGGGCGCTGGTGGTGGAGCCGGATATTATATTTGCCGATGAGCCTACCGGTAATCTGGATTCCCACACGTCGGAAGAAGTCATGCAGTTGATGAAACAGATTGTAAGAGAGCAGAATATGACTCTTGTGATGGTGACTCATGATAATCATCTGGCGTCCTATGCGGACAGGGTATTTCACATCATAGACGGCAGAATTGTGAGAATTGAGGACAGACGCCTGCAGGAACAGGCAGAGAAGGAAAAGTATGCAGAAGGCAGGGAGGTTAAAGATCATGAAGAGAATGAGTAAATGGCTGGCGAGGGTATGTATTGCGGTGCTTTTGCTGGGAACAATCGGAGCGGTGCCGGCAAGGGCGGCTGGAGCATCGCTGAAGCTGGAGACACCGGACAATAAGGTGCAGACCTATAAATATCAGGAGCCGCAGGATTTTGTGCTGAATATTACGAATACAGGAGATACAGAGCTTAAGGATATCAAGGTGTCTCCGAAACTGAAAAAGCAGGGAGATAAGTGGCCCTTTAAAACCGAGTATCAGAGCTATGAGGAAACGCTGCCGTCTTTGTCTGAGGGTGATACAGGAAATGTTAAATTCACATTTACGCAGCGGGATGACGCAGGAGACGGACGCTATCAGCTGACCTTTGCCTACACAGCCCTAAGCGAAGATAATAAGCTAGTCGAAGGAGAACAGTCTTTCTATGTAAATACTACTGCCAAGCCTCAGGAGAAGCAGGAAGAGAAATCAGATTCCGGCAGTGCGGACAGCAGGGGAAATGACGGCGCGGAATTACTGGCAGATGCAGGAGGATTCGACAATGGGGGAGCTGTTTACAGTGGAGGCGGTTCTTCCGGGAATGGCTCTGTGCCAAGGGTTATCGTAACTGGATTTACGACGAATCCTGCGGAAGTGAAGGCGGGAAGCGACTTCACTTTAACGATTCATTTGAAGAATACTTCCAAACAGACCAAAGTCAGCAATATGCTTTTTGATCTGCAGGCGCCGACCGAGGGAAATGATGAGCAGACATCCGCTCCTGCATTTCTTCCGACTTCCGGTTCGAACTCTATTTATCTGGATGGGATTGCAGCAAACGGAACAGCGGATATTTCCATGCAGCTGAATGCCAAGGCAGATCTGGTGCAGAAGCCTTATGGTATTAATCTTTCCATGAAATATGAGGATAGTCAGGCGTCGCAGATTGAGGCAGAGGCAAGTCTTTCGATTCCGGTAAAGCAGAATGCAAGATTTGAGTTCAGCGAATTTGAGATTACACCGGAGAGTGTAGAGGTGGGATCAGAAGCCAATGTATCCTGCAATATCTACAATTTGGGAAGAATCAAATTATATAATGTAAAAGCCATCTTTGAAGGGGATGACATTGAGAAGGAAGAAGTATTTCTGGGAAATCTGGAACCCGGTTCCAGTACCGCAATTGATGCAATGCTGGAAGGAAAGAAGGTCTCAGAAGGGGAAGGCAAAGTGAAGATGACCCTTTCCTACGAGGATGAAGCAGGCGGCGTGTCTACGGCGGAAGAGAGCTTTAATCTTCTGGTAACGGAGGCTTCTGCAGATGATGTGATGATGGAGGGCATGATGGAAGAAGCCGAAGGAAGTAAGCTTCCGATTCTCCCGATTGTGATTGCTGTGCTGGTTGTTATCGGTATCGCTGTGGGAGTCGTACTGAAGAAGAAAAAGAAAGCCCGTGGATTATTAGAGGAAGAGGAGGGATTGCTGGATGAACTGGATGGACCTTCTGAGGATGAGCAGCAGTAATTTAAAACGCAGGAAACTTCGTACTTTTCTTACGGTTTTGGGCGTAATGATCGGAACCACCTCAATCGTGGTGATGATTTCTCTGGGACTTGGTCTGCAGGAGGCTATGTACAAGGAAATAGAAATGTCCGGTGGCTTAAATACTATCAGTGTGACAGGAGCAGATGCGGGAAGCAGCATGGTCTATTATGGCGATGAAGGAACGGAGGAAAAATCCGACAAGCGGCTTACGGACGCGGCAGTTGCGGAACTCTCCAAGCTGGAACATGTGGTGAGTGCAACTCCCCAGTACGAGATGTCGGTCGTACTCCTAAAAGGCGGATACGAAGGCTGGGCAGAGCTGGTTGCCCTGCCGCCAGAGGCCCTAAAGGCGCTGAATCTGGATCTTGCTGAAGGCGGGAAGCTTCCGCAGGCTGGCACCAGCAATCTGGAGCTGGTGTATGGTAATGGCATTCTGACGAATTTTTATGAGAAGGGTACCGGAAACGGCTATTATGATACCGGTGAGCTGCCGGATATCGATTTGAAAAAAGATACCATATTCCTGATACTTGACCAGGATGGATACTATTCCTCCCAGGAGGCCCCTTCTTTTGGCAATGAGGAAGGAAGCGATGAGGCGGGAAGTACATCACGCAAGGTTCAGAAACATGCGGTGAGAGCAAGCGGTGTTGTGAGCGGTGACGTGGATACCTGGAAAACCGGATATTACAATATCTACTGTGACCTGGATACCTTAAAGCAGGTGCTGAAGAAAGAATTCAGCGGCAGAGCGATTCCCGGACAGCCCACCACAAAGAGCGGAAAGCCATACAAGGAATTTACCTATTCATCTGTACAGGTTAAGGTGGATGATACCGAGCTGGTAGACCAGGTGGTAGGTGAAATCCGTGCCATGGGTTACAATGCCAGCACCAATGCAGAATATATGGAAAGTGCGAAGAAGCAGATGGCAATGATTCAGGCCGTGCTCGGCGGTATTGGAGCGGTATCTCTGCTGGTGGCAGCCATTGGCATTGCCAACACGATGATGATGTCCATTTATGAACGTACAAAGGAAATCGGAGTGATCAAGGTGCTTGGATGCAGTTTGAAGAACATTAAACAGATGTTCCTTATGGAAGCGGCGTTCATCGGTCTCATCGGCGGAGCTGCCGGAATGATCTTAAGTTTCCTGATATCAGCGATAATCAATGTCCTGACGGGGCATGGTGCGGCGATGGGCATTGAGGGAAATATTTCCTATATACCGATATGGCTTGTATTTGCGGCGATGGGATTTGCAATGTTTGTAGGAACAGCTGCAGGGTATTTCCCGGCACTTCGTGCGATGCGTCTAAGTCCCCTTGCAGCGATTAAAACAGAATAAAAAGATCATCATACAAAATTTGTGCACATGAGAACAGTTTCCTCTAAAGACTGTCTGTGTGCACAATTTTTTTTCGTTGGGATTATTTGGATCTAATCTTCTTCAATAATCTGGATTTCCAGATAATCGAAGTCAATGGAGTCGACAAAATTATCCTGATAGAATCTTGTTTTGGAGTGTCTCCTGAAATCACTGACTGTACTGTCCAGCCAGATCGGTTTGCTCAGGTCAAATTCATAGCAGACAGCATCCAGTGCATGAAACACTTTATGGGTGCGCGTGTCCCTGGTGTCATCACAGATCACGGTATCCCGCAGCATACGGTTATCCTTAAATTCTTTTGCCCATAATCGGAACATTAACGGGTCCTCCTTTCCGGAAGTTATATGAGATAATAACTGATGGTATCATAAGTTCAGATTTTGTAAATGTCAAGACTTGTATTTAGATATATAGTTATGCCACAATGGACACAGAGGTGAGAAGGATGGATGGAGAACAGAGAAGGACGCTGATTGTAGAACTGCTGAATACGGAGACGGAACCCCTGTCGGGCACTGCTCTGGCGAGGCGTCTTGGCGTCAGCAGACAGGTGATTGTACAGGATATCGCACTGCTTCGTGCAACCAATAAGAATATTCTGTCTACGAACAAGGGATACATCATTTACGGAAAACAGGATGGCAATCTGACCTGTAAGCGTGTATTTGCAGTGAAGCATACGGATGAGGAGATGAGAGAAGAGCTGTACTGTATTGTGGATGCAGGCGCTAAGGTGCTGGATGTAATCATTGAACATGACGTGTATGGACAGATTGCGGTGGATCTGTTTATCAACAGCAGGCGGGATGTGGATGAATTTATGGACCGGATTTTGGGCGATCAGGTGAAGCCGTTGAAGGAGCTGACCGGAGATGTTCATTTTCATACCGTGGAAGCGGAGCGGGAAGAGATTCTTGACCTGGTAGAGGCCAAGTTAAAAGAAAAACAATACTTGATATGACAGGGGGATTATGTTAGACTTTCCACATGACAAGACAGTTGTAAAATGAGAGTGATCACGGCTGGCTTGCAGTACAAAGGAATGGATTCGGGCGCACGGAATGCGCGGAGGAGCGTTATCATGGGAAAGTTTAAGAAGGTATTTGACAGGATATTTATCGATGGTCTCAGCGGTATGGCACAGGGGCTTTTTGCAACGCTGATCATAGGAACGATTATTCAGCAGATTGGAACCTTTGCCGGCGGTACGGTGGGGGATTTGATCTTTGTGATCGGCAAAGTAGCTGCGTCTCTGACCGGGGCTGGTATTGGCATCGGTGTGGCATATAAGTTCAAGTGCAGCCAGCTTGTGGTAGTTTCAGCGGCAACCGCGGGTATGGTTGGCGGTTTTGCCAGCAAGCTGCTGGCAGGTACGGTGCTGGTGGAAGGCAGTATGCTGTATGCGGGACCGGGTGAGCCGTTAGGAGCTTTTATTGCTGCCTATATCGGTATTGAGCTTGGGCAGCTGGTTACAGGTAAGACAAAGGTTGATATTCTGGTAACACCGCTGGTTGTTATCGGAGCTGGATCGGCAGTTGGATTGGTTCTGGGACCGCCAATTTCCGAATTTATGACCTGGCTGGGCTCCATTATCAACTGGGGAACAGAGCAGCAGCCATTTCTTATGGGAATTGTAGTATCTGTTCTGATGGGTATGATCCTGACTCTGCCGATCAGCTCGGCAGCGCTTGGCGTCATTCTAAACCTGTCAGGTCTGGCAGCAGGTGCGGCAACCGTTGGATGCTGCTGTAATATGGTTGGCTTTGCAGTGGCAAGCTACCGTGAGAATAAAGTAGGGGGGCTTCTGGCCCAGGGAATCGGAACATCGATGCTTCAGGTTCCCAATATCGTAAGGAAACCGATTATCTGGCTTCCGGCAATATTATCCAGTGCAATTCTGGGACCGGTGGGGACTATGGTGCTTCATATGACCAGCAATGCGACCGGCTCCGGTATGGGAACCGCCGGTCTGGTGGGACAGATTATGACATGGCAGACGATGATTCAGACGGAAGCGGCAGCAGTGGTGCTGATGAAGATTCTGGTAATCCAGATTATTCTGCCGGCGGTTGTTACTCTGGCAATTTCTGAGTTTATGCGCAGGAAGGAATGGATCAAATACGGCGATATGAAGCTTGACTTATAAGATAGATACCCCTACAATATTTATCGCATGAAGTAGAATTTTTGATAGAGAAAGCAAGGGGAAGAGATATGATAGGAACGGGTTTGGTACATATTTATTATGGAGATGGCAAAGGAAAGACGACGGCCGCCATGGGACAGGCGGTCCGGGCAGCGGGCAGCGGCCTGAAGGTGCTGGTATTTCAGTTTATGAAGGATAATACCTCCAGCGAGCGAATCGCGTTGGAGGAGGTTTCCAATATTACGCTGCTTCCTGGGAAACGCCATACAAAATTCTATAACCAGATGAATGCGGATGAGAAAGCCGAGTACAGACATTATAATACCAAGGCGCTGGATGAGATCGCCAAGTTCTGCATTAATTTTGATGTACTGGTATTGGATGAGGCAGTCTGTGCGGTGGATTTGGGACTCTTAAGTGAAGAAAAGCTGGTGCATTTTATTAAGCATAAGCCGAGAGGACTTGAGATTGTTATGACGGGACATCATGTGTCGGATGCATTATTTGAGGTGGCTGATTATGTGACGGAGATGACAAAAGTAAAGCATCCCTATGATATTGGCAGAACGGCAAGAGCGGGCATCGAGTTCTAAATGGCAGATTCCATTTGTATTGCAGATATTGTGTGGACATAAGCCGTTTAATGTAAAATAACTATTAAAAAGTTGTGAAAGCTATGACTTTGCTTTCATGTTGTGCTATAATAATATCACTGAGTAGTACGGCATAACTCTTCGTTAAAGAAGGAGAGGGAAGTATAGTTATGGAAACAGCAATTCGAAATTATGAAGATGTTGATAGTTGGAAGACGGTCATGTTTCTGTATACGGCTGCAATCAAAGAAGTAGGTACGAAGCTTGATATTTTGAATGATGAATTTCAGCATGTACACCGGTATAATCCGATTGAGCATATCAAGACAAGGATTAAGACGCCGGAGAGTATTGTCAAGAAGCTGAAGCGTAACGGGCATGAGACTTCCATTGAGAACATGGTGAAGTATGTGAATGATATTGCAGGAGTCCGGTTGATCTGTTCTTTTACTTCCGATATTTATAAGCTTGCGGAGATGATTGGAAATCAATCAGATCTTAAGGTGCTCTCGATCAAGGATTATATTAAGAATCCGAAGGCGAGCGGCTATAAGAGCTATCACATGCTGGTATCGGTTCCGATTTTTCTGTCGGACAGCGTGGTAGATACGAAGGTAGAGATTCAGATAAGGACGATTGCGATGGATTTCTGGGCAAGTCTGGAGCATAAGATCTATTACAAATTTGAAGGAAATGCTCCGGAATATATAAGTAAAGATTTGCGGGAATGCGCAGATATGGTAGCAACATTGGATGACAAGATGCTGCAGCTGAACGAGGCGATTTTGGCATGTTTGGAAGAACAGGAAGCGCCTTCGCCGGGACAGATTGTAGATGCAGCGATCGCACAACAGGAAGGGTTATTAAATCGTACACAAAATGCTTAACAGAAGGTTACCGGAATCTGGTAGACCGAGTAAGCGCTAAAACTCCGGCAGAGATGCCGGAGTTTTATATGTTTTAGTGTGTGGACCGTTTAAAATGGAGGGAAAAGATAGAAATGAAAAATTCAGAAATGACGCTGGATCTTACAGAGGGCAGTGTCAGAAAGCGACTCATACAATATGCAATCCCGTTGGTGGTGATCAGTCTGCTGCAGTCACTGTATAGTATGGCGGATCTGATGATATCGGGACATTTTATCGGAGCAAGGGGAATATCGGGAATCAACAATTCCAGTCAGGTAATGGAGCTTTTGACCAAGATTATTATTGGGCTTTCACAGGGCGGCAATATCCTGATCGGACAGTTTTTCGGAGCAAAGGAGGAACAGAAGCGTAAAGAGACGACGAATACACTGTTCTTTAGCTTCATGGCGATGTCGGTGATCCTCCTTGGGGCGGTATATCTGTCGGCCGGAAATATATTAAAAGCATTGAGCGCTCCGGCTTATGAGGAGGCGCTGGCCTATCTTCGAATCTGCAGTATCGGTATTTTTTTCATTGCAGGTTATAATGCGCTGGTGGCGGCAGTGCGGGGGGTGGGAGATTCCAAACGCCCCATGCAGATCATCATGATTTCTACCGGTACGAATATTGTGCTGGATCTGCTGTTTGTAGGCGGATTCCGTCTGGGAACCAGAGGAGCGGCGACTGCAACCGTGATCTCCCAGGGAATTTCCTTTATGCTGATTCTGGTGCATGTGCTGAAGAATCCTGACATATTTGGAATCCGGCTTTTGAGGCCGCAGTTCTGTGTGAAACGGTTTCGCAGAATCATTGCGCTTGGTATTCCCTGTGCAGTACAGATGTCGCTGGCGGCAATCTCCTGGCTGACCGTGACGAAATTTATTAACGGATATGGAGTCGTGGCTTCGGCAGGAGCAGGAGTCAGTGCGAAGATTAAGGATTTCTGCCAGTTATTTATCTCGGCGGTCAGCAGCGCCACGTCTACGATGGTGGCCCAGACGCTTGGAGCGGGCAAATACGACCGGGCAAAGGAAGTTCTGTATACAGCGATGAAGCTGACCTGTGTGGCAGCGGTTGTGCTGATTCTGGTCGTTGAGGCAGGAGCGCCGGTATTTGCGGGATGCTTTACGGGAGATTCGGATGCGATCCGCGTGGCGGCACTAAATCTCCGCATTGAGATTATCGGACAGATCTTCTATGCAATTTTCATGATCTATCATGGATTTGCGATCGGCGCCGGACATACCTGGTTTGTGCTGATCAGCTCTTTTGTGAACTGTATTCTCGTGCGGGTCGTGCTGGTAGTGATTCTGGAAGGATTCTTGGGACTTCCGGGAATTTTCCTGGCTTGTATGATCGCGCCAGCCGCATCGGTGCCCCTTGGTATGATTTACGTAAAGACTAATGTGTGGAAGAAGAGGCTGGCTTATGAATAAAGGAAGCCTTGCGAACATGTTGGAAAGCGATTATACTGGTACAAGAATACAGAAGGAGAGTGGGATATGATCTATTGCGTGGAAGATGACGGCAATATCAGAGAGCTGGTTGTATATACCCTTCAGACGACGGGCTTTGAGGCCCGGGGCCTGGAGGATGGCGCCGCGCTTCGGGAAGCTTTGAAAGAGGAGCTTCCGGAGCTGATCCTGCTGGATATCATGCTGCCCGGCACGGATGGCATGGAACTGTTGAAAAGTCTGAAGGCAGACCGGAGGACCAGAGACATTCCGGTAATCATGGTGACCGCTAAGGGAGCAGAATATGACAAGGTCATCGGACTTGATATGGGAGCGGACGACTATGTGACAAAGCCTTTTGGGATGATGGAGCTGATTTCCCGTATAAAGGCAGTGCTCCGGCGTGTGGACAGACCCCACGGAGTTTCCGATGATCAGATCGTTCGCGGAACTATCCGGATGGATTTGAAGAAACACAAAGTAATGTCAGGGAACCGCGCCGTGCAGCTGACGCTGAAGGAGTATGAGGTGCTGAAACGGCTGATGGAAAATCCGGGAATTGTGCTTACCCGCAATCAGCTCCTGGAGGAAATCTGGGGGTATGATTTTGACGGCGAGACCCGGACGGTGGATGTACATATCCGGACGCTCAGGCAGAAGCTTGGCGCTGCCGGAGAGAAGATCGAGACCGTGCGCGGCGTGGGATACAGGATTATTGAGTAATTATGAGACAGAGAATACAAAGGAGTATGGTATTTGTTGTTACCACAGCTCTTATGATTTCGTATATCGTACTGACAGTCATTTTGTACCGTCAATCGGTTACAATTGTAGAGAAAGAAATACAGCAGGAGGCTGATTATATCTGCCGGGCTATTGAGATATCCGGTACCGGTTATCTTCATCAGATTGATGAGGTGCAGGAAAATACCCGTATTACCTGGGTGGATGCAAATGGCGACGTGCTCTATGATTCTGCGCAGGATCAGCATACGCTGGAAAACCACAGGAACCGGCCGGAGATTATGCAGGCCCTGAAGGAGGGCAGCGGGCAGGACATTCACAAGTCAGATGCAGTCGGGAAAGATATGTATTATTATGCGAGGAAGCTTTCTGACGGGACGGTGCTTCGCGTGTCCAAGACGATGGATTCGGCAGGAAGAGCAGCCCTGCAGCTTCTGCCGGTTATGCTCGTACTTGCCGTGGTGATGATTCTGGCGGCCTGGCTGCTGTCCGTAAGGCAGGTGAGAAAGCTGATCAGCCCGATCAATCAGCTGGATCTGGAGCATCCCCTGGAGCAGGAGCTGTATCCGGAGCTGAAGCCTCTTCTGGAGCGGATTGAATCTTCCAACCGGGAGAAGGAAGCGGCGGAAGCCATGAGAAAGGAATTTTCGGCCAACGTATCTCATGAACTGAAGACGCCCCTTACTTCGATTTCAGGCTATGCAGAGATCATGAAGGACGGCCTGGTCAGACCGGAGGATATGAAAAATTTTTCCGAACGCATCTACAATGAGGCGAGTCGTCTGATTACACTGGTGGAGGACATCATTAAATTGTCCAGACTGGATGAGGAACGGGTCGAGCTGGAGAAAGAGGATATAGATCTCTGGGAACTGGTTCGGGAAGTGGCCGCCCGTCTGGCGCCTCAGGCGGCAAAAAGCCGCATCCATGTGGAGGTGACCGGGGAGACCGTGTATTATCAGGGCATCCGGCAGATTCTGGATGAGATGATTTACAATATTGTAGAAAATGCAATCAAATATAATAATCCGGATGGGAAAGTGTGTATATGGGTTGGAAGTACCGACCAGGGGAAAAAGATTATCGTGACAGACAACGGAATCGGAATCCCCAAAGAACAGCAGGAGCGTATTTTTGAACGGTTCTACCGCATAGATAAGAGCCATTCCAAGGAACGGGGCGGTACAGGGCTGGGCCTGTCGATCGTGAAACACGGCGCGATCCTGCACGGCGCACAGGTTCATGTGGACAGTGAGCCGGGAAAAGGAACGAAGATGGAGTTAGTATTTTAGATGGAACGAGAAAAAAAGAACCGGGCAATTGGATTTGTGCTGGCAGTCTGGACGGGAATCCTGTGGGGAGCCTCAAGTCCCATTGCACAATACTTATTTGAACATAAAGAGATTCAATCATCCTGGCTGACACCCTACCGGCTGTTGATGTCAGGAATCCTGTTGCTTATATATTCCGCAGTTCGAAAAAAGGATATTTTAGGAGTGTGGAAGAACCGAAGGGACGCTGTGCGGCTGGTGATATTTGGAGTCGTGGGAATGATGGGAATGCAGTATTCCTTTTTTGCGGCAGTACAGGCAACGGACGCAGGGACGGCGACCTTTTTTCAGTATCTGAATCCGGCGATGCTGATCGTTTATTATGGGGTAATTAAGAAAAAAATGCCGAGCCGGCGGGAGCTTGTGGCTGTGGTTTGCGCAGTATCAGGAATCTTTCTGATTGCGACCCACGGAAATCTTCATGGCCTGAGCATCTCTCCGGAAGGAATCGGGCTGGGACTATTGACTGCCCTCACGACTTGCTTCTATGCAGTTCTTCCGATTGCACTTTTGGAAAAATATCCGTCAGAAGTGGTCTGTGGGTGGGCAATGCTTATTGGAGGAATTGTGCTTTCAGGTGTACGGAAGCCCTGGCAGATGGCGGTGACGGTTGATAAAGTTGTTGTGGTTGCATTTTTTACCATTGTAATCATGGGAACGATCCTTCCGTTCTGCTTTTACCTGGCTGCCCTTCCGAAGATCGGAGCAGTCTATACGGGGCTTATGACCAGCGTAGAGCCGGTGACGGCCACAATCCTTGCGGCGGTGTTCCTTGGCACCTCGTTTCAGTCGATTGACGTTGTGGGATTTGTACTAGTTCTTTCGACGGGATTTATATTGAATATAAAGAAAAGACAGAAGCAGACTCTGGAGGTAACGACATGACGAAGAAAATAGCAGTGATCAATGATTTATCCGGATTTGGCAAATGCTCCCTGACAGCGGCGCTTCCGGTAATATCGGTTATGGGCGTGCAGCCCTGTCCGCTGCCAACGGCAGTTTTGAGCGCACAGACCGGATATTCAAGTTATTATCTGGATGATTATACGGAGAAAATGGAATGCTTTCGAAGTGAATGGGAGAAGCTGGGAGCTTCCTTTGACGGAATTTATACCGGATTTGTGGCCAGCGAAGCTCAGATTGAGCACATTTTCCGGTTCCTGGAGACCTTTTATAAGGAGGGAACTTTTCTTCTGGTAGATCCGGTTATGGGAGACGACGGCGTCCGGTATGACATGTTTACGGAGGGGCTTCTTGAGAAAATGAAGAGGCTGGTCTGTCTGGCAGATATTATTACGCCGAATCTGACAGAGCTTTGCCTGCTGACGGATGCAGATTATGAAACGGTGCGCAGGATTCCGGGGGATTTACAGATAGAAGTCATCCGCCAGATGGCAGATAGTCTTCTGCAGAATGGCCCTGAGACCATCATTGTTACAGGGATACATTTTGCAGATAAAGAGGGAAAGCAGATCGGAAATCTGGTTATTACCAGAGAGGAGTGCCAGATGATCAGTTTTCCATATATCGGAAAGAGCTTCTCCGGAACGGGAGATTTATTTGCATCTGTTATAGCAGGGGGTATGGCAAGGGGAGATGATCTTCTTAAGCTGTGCAGACTTGCGGGAGCCTTTATTGAAGCAGCGATGAAAGATTCGGTGGAAGCACAGGTGGAATCTGTCGGCGGGACAGAATTTGAGAAGCATTTGGGAATGCTGCTTCCAAAGAATGAAAAGCAGTAAAAAAGGATAAAGGGGCTGAATATGGAAACACGAGTATCGGTAATCAGTATTATCATTAAAGAGGAAGAGGCGGCAGCGGCAATCAATCATCTGCTGCATGAATACCGGCAGTATATCATAGGACGGATGGGGATTCCATATCGGGAGCGGAACATCTCAATCATCAGTGTGGTCATTGATGCTCCGGGGGATGTGACCAGCGCGCTGTCCGGAAAGCTTGGCATGCAGCCGGGCGTCAGCGCAAAGACTTTAACTGCAAAGGTTTAAATTGACAAATGGAATATGTGACTTTATAATGAAGAGCAAAACAAGGGCGTTTTTCCAAGGGTGAAGAACGCTCATTTTTCTTCATAAAATCTGGTAATAATGAGTAAGAATCAATAATAGGAGGTTTCTGCTATGAACAATTATACGAGAGAAGATATTCTTCGCATGGTAGAGGAAGAGGATGTTGGATTTATCCGTCTGCAGTTTACCGATATTTTCGGGACGATGAAGAATGTGGCGATCACTACCAGCCAGCTTAAGAAGGCGCTGGATAATCAGTGTATGTTCGATGGTTCGTCCATTGAGGGATTCGCGAGGATTGAGCAGTCCGATATGTATCTGTACCCCGATCTGAATACATTTGAGATATTTCCGTGGAGACCTCAGCAGGGCAAGGTTGCAAGACTGATCTGTGATATTCACAGACCGGATGGAAGAGCTTTTGAAAGTGATCCGAGATATATCCTGAAAAAGGTGGTGGCAGATGCAAAGGCGGAAGGGTATGAGTTTGATGTGGGACCGGAGTGTGAATTTTTCCTGTTTGAGACGGATGAGAATGGTCTGCCGACCACCAATACCCATGAGAACGCCAGCTATTTTGATCTGGGGCCCCTTGACTTTGGGGAAAATGCAAGGCGTGATATGGTATTGACGCTGGAAGATATGGGATTTGAGATCGAGGCGTCTCATCATGAGGCATCGCCGGCGCAGCACGAGATCGTATTCAAATATGACGAGGCCCTGACAACTGCCGATAATATTATGACATTCAAAATGGTAGTGAAGACGATTGCAAAACGGCACGGACTTCATGCGACCTTTATGCCGAAGCCGAAATTCGGCGCCAACGGTTCCGGAATGCATTTGAATATGACGCTGCATAGAGACGGAGTCAATGTTTTTACGGACACCTTTGATGAAAAGGGACTGAGTAAAGAGGCCTATTATTTTATCGGCGGTATTATGAAGCATATGAAGGCGATCACGTTTATTACCAATCCGACGGTTAATTCTTATAAACGGCTGATACCGGGATATGAAGCCCCGGTGTACATTGCATGGTCTGAGATTAACCGTACTCCCCTGATCCGCATTCCGGCAGGAGGTTCAGAGAGCAGGGTAGAGCTTCGAAGCCCGGACCCGTCAGCGAATCCGTATCTGGCATTGGCGGTATGCCTGGCAGCGGGGATGGATGGAATCCGGAATGAGATCCTGCCTCCGGAGAGCGTGGATACCAATATTTATAAGCTGAGTCCAAAGGAGCGGGAGCAGATGGGAATTGAGTCTCTGCCGGGAAGCCTTTTGGAAGCGGCCCGTGAGTTTGAGAAGGATTCCTTTATTCAGGAAGTGCTGGGAAAAGATCTGGCTGAGAAATATATAGCGGCCAAGAAGGAAGAATACCGGCAGTACCGCGCCCAGATTACGGATTGGGAAATCCAGAAATATCTCCATGTGATCTAAGCCGGCATTTGTTTTAGAAATGCGGCAGGATTGACGGGAGGTGTAAGCGTGGCAGAAGTGATTGTTGTATTTCCAAATAAGGATAACGCAACCAACATTCGCAATATTCTGACCCGGGGCGGCTGTAAAGTCATCGGAGTATGTACGACTGGCGCTCAGGCCCTGCACTATACGGAGCTTCTGGACGAAGGGATCGTGGTGTGCGGGTATAAGCTTCCGGATATGCTGTACACGGAACTTCGGGAATATTTGCCGAAGGAATTCGAGATGTTGTTAATCGCATCTCCGGATAAATGGCGGGGAGGTGCAGAAGACGGCGTGGTAGGTTTGTCCATGCCGATTAAGCTGTACGACCTGATGAATACCATGGAAATGATGCAGCAGACCATGGACCGGAGGCGCAGAAGGCGGAAAAAGGAGCGGCAGCAGAGAAATCCGGAGCAGGAGAAACTGATCCGCAAGGCGAAGGAACTTCTGATGGCCCGGAATAATATGTCGGAGGAGGAAGCGCACCGTTATCTGCAGAAATGCAGTATGGACAGCGGAACCAACATTGTGGAAACCGCTGAGATGGTGCTCAGTGTGATGTCAGAATAAGGAATGTAAAGGAAAAGTGAATATATGGATTTTACAAAGATGCATGGTCTGGGGAATGATTACGTGTATGTGAACTGTATTACAGAGTACGTAAGAGAACCTGAAAAGATTGCTAAAAGAGTAAGCGACCGGCATTTTGGAATCGGATCCGATGGTCTGATTTTAATCTGTCCTTCCAGGAAGGCTGATTTCCGGATGGAAATGTACAATGCGGATGGTTCCCGTGCAGAGATGTGTGGAAATGGCATCCGCTGCCTTGCAAAGTATGTCTATGAGCGCGGGATGACCAGCAGGAAGGAGCTTCAGATAGAGACGCCTGCCGGAATCCGCAGACTCTGGCTGGACGTGTCGGGCAGTCAGGTAAACCAGGTGACGGTAGATATGGGATACCCGGTTTTTCAGGCGGAGAAAATACCGATCATCTCGGAGAACAGCCGGGTAGTGCAGGAGAAGATCATGATCCGTCACACCGAGTACCGGATGACCGGCGTGTCGATGGGAAATCCCCATGCGGTCGTCTATGTAAAACGTGTAAAAGGAATGGATCTGGAACAATTGGGTCCCGAATTTGAATACCATGGCCGTTTCCCCAAACGCATCAATGTGGAATTTACGGAGGTAATAAACCGCGGTGAAATCTGTGTGCGCGTGTGGGAACGCGGAGCCGGGGAAACCCTCGCCTGTGGAACCGGAGCCTGTGCGGCAGTGGCAGCAAGTGTATTAAATGACTTGACAGAACGCCAAGTTACGGTAAAATTAAAAGGTGGAGAATTGACCGTCCTGTGGAGCGAGGCGGATGGAAAGGTTTATATGACCGGACCGGCCGTAACTGTGTATGACGGTCAGATTCAACTGTGATATGTGATAGAAGAGGAGAATACTTAGGATGTTTAAAGTAAATGAAGATTATTTGAAATTACCAGGAAGCTATCTCTTTTCTACAATTGGGAAGAAGGTAGCGGCATTTACAGCAGCAAACCCGGACAAATCTATTATCCGTCTGGGAATCGGAGATGTGACGCAGCCGCTTGCACCGGCGATCATTGACTCGCTGCACAGTGCGGTAGATGAGATGGCACATGCAGAGACTTTCCGTGGCTATGCGCCGGATCTGGGATATGAGTTCTTAAGAAGTGCGATGGCGAAGAATGATTATCAGGATAAAGGATGCGACATCCAGGCAGATGAGATTTTTATCTCTGACGGAGCGAAATGTGATTCCGGCAATATCCAGGAGATATTCAGCAGGGATAATAAGATTGCCGTATGTGATCCGGTGTATCCGGTATATGTGGACACCAATGTAATGGCAGGCCGCACCGGTACATACGATGCAAAGACCGAGACCTGGAGCGATGTGATCTACATGCCATGTACAAAAGAAACGAATTTTGCTCCGGAGCTTCCGAAGGAGACGCCGGATATTATTTATCTGTGCTTCCCGAATAACCCGACCGGTTCTACCATTACAAAAGCGCAGCTTCAGGAGTGGGTGGACTATGCCAATAAGGTTGGGGCGGTGATCATCTATGACGCTGCATACGAGGCATATATCTCAGAAGAAGATGTACCGCACACCATCTACGAGTGTGAGGGAGCAAGAACCTGTGCCATTGAGCTCCGCAGCTTCTCAAAGAATGCCGGATTTACCGGTGTGCGCCTTGGCGCAACCGTGATCCCGAAGGATATTAAGCAGGGGGATGTCATGCTGCATTCTCTGTGGGCGAGACGCCACGGAACCAAGTATAACGGAGCGCCGTACATTGTCCAGAAGGCTGGTGAGGCGGTGTATTCCGAGGCAGGAAAAGCACAGCTTAAAGAGCAGGTGGCTTATTATATGAAGAATGCAAAGGTCATCTACGAAGGCTTAAAGGGCGCCGGCTACAATGTGTCCGGCGGCGTGAATGCTCCGTATATCTGGCTGCAGACACCGGACGGAATGACTTCATGGGAGTTCTTTGATTATCTGCTTGAAAAAGCGAACGTGGTGGGAACACCGGGATCAGGCTTCGGACCGAGCGGAGAAGGATACTTCCGGCTGACGGCATTCGGCTCTTACGAGAATACCGTGGCAGCCATCGAGAGAATCAAGGCGTTATAAGAGCGCTTTGAAAAGCGGTTACAAGGTAAGATATCTGGAATTTTAAAGGAAGACGGTGATAGCATAATTACCGTCTCCCTTATTTTTATTGTACTTTAATCTAAAAATGAGCAGGAGTAAGTTAAGATGAATAGCTTTGATGAAACAATGGAGACAGGGAAAACAGGGAAATGGAAGCTGCTAAAGCGTAAGCTGACCGATAATTTACTTGTCATGTATTTTATTACACTTGTGCTTATTATACTTGGTCAGTTTCTGGGCGCGTTTTTGGAGTTTATACCATATGTGACAGGTTCGGATGCGGCAATTACGGCAACTTTGTATTTTGAATTTATAGGTATCTGGATTGTGGCTGTTTTATATATGCGCTTTACCAGGAAAAACCGTCCGATCCTGAAGGTGGTTGGAAGCAAAGTAACAGAGAATAACTGGAAGACTTTCCTGACTGGCGCTGCCATTGGTTTTGGATTGAATGGGATCTGTATATTAGCGGCATGGCTGCATAAGGATATTTCGCTGTATTATTACTCGTTTCGGCCAATTTATCTTGTGATTATTTTTATTGCGGTTTTTGTTCAATCTTCGGCGGAAGAATTACTTTGCAGAGGATTTTTGTATCAGAGATTAATGCGGCGCTATAAACGTCCGGCTGTGGCTATTATAGGAAATGCTTTATTATTTGCGCTGCTGCATCTGCTAAACAATGGAGTTACAGCATTATCGGTATTAAATATTTTTGTAGTAGCAATTATGTTTTCACTGATGGTTTATTATATGGACAGCCTCTGGTGCGCTATGGCTGCCCATACAGCATGGAATTTTACCCAGAATATTATTTTCGGATTACCAAACAGCGGCATGACCGTGCCATATTCTGTATTTAAATTGGATGCATCTACGGCGCAGAATAGTTTTGCATACAATGTCGGGTTCGGCATAGAAGGAACGCTGCTTGCGGATCTGGTTCTCATATTGGCATGTATTTGTATCTGGCTGTGGGGAAGAAAAAACGGCAAGAAGCCTTATGATGTATGGCAGTAAA
>JAUNGJ010000046.1 GCA_030524585.1 Eubacteriales bacterium | reverse complement strand
CATTCAGCCTTACGCCATAGGTCTGATTCTCCTCATCTACCCAGTAATATTCCTGACTGCCGCTGTCTCTGCGCCCTCCAAGATAGAAATGTACTTTATCATAGCCGCTCTGGGAAATGATCTGTAACAGATAGTTATATTCCTCGATGGAGTTGATTCTCACCAGATAGCCGCCCTTCTGGATACTCTCCTGGTATGCCTGCTGCCATCCGCAGTCTTTAATCACAAGCTCGTAGCGGTGAACCCCGCCTTCTGTCTCATCATAAAGCGGTCCGTCTGTAGTCTCTATGGTCAGAAGCTTCAATATTGCCTTCTCCCCGCTGACACGTATCTGCCCGACAGCTTCTACCTCCCGTCCGTCATAGTCTGCCAAATCTATGGACTCCGGTTCATTCTCAATCGTAATCTCTTCCACTGCTTCCAGATATCTTGGAGTTCCGTCTTCATCATACCCATATACCGACTGTGAATGTTCAAAGGAAATCACATCCCCGGCAACGGTACCTGCAAGAGTACACTTTGTATGATCCACACCATTGATATCAGCCGCTTTTCCTAACTCCTCAGTATCAGATCCGTCTGGCTGCTCCTGCGTCTCTTTGGACACAGACGCCTGAGCGGAATCCTCTCTTTTCCCCTTCATAGAGAAAAATACGATCGCTGCGCCAAGAACCACTACGGCAACAATAGATATCACCAGATATAATTTCTTCTTATTGCCTTCATCTTGTACAGATTCTTTTATCCGGATTTCCCCGTCCTGATCCACCCGACTTCCGCATTCCGGACAGAACAGGTCCTCTTCATCAATCCGGCTTCCGCATTCCCGGCAGAATCTTCTGTCACTCATTCTTCCTCTCTTCCTTTCACATTCGTAAAATAACTATTTCTCACAATATATTAGTTTCCGCCAACCATATATTGATAGGTTACCGAAGAAAGCTCTCTTATCACGCTTCTCCCTGCTGCCGCATCCGGTAATCCGCTCATCATGACACAGATTGAATAGGCACCGGTATCTGTAAAAACAATTGCCGCATCATTTTCCACATCCGTCAATTCACCTGTCTTATTGGCTGTCATAACGCCCTCCGGCACGCCTGCCGGAAGCTTTCCCGTACGCTCCTGCTGCTTCATATAAGCGAGAATCGATTCGGATCCGGCCAACTCCTGTCTGTATATCGCCTTCATAAAACTGCCGCAATCATCTGCCGAGGTATAATTATCCTCCGCAGCCGTAAAATCCAGCAGCATCCTTCCCATATAGGTCTCCGCATAACCATGATTCTGACAAAACTGGTTAACCTCTGCTCTGCCCGCTGCGGCATCTCCCTGTCCCAACCGGGTTGTCAGTGTATTCGCCGCATCATTATCGCTGACAGTTATCATCACCCGCATCAGTTCTTCTGTTTCTCCCTCATAGCTTTCCTGCGCCTGTACCTCTCCCAAATGTTCATAAACGCAGCCGGCAATGAACAGTTTAATCAGACTGGCAGACTGCATCTGCTGATTGGAGATCGACACATAGTCTTCTGTAGTCAGATTCTCTACATACACAGCCGCCGCACCGCCTAACTGCGCCTGTAAAAGAACGGTCTCAAGCTGCCCGCCCAGGTCCTCCAGAACAGCCGGCTCCGGAATCTCCGGGGGCTCTTCCGTCTGCTCCGTATCCTCAGAGTTCCCATCTACTATAATAAGCTCTTCTGCTTTTTCCGCTTTCTCATCTTCCTCGGAATGGTTCTGTTTTCCGCATCCAAACAATATGCACAGTAAAACAGCTGCCAGTATTCCGCATTTCCAGTATTTCTTCTTCATCCTCTATTCCTTAGTAACCATAATAAACATTAATTCCATTTACGATTCCATCCACCATGCGCATACGGTATTCTGCATCAGCCATGTTAAGATCATCCTGCTCATTCGTCATAAATCCCATCTCCAGGATAATTACAGGAATCTGACTCCAATTAATGCCCGTCATCGTGTCATTGGTCTGAATCCCCAGATTCTGCATTCCGGTCGCATCACAGTATGCATTCAGCACCAACTCACCAAGACGGTAACTACTGTCATAGAGACCTCCCACGTATGGATTCTGGGCGGAAGCAACCAGAACCAGGGCGCCGTTTGCACTCGAATTCTCGCTGCCATTTGCATGAATCCTTACGGAAATGTCCGCACCCGCCTCATTAGCCAGCATCGCCCGCTCCGCATTGCTGATGGCAGTTTCATTATCTTCACGTGTCATAATCACATCATATCCCTGTTCGATCAGGCGGTCTCTGACCAACAGCGAAATATCCAGATTCAATTGATATTCCGGTATCCCGGAAAAGCGCCCGCTGGTTCCGCTGGTGGCTCTGGCCTTCATTACATCTGAACCGGGAGCATTTGCTTCCGGTGCACTCATATCCACATTCCAGCCCTGATGCCCCGGATCAAGGGCAATCAGAATTCCCTTTTTCTGCGGCTCTTCCTCCACAGTCTCCTGTTCTGCCTTTAAATCCGCATCTGCATCCTCTGCCTCATCAGATTGGGATACCACTTTTACATCTTCATTTTCCACCGAAGCCCCCTCTGATGAATCCCCGCTGTCTTCTTTCCCGCATCCGGCCGCCAAAAGTCCGCAGAGCAGCAGTAATAACAGAACTGTTTTATTTTTATTCCTCATGCTGTCTGTTCCTTCTTATTATTAATTGGCATCTAACTGATATCCTCTTGAATCAATACTATATTCTAAATCGCTCAAAAACGACGCGTTCTTTTTTTCAATATCCGACAGAATACTTTCACTGAACGAATCCGGATCTATCGTTCCATTGTACCAGCTCTTGCTATTGAAATAATTCTGAAGCTCTGCCGATTTAAACCTGCGTCCATGCCTTGCATATATTTCATTTTTTGCATAATTAATCTCTCTGAGACTCAGCCCGTCCACATCGGAGCCTGTCAGAAGCTTCGAACTGCTCTGAGGAAGAACATATTCTGATTTGGATTCCACATTTTTCTTCGCTTCCTCTATCAGTTCTATTCCGTCTGCATAGATTTCATATGGCTCTATATACAATGCCTCATCCATAAAATACAGTCTTCCGTCTATTGTAACCGATGCATTAGCCGACAGACCGTCAAACACACCTTCCGGCAGATCCGCATCATCAATCATCACGGTATCTGCATTTTCCAGAAGAATCTTCTCATTCTTATCATTGATGCCATAGAAAGTCAGCTCATTCTCCCACTGCAGCACCTTCCTGTCATCTCCCGCCGACTTCACAAGACCTTCCAGCATCAGCTCATCGTTTTCCAGAAGATTATAGTCCGCGTCCTCCACATTCGCTTCCGCTGCCTCTTCCCCACCATCAGCAAAATCCATTGTTATCCCCTCTTCACCGCTCTGACTGTCCGTGTCTTTATTCAGCACAAGGAACCGAATTGCCAGCGCAGCGACAGCCAGTATCACTGCGGCCAGTATTACAATTGCCACCATGCTGCGTTCTTTTTTCGCAGGCTTCTCCGGTTCCCCGGACTGTCCGCCCAGCTCTTCTTCGTGGATTATCGGAGGCCACTCTACTATCTCCTCTACTATATCCTCTGCAATCTCCGGCGTCCCCGTCTCAATCTTTGCTCCGCACTCCGCACAAAACGCAGCGCCTTCCTCAACTGGTTCTCCGCACTCCGGACAAACAGATATTCCCTGCTTCTGTCCACATTCCGGACAAAACACCGCATCTTCCGGTATCTCCTGATTACAATACTGACATCTCATAATCTTCTCTCCTCCCTCATATGTTAATTTCAATTTTGCTCTGTATATTCTTCGAAGTAATCCGACAATTCTCTTCTTGCGCCAGATTTTAAATAAAAAAGCAGAGATTCCCCCGTCACAGCAGGCAACATTGCCGCCAACACAATTCCTAACAAGAGGTTTCTCCACTTTGTCCTTTCTTTTTTTTAATTTTTTCCTTTGTTAAGTGTACTACATTGCTGACTTCAAATTATACATATCAATGTGATTATATCAAATCCTGTCCTTTATAACAACATATTCTGTCTAAAATCTGCGATTTAACTTGTAATTTGTCTGAAAAAGGCTGTACAAAATACATTTTATATCACCGGAAATTCCAGTAAAATCTCCTATGACACAAAAAGAAATTTGCTCATCACATAATTGCTGACATCAATTCCCCGCTCCGTCAGGCGAAGACAATCTCCTTCCCATTCCAGAAGTCTTTGTCCGATAAGCTTCTTTATCGTTTCTCCGTAAACATTTTCGATATCAACAAAAAAAGATTGCCGAAATACTTTACCAGACACCCCCGCTGTCTTACGCAGTCCCAGAAACATAAATTCTTCCATCTGCCCGCGGATATCAATAATCTGCATTTCCGGCTGTCTGTCCGTGGCGGCGCCTGCTTTTCCGAAATTCTCCGGCTCACAAAAACGCATGTTATCGATGAGCGAAGCCGCCCCGGCTCCGATACCAAGATACTCCCTTCGTTCCCAGTAGCCAAGGTTATGCCGGCACTCGTATCCATCCTTTGCATAGTTAGAGATCTCATACCGGTGATAACCATAGGATTCCAGAATTTCTTTTGTCCGAGTATACATCAGCCGCTCCGTGTCCTCATCCGGAAGTTCTTCTTCATGTTTTCCCTCTCCATAACGGTCATAGAAGGGGGTTCCCTCTTCGATGATCAGACTATAAGCCGAGATATGCTCCGGCCCCAGTTCGGCAACCATCCGAACACCCCTCTCATAGCTTTCCAGGGACTGACAGGGGATGGCGGACATCAGATCCACATTAATATTCCGGAATCCTGCTCTTCTTGCCATCTGATAGGTATCCAGAAAATCTTCATAGGTATGAATCCTGCCTAACGCCTTTAGTTCATCGTTATTTACCGACTGCAGACCAATACTCAACCGGTTAATGCCAATCTTTCGATAGAGACTCAGCTTCTGTTCCGTCACCGTTCCCGGATTCATCTCCGTAGTAATTTCCGCATCTTCATCCACCCGAAAAGCATCATAAACCGCATCAAAAATAGCTCCTGTCTGCTCCGGTTCCAGAACGGACGGTGTTCCGCCTCCAAGAAAGATACTGACAACATGATAAGCCTTCATGGGCTCCGCATAGGAACGGATACGCTCACAAAGGCTCTCTACATATTTCTGCCGCTCCGAGGCGCTCCCCGGAGCAGACAGAAAATCACAGTATTTACATTTTTTTACACAGTAGGGAATATGAATATACAGTTCCAGTTCTTTCATAGGGTCTATCCTCATCCGACACACAGTTTTTCTCAGAGATCAGCATTATTTGTCGTCCAGCTTCAGTACGCTCATAAATGCCTGCTGCGGAATCTCCACATTTCCTACCTGGCGCATCCGCTTCTTTCCTTCCTTCTGCTTTTCCAGCAGCTTTCTCTTACGGGAAATGTCACCGCCATAACATTTTGCCAGCACATCCTTCCGCATCGCCTTCACGGTCTCTCTGGCAATAATCTTACTTCCCACCGCTGCCTGAATCGGTATCTCAAACAGATGTCTCGGTATCTCTTCCTTCAGTTTCTCGCACATCTTCCGTCCCCGCTCGTAGGCATTTCCCGCAAATACGATAAAGGACAGAGCATCCACTTCTTCCTTATTGATAAGAATATCCAGCTTCACAAGCTCGGACTGCTGATATCCCAGAATCTCGTAATCAAAAGAAGCATAGCCACGGGAGCGGGATTTCAAAGCGTCAAAGAAGTCATAGATGATCTCATTCAGCGGAAGGTGATACCGCAGCACCGCCCTGCTCTCTTCAATATACTCCATTCCCTGATAAATTCCCCGGCGCTCCTGGCACAGATCCATGATCGCCCCAATAAATTCCGATGTCACCATGATCTCCGCCTTTACCATTGGCTCTTCCATATAGTCAATCTCCGACGGGTCCGGAAGATTGGATGGATTGGTCAGCTCGATCACCTCGCCATTGGTCTTGTGAACCTTATAAATTACGCTCGGCGCTGTGGTTACCAGATCCAGATTATACTCTCTCTCCAGGCGCTCCTGAATAATCTCCAGATGAAGAAGTCCCAGGAAGCCGCAGCGGAATCCGAAGCCCAGAGCAATGGAAGTCTCCGGCTCAAACTGAAGCGAAGCGTCGTTGAGCTGCAACTTTTCCAGCGCATCCCGAAGATCCGGATACTTGGCTCCATCTGCCGGATACATACCGCAGTATACCATCGGATTTACCTTCTTATACCCAGGAAGCGGCTCCGCGCAGGGATGCGCCGCATTGGTAATCGTATCGCCCACCCGGGTATCCTTTACATTCTTAAGACTGGCTGTAATATAGCCGACCATTCCCGCACTCAGCTCATCACAGGCAATAAACTGGCCTGCCCCGAAATATCCGACCTCAACCACTTCAGCCGTAGCTCCAGTTGCCATCATACGGATCGGCGTCCCTTTCTTTACGGTTCCTTCCATCATACGGCAGAATACAATCACTCCCTTATAGGAATCATATACCGAGTCAAATATCAGCGCCTGCAGCGGTGCCGAAGCATCTCCCGCAGGAGCCGGAATCTTCTCCACGATCTTCTCCAGAACCTCTTCCACATTCAAACCAGTCTTTGCGGAAATCAGCGGTGCATCGGAGGCCTCGATTCCAATCACATCCTCAATCTCTTCAATCACCCGGTCCGGATCTGCACTCGGCAGATCAATCTTGTTGATGACCGGCATAACATCCAAATCATGATCCAACGCCAGATACACATTGGCAAGGGTCTGGGCCTCCACTCCCTGGGCCGCATCCACCACCAGGATCGCTCCGTCACAGGCCGCCAGACTTCTGGATACCTCATAGTTAAAGTCCACATGTCCCGGAGTATCAATCAGGTTAAAGATGTATTCCTCCCCGTTCCTTGCCTTATATACAGTGCGGACCGCCTGGGATTTGATCGTAATTCCACGCTCTCTCTCAAGCTCCATATTATCGAGGACCTGTGCCTGCATCTCCCGGCTGGTAAGAAGTCCCGTCATCTCGATGATACGGTCTGCCAGTGTGGATTTGCCGTGGTCAATATGTGCGATAATGCAAAAATTGCGAATTCTGCTCTGATCTATTCCTGCCATGTTCTTCTATCTTCCTTCCATCTTTCTCTCATTTTCTTAATCTATAAGCGCTCTATCCGCGGTTCTTACTGCCCCTGGAAAGAGACGACAAAATAAATATCTCAACGCTCATCACGTCACTTAGGCGTCCGGTCTTTACATCTGTCTCAAGGTTCACGCCCTCTTCCATAATGGCCCGAAGGTCCGCTTCCCGGAAATTCCGGCACTGCTCCATGTATTTACCTGCTACAAAGGGATGAAGCCCGGCTTCTTCTGCAATCTGTTTTCTGCTCATACCTTTCTTCAAAAGATTCTGAACCTCCAGAAGCAGCTTAAACTGTCTGGTCAGAAGAAACAGTATCCTCATGGGAGGTTCCTTCAGCGCCAGCAGGTCATAATAATAATCCAGCGCCTTTTTCTTCTCCTGCTTTGCCACTGCCTCAACCATTTCAAAAATGCGGTTGGTAATCTGCGTCGTACAGACCGCATCCACATCCTGGACAGTGATCTCATCTCTGTCTAAAGTGTAGCAGAAAAGCTTCTCCATCTCTTTTTCCAGATTCTCCATATCGGTTCCTGTCTTCGATAAAATATAACGTACAGTAGATTCCTGAACACGCTTCTTCTCCTGTTTCATCATCCCCAGAAGCCAGAGAACCAGCGTCCGCTCATCCTGCCTTCCAAGCTCCACAATGCGTCCTTTATCCTTGACCGCTTTATACAGCTTTCCCCTCTTGTCCACTTCGTTTTCCACAAACAGAAAGCATGCCGTCTCCGGCATCGTCTTAATATACTCCGCAAGCTCTGATGCAGAACCTTTGAATAGTCCGGAGTTTTCAACGACGATCAGGCGTCTCTCGGCAAAAAACGGCATAGTCTCTGCAAGGTCAATCATCTGTGCAACCGGTATGCCTTTTCCCTCAAAATAAGCATAATTTACCGTATCTCCCTCGGGAAGCATTGCATTGGTAAGCCTGCCCTTATACTGCTTTTTCAGGTAGTCTTCTTCCCCGTACAGCAGATAAACATTTTTAAATTGTCCCTTCTTAATATCTTCATTCAAGCTTTTCATAAAACCTATTATACTGGATAATCTTCAAATTTGCCACCTCTTTTCCTGTCAGCTTCAGGATTATTGCTCCCGATTGATCCGTGCGAAAAACAGCAGCGCCTTCCTGCTTTAGACGCTTAAGCGTCTCCTCATGGGGATGTCCATAACGATTCTTCCTTCCCGCCGAAATCACAGCAAGCTTCGGGGATGCCTTTTCAAGAAACGCTTCTCCGGTAGAATATCCGGAACCGTGATGGGCCACTTTCAGTACCTCATACTGCTTATGCAGGGTCTCTGTCAAAAGCGTCTCTCCCCATCCTTCCACGTCTCCTGTAAATAATATATCCAGCTGCCCGTAAACCGCTTCCAAAACCAGCGATGCACTATTTCCTGACTCTGACACTTCCTTTCCGTCAGGGCAGATGCATTCTATCGTCAGACTCTTACCCGTTATCTGCTGTCCGGGATGAATCACTGCAACCCGAACCCCCTCCCGTCCGGCCAGAGCGCAGAGCTCCTCTAACCTTTCATCCCATACCTCCTGCTCCGGCAGTACCATACAGCCAATCTTTACCCCTCTATCCTGCCGTTCCACCAATTCCTGGATGCCATTCGTATGGTCACTGTCTCCATGGGTAACAAACACATAGTCTATGTCAGATACTCCCCTTGCCTTAAGAAAGGGCTCTATACAGTATCGGCCCACCTTAGATACATCGCTGCTTCCTCCATCGATCAGGCAGGTTATTCCGCCTCTTTCCTGCAGAAAAATTCCGTCCCCCTGTCCCACATCCAGAAATGTCACTTCCAGGCCCCTATGATTCACCGCAGGACATGCAAAAATAAGCGCAGCTCCTCCTAAAACAGCAAATCCTGCCTGCATTTTCCTATGTATCTTTCCACACATCAGAAGCGTCCACAGAAGAAGGCACAAAAAATAAATACACATTCCGGCGGCTTTCGGCTGTCCGGTAATCACCCGATGTCCCGGCAGAACTTGGACGATCTGACAGAGAACTCCATACAGCTTTAAAATCATCCTGCACAGCAGCAGGCACATACTGCCTCCCCATTCCCAGAACAGACATATCAGACTCCCGGCAAACCCCAGAACAAGGAGAATACTCATGAAGGGGATCACAATCAGATTCAGCAGAATCGAATATAAAGGGATTTCATAATAGTGATAAAGTATAAAAGGGATGGTTGCAAGCTGAATGCAGAAACTGATTATCAGACTGTCTTTTATATGGTTCTTCGATTCCTTTCCTGCCAAAACGGGATATAGAAAAATCACACCGCATACTGCCCCGAAGGAAAGCTGAAATCCGGCATCATAAAATGCCAGCGGTCTCCAGAGAACCACCCCCACGGCTGCCACAGCCACAGAAGTAGGTGCATCATAAACCCGTCCGGACATATCTGCCCCTACCCGAATACAGAACATGATCAGCGCCCGGACTACTGACACGCTGCATCCAATCATCAGAATATACAGGACTAAAAATGATATTCCCGTAATTCCACCCAACGGATAGGACCCTGTGATCCTCCGTACCAGGCGATAGAAGCCCATCCCCACAAAGGACAGATGAAGGCCGGATATTGCCAGAATATGTGCGATTCCGTTGATCTGATACAGCTCTTTCATATCGGTATCCATCTGACCTTTATCTCCCAAAAGAATTGCACACAATATTCCTCCGTCCTCTTCCTCTGCATAGTCCAGCAAAAGATTCCTCCAGCGGATTCGGACATTGCCGAGCGTTTCGCGAAGCCAGAATTTTTTATCGTCCATGCATACAAGCTCCTCGCTCCATATATAGGCTGCAATTTTACGCATTCTATAATAATCTTTCTGAGAAAATCCTCCCGGATTCCTTTCTTTCTCAAAAAAAGACAGCCTGCCCGATACCTTCACCGTATTTCCCAGGTAAGTCTCCTGTCCGCTATTTTCATATATCAACATATAGGGTTCCTGAACTATCTGTTCCTGATAAATAATAGAATTATTTCTTAGATATAATATGTTATAATCAGACGCCTGCTCTTTTCCATATACCTGACCGATAAGTGTTACCTCTACACCTTCCGTCAACTCCGTTTCCACCGGGAAAGAAAAATACTTTTTCAGAAAAGTATCCCTTCCCCAGTGGACACAGATAAAGCTTATAAATAGAAACAGCAGACAAATAGTAAATAATTTTCTTTCTTTTATTATTGTTTTTATTTCTATATACTATTCCTCCACAATTTTCATATTCTCCTCGAACGGTTTACTGAAATCAATCTGTCCACGAAACGATATATTGGTATCTCCATTGACAGATATCTGCACCTGCCTGCAATTCCCTCCGGCAATCACAGAATTTACCAGAGAATATACTTCCAGCTCCGGCTTTACCGAAAACGGTTCCGCCAGAAATCCCTCATCCAGATTCACATAGCAGATGTCCCCTTTAACGGCTACCCCAAGGAGCTTAGTCTGGGGAGGAATGGTTGCCCGTATCCCCTCCTCATCCGGTCCGTTGATCAGCCGCTCAACAATCGCTTTTTCGATGGTCATATAGCTATTGTAGCGCAGGGAAACCTCTGACCTTACAAGCTGCTCCCCTGTAGAATCTACGTAATAAAGCGTTACATCTTCCCGCTGGTAGGAATTCAGCGCCGCTCCCGTATTCTGTACGAAATCTTCTCCCTGCATGTATCCGACCACGTCGCCATGTCCATCCCTAAGGAGTTCTCCCGCCACGCGGAACTGTACAAAGTCTACTCCCTCTATCTGAGTCAGAGACTTGACTACCGCTGCCCTAAGCAGCACTTCCTTCGTCCTGTCAAGAAGTTCATATTCCTGGCTGAAGGAAATCTCAAGCCGGTCATCCTCCAGATTATAATCTGTAATCAGAACATCTGATGGAATTACAGAGGTACATGCAACCGTATCCTCCGGTTTCTTTAATTTCTTCATCACTTCGTCAATCCGGTCCATCACCTGATCTGATTTCCAGTTGTATCCTTCCGTAGTCAATGCATTCCCTTCCGTAGTCAAATAGTAAATCCTGGCATCTGCTGTTTCCTCTTTTTTCCTGCAGCCCGACGCCAGAAGACTAAATGCAGCAAGCAGTACAAATATGCGATAGAATCTTCTCATATCAGAACCTCCCTATCTCGCATAGTTAATTGGAATTTTCACAGAAAATGTTGTTCCCTCACCAGGCTGACTAAAGACTTTAATCGCTCCCCGATGCATGACCACCACATTTCTTGCAATCGACAGGCCAAGTCCTGTGCCGCCAATCTCCCTGGAATGGGACTTATCCACCCGATAAAACCGTTCAAAGATATGCTCTGTTTCTTCTTCCGGAATACCGATTCCCGAATCGGCCACCTCAATATAAAAATATTTGTGGTCCGCATTCAGCGACACATGCACCCAGCCGCCTTCATTATTATACTTGATCGCATTCTCCACAAGGTTCGTTACCGCCAGTGATAATTTCACCTCATCTACCTCTGCATTTACCGACCGAAAGCTCTCGTATACCACCTCAATATTCGCTGCCGCCGCAAGAGGCTGCAGACGTTTCAGAATCCGCTCAATTACTTCATTCATATTTTCTGTTCGGATATTCATTTCCGCTGCAGTCTTATCCATCTTTACCAGAGACAGAAGATCATTGATAATCTTATTCTCCCGCTCAATCTCCTCTGACAGGTCCGCCATAAACTCCTGGTAAAGCTCCACTGGAGCATCTTTCTGTGTAAGCAGCGAATCCGATAACACCTTCATCGATGTCAGCGGCGTCTTCAGCTCATGTGACACGTTCGATACAAACTCCTGTCTGGATTCGTCCAGACTCTTAAGCCGCCCCAGCATCCGGTTAAACGCATCCGAAATCAGGGCTGTCTCTTCATAAGTATATACATGCAGATAATCCGCGTCATACCCGGCCGTCAAATCTCCAATAGACTTAGTAATTCTTGCAAATGGACGCACCATGATATTTCCCAGGAATACCGCGATAGCCACTACCAGCAGAATCATAATTGCTTCTGCAATCCCAGCCTTTTGCCCAAGAAGAGCCTTGGTAGCCGCAATGGTATCCGTAGAAACGCTTACCAGCATTACCCCAATGATCTGCTCATCATCCTTCGTCCTGATCGGCGCAGCCACCTCAATAAAACGGTTCTCCCGGTCGTAATGTCTGACTATCTCTCCCTGAAAGCTGTTCATTACATCTCCCGACACCATAGTCTTGCCTCTCTCCAGATTATAGGTGTCGCACACAATACAAAAATCATCATCGATCACCATAATGCGGCCATTATATACATTGGATAACTGAATGAGTTCCGATTGAATAATCTTAGAAATTCCGTTCTCCTGATAGCCGGAGCTGCCAAGCTGATCACACAGAATCGTACATTGATTTTGTATCTCCGCAGTCCGTACGTCTACTGCTCTTTTTTCATAGTTTTCAAGAACCATTGCTTTCATCACCACGCAGGGAATGATACCCACCAGCATCAGAAGAAGGATGATATAAAAGCGCAGGCTCTTAAAAAACTTGAATTTGATATAACGTCTAACCCCTAAAATAGTAACCAACTCCCCACTTTGTATATACATACTTTGGATCGCTTGGATGTGTCTCGATCTTCTCTCTGAGTCTCCGGATATGTACATCCACGGTCCTCGCATCTCCAGGATACTCGTATCCCCAGACAATGTTCAGCAGATTCTCCCTGCTGTAGACCTTGTTCGGATTCATGGCAAGAAGTTCCAGCAGATCAAACTCCTTCGCTGTCAGATTCACTTCTTTCTTCCCAATAAATACCCGTCTGCTCTCACAGTCAATCTTCATATCCCCTTTTACAATCAGCCTGTCGCGCTCACTGCCGCCGGACTTTTTATTCACACGGCGCATAATAGCCTTGATTCTTGCCTTGACCTCCAGGATATTAAAAGGCTTCGTGATATAATCATCTGCCCCATATTCAAGTCCCAGAATCTTATCCATGTCTTCCCCTTTGGCTGTCAGCATAATGATCGGTACATCCGAATACTCCCGAATCTGCCGGCACACCTCAAAACCGTCGTATTTTGGCAGCATGATATCCAACAGGATAATATCATATGTATTCTCCCTGGCAAGCTTCAGCGCCTCTTCACCATCATAGGCACAATCCACATCCATATCATCCTGCTCCAGGCTGAACCGTATTCCTTTTACGATCAGCTTTTCATCATCCACAACCAAAACTTTCCTATTCATGTGCTCTCCCTCTATATTGTAATATCCTCTTTAATCTTTTCAAAGGTTCCCTCTTTAATTCCGGCCACCTGCATCAGCTCTTCCGTGGTCTGAAAGCCTCCGTTCGTGTCCCGGTACTGAATGATTGCCTCCGCTTTCTTTTCGCCGATTCCCGCAAGCGTCATCAGTTCTTCCTTGCTGGCCATATTAATATTCACACGGCCGTCCGAAGATATCCCTCCCCCGGAATCTCCCGCAACGTTTTCTGCTCCACTGCATTCCCCGGAAAGAACCTCTTCGGCCGATGGGATATAGACACGCTGTCCATCCTCCATACGCTCCGCCTGGTTCACAAAAGCTTCATCTGCCGTCTCCAGCATACCGCCGGCCGCCTCCACCGCCTGATAGATGCGGCTGCCTGCCGCAAACTCATAAACGCCCGGACGCATCACCTGTCCGCAGACATATACACAGATGATCTGCTCATCTTCCGTCTCCCCGCCTGAATCAGACTCCTCCGCAGGCCTTTCCGGCTCCTCAGACTGCACCTGAATCTGCTCAAGGCTTAGATCTTCCTCTTTATTCCTACAGCCGGCAGGCATCAACACTGCCAGAATCCCCGTAAGCATCAGCGCCATCATTCTCTTTTTGCTGCCCCGCATAGTATCCTCCTTTACAGCTGTCGACACTGTAAATGCCCTCCTTATGCCTGGACATCCTCATTTTACTATTTCCACTGAAAAATTGCAACTCCAATCAGAGCCAGAACCATGCCTCCAACTTTGCGCCACTCCAGCGGCTCCTTCTCCACACCAAAGAGTCCAAGAAGCTCAATCACGTAAGCAACGATCAACTGGGATATAACGATCAAAAGCGCCGCTTTTGCCGGTCCCAACTGTTCCATACTTTTAATCACCGTCCAGGTAATCCCTGCACCAATGACTCCGCCTAACAGCATATATTTCGGTTCCACTTTGGCAATGGCTCCGATGGAATCTCTTCCTGCAATCAGCCATGCCACGGCACACACCGCAAAAGCACTGAACTGCACCCAGCCATTGCTCACCCACATACCCGTAGTCTTTGTCACCTGAGTGTTGAACACTCCCTGCACGCTCATAAGCGCTCCCGATAAAAGAGCAATAAAAAAACCGATCATTGAATATACCTCCCAAATATTTCTCCTTTAGTATATCCAATCCCCGGTTTTTTAACCTGCTTCTATTTTGCAGAATACATCTCTTCGCCATCTTTTAAAATGGCTGTTCCGATTCCCTTATTGGTAAAGATCTCCAAAAGCAGGCAGTGTGGAATTCTTCCATCAAGAATATGTACTCTGGAAACACCGTTTTCTATTGCGTCAATACAGTTATTCAGTTTCGGAAGCATTCCACCGCCGATATATCCATCCTCCATCAGACCTCTCGCCTCGGAAATCTGAAGCTCGGAAATCAATGTCTCCGGGTCTTTCGGATCCTTATAGACGCCCTCAATATCAGTCAAAAATGCCAGCTTCTCTGCGTTCATAGCACGGGCAATAGCACAGGCCGCATCATCCGCATTGATGTTGTAGGTCTGAAACCTGTCGTCCAATCCAATTGGACATACGATCGGAAGGAAATCCTTCTCGAGCAGATCCCAGAGAATCTGCGCATTCACATCCTGCACCTCTCCTACGAAACCAATATCTTCTCCCCCGGAATATTTTTTGGTGACTTTTAAGAGACCTCCGTCTTTGCCGCTTAGCCCGATTGCCCGAACTCCAAGTCCCTGAACCAACTGAACCAACTCTTTATTCACTTTGCCAAGAACCATCTCCGCAAGCTCCATGGTCGGCTCATCGGTTACCCGAAGCCCGTTGATAAACTTAGGCTCCATGCCTACCTTGCTGACCCATCTGCTGATCTCCTTGCCTCCGCCATGAACAATGATCGGCTTAAAGCCAACCAGCTTCAAAAGCGTCACATCCTCAATGACCTGCTTTTTCAGCTCCTCGTCCACCATTGCACTTCCACCGTATTTGACAACGATGACCTTTCGATTAAATCTCTGGATATATGGCAGCGCTTCGATCAGAACCTCTGCCTTGTCCAGATATTTCTGCATACTCTTATCCATCCTGTTTCTCCTTAGATATTTTCACTTCTATAACTTCTATAATAATATTGCTTAAAACCGTATCTTAACTTCTGTAATCTGCATTAATTTCGATATATCCGTGTGTCAGGTCGCATCCCCATGCAGTTGCAGACGCCTCGCCCATCTTTACATCAGCAATGGCCGTCACTTCTGACTGCGAGAGAATCTCCGTTGCCTTCTCTTCGCTGAAATCCAGCGCCACTCCGTCTTCCGCAATCTGAATCTTTCCTGCACTGCTCTCAAAAAACAGATCCACCTTCTCAGGATCGAACTGCGCCCCGGAATATCCCATCGCACATACAATTCTTCCCCAGTTTGCATCATGTCCGGCAATCGCAGTCTTGGTCAAATTGGAGCAGGCGATAGATTTTGCAAGCATCTTAGCCTGCTCTGTCGTCTCCGCTCCCACTACCTTAACTTCAAAAAGTGCCGTCGCGCCCTCACCGTCTCCTGCAATCTTCTTCGCAAGATACTCGTTGATCACATGCAAAGCATTCTTAAATTCCTCATAATCTGCCGTGCCATACTCAATCACCGGATTCTCCGCTATGCCATTTGCCAGAACCAGCGCGGTATCATTGGTAGAAGTATCTCCATCTACCGAAATCATATTATAGGTATCCACGACATCCTCACTGAGCGCTTTCTGCAGCGCATCCTTCGTGATTGCCGCATCTGTCGTAATAAATGCAAGCATCGTGCACATATTCGGATGGATCATACCGGAACCCTTTGCCATACCGCCGATGGTCACAGTCTTTCCGCCCACCTGAATGGCCACTGCCAGCTCTTTCTCACAGGTATCCGTAGTCATAATTGCCTTCGCAGCCTCAGTACCATTTTCCAACGAATCGTTCTTCTTTCCTGCCAGCGCTTCAATTCCTGCTGTCAGCCTGTCAATCGGCATCTGCTTTCCAATAACGCCGGTAGAACCGATCAGCACGCCATCTGCATCCACGGATAAATACTTTGCAGCCGCCTCAGCAGTATCCTTACAGTATCCAAATCCTTCTGCTCCTGTACAGGCATTAGCAATTCCTGAGTTTACAATGACAGCCTGAGATTTCTTTCCACTGTCTACTACCTGACGGTCCCATTTCACCGGAGCAGCCTTAACTACGTTTGTTGTAAAGGTTCCTGCCACCTGACACGGCACCTGACTGTAAATCAGAGCCATATCCGTACGATCCTTATATTTGATTCCGGCCGCCGTACTGGCTGCCTCAAATCCCTTTGCTGCGGTCACGCCGCCTTTTATCATTTCCATCTTATTTCCACCTTTCTCTCTTCAGATCTCTCCTGCAAATATTTTACTGTTCATTAAATGCTGTAATATTTTCTTCATTCAGCGTAAAATCATAATAATTCAAATCCTGGCGTTTTGTCCAGCCAATGGTATTCCAGAACGCATTCCCCACGTCATTTCTCGTAAATGCGATCAGGCAGACCTTGTTGATCTGCTCTGCCTTCAACGCTTCCATAGAAGCTACCACCATCGACTTTCCAATGCCGTGTCTTCGGTATGCTTCATCTACACACACATGGTAAAAGCATCCCCTTCTGCCGTCGTGTCCGCACAGAATGCTTCCGACAATCCTGCCGTCCTCCACCGCCACAACACTGGTCGTAGGATTTCGCTTCAGAAAACGCGCGACGCCCTCTCTGGAATCATCAATACTGCGGATACCAAATCCCCGTATCTTCTTCCATAGGATATATACCTCATCGTAATCCTCAACTGTCATTACCCGAATCATAGATACCTCTCTCTGTTCCTTTCCCTTATCATCACGCAAACCGCTTCTCTATGGGAACATGGGAACCAGATTCAGCCCTTCGGCTTCATCCAGCCCAAACATCAGGTTCATATTCTGTACTGCCTGTCCGGCAGCGCCCTTAACCAGATTGTCGATCGCTCCCATCATGATAATTCGATTGGTGCGGGGATCGATCTTAAAATTAATGTCCACATAGTTGCTTCCTTCCACCCACTTGGTCTCTGGCAGCACATCTTTTTCCAGCACTCGCACAAATTTCTCATCTTTATAATATTTGTCATAGATTGCTTTTACATCCCCGTAGCTTACCTTCTCCTTCAGCGTCGCGTACTCAGTCGCCAGTATCCCGCGGTTCATCGGAACCAGATGTGGCGTAAAGTTAATTACCACTTTCTCACCGGAGGCATAACCAAGCTGCTCTTCGATCTCCGGGGTATGTCTGTGGGAAGCCACACCGTATGCCTTCATATTCTCGTTCACTTCGCAGAACAGATTCGGCAGCTTAGCGCCTCTTCCTGCGCCGGAGGTACCGGACTTGGCGTCCACGATCAGGGTACTCATATCAATAATCCCTTCCTTGGCTAACGGATAGGCGGTCAAAATAGAGCATGTGGTATAGCAGCCCGGATTCGCAACCAATCTTGCTTTCTTTACCTCTTCCCGGTTGATCTCACAGAGGCCATAAACGGCTTCCTCTATATACTGGGGACTCTTATGCTCAATACCATACCACTTCTCATAGACAGATACGTCCTTAATCCGAAAATCCGCGCTTAAATCCACGATCTTTGTTCCGGAGAGAATATCCTCATTTACAAGAGACGCACAAAGCCCCTGAGGTGTTGCCGTAAAAATTACATCCGCCCGTCTTGCAAGCTCATCCATGTTGTCATCCATACATTTGGCATCTACAATCTGAAACATATTCTGATATACTTCTGCATATTTTTTATCCACATAGCTTCTGGAGCCATACCATACAATCTCTGCATCTTTATGTCCTGTGAGAATTCGCACCAGCTCGCCTCCTGCATAGCCGGTAGAACCTATAATACCTACTTTAATCATCCTTTTCTTTCCTTTCTTTTCCTATTATAAGGAATCCCACGCTTAGTTTATACTACTTTTGAAAGTATGTAAAGGATTCTTTTCGATTTCATGCATTTTCATTGCATAAGACGCTATTTTTATTCAAAATTTTTGCATAATATACAAACTTAACTTATTTTTTTATTTCATGTTGCATATTTATAAGATTTGGTGTATAGTAGTCCTTGCGAAAAAACAAGGTGATTATAATGAAAATATTACATACTATTTAGGAGGAATTTACATGAAAGAAAAAGTTGTTCTTGCTTATTCAGGCGGTCTTGATACTACCGCTATTATCCCCTGGTTAAAGGAGAATTTTGACTACGAAGTTATCTGCTGCTGCATCGACTGCGGGCAGGGCGAAGAACTGGATGGATTGGAAGAACGGGCTAAGCTGTCTGGTGCATCCAAATTGTATATTGAAGATATTGTTGATGACTTCTGCGATAACTACATTATCCCATGCGTACAGGGACATGCCGTATACGAGAACAAATATCTTCTCGGAACCTCTATGGCACGTCCGGCCATCGCTAAGAGACTGGTAGAAATCGCACGCAAAGAAGGCGCTTCTGCCATCTGCCACGGAGCCACCGGTAAAGGAAATGACCAGATTCGTTTTGAGCTGGGAATCAAGGCCCTCGCTCCGGACATCAAGATCATTGCTCCCTGGAGAATGACCGATGTATGGACCATGCAGTCCCGTGAAGATGAGATTGCATACTGCAAAGCACATGGCATTGATCTTCCATTTGACGCAAGCCACAGCTACAGCCGTGACCGCAACCTGTGGCATATCAGCCATGAGGGTCTGGAGCTGGAAGACCCGGCGAACGAACCAAATTATGACCATCTTCTGGTTCTTGGCGTCACCCCTGAAAAGGCCCCGGATGAACCGGAATATGTGACAATGACCTTTGAGAAGGGCATTCCAAAGAGCATCAACGGAATAGAAATGAAAGTATCCGACATTATCCGCAAGCTGAATGAGCTTGGCGGAAAGCACGGCATCGGTATCATCGATATCGTGGAGAACCGTGTTGTTGGTATGAAATCCCGCGGTGTGTATGAGACTCCAGGCGGAACCATCCTCTACGAAGCACATCAGCAGTTAGAAGAGCTGGTACTGGACCGCGCTACCTATGAAGTCAAAGAGGAAATGGGCAACAAGCTGTCCCAGATCGTATACGAAGGAAAATGGTTCACTCCTCTGCGCGAGGCCGTTCAGGCATTTATTGAAAGCACACAGGAATATGTGACCGGCGAGGTAAAATTCAAGCTTTATAAAGGCAACATTATCAAGGCCGGAACCACTTCTCCGTACTCTCTGTACAGCGAGTCGCTTGCAAGCTTTACCACCGGTGACTTATACGACCATCACGATGCGGACGGATTTATTAATCTGTTCGGTCTTCCGTTAAAGGTTCGCGCTATGAAAATGCAGGAAGTAGAAAACAATAAATAAGCTTTATTCAAAATAGTTTACTCAGAGGAAAAGAATTTCCCGGCGATAGAAAAAAGGATGCTGTTATCTTTGTCACAGTATCCTTTTTTCGCATATACTATATGCAGGCGAGTATCCATCGCATACTATATTTTTCAGGAGGAACTTACCATGCTTCCCATAATCGGCATCGCCGTCTGTGGCATCGCAGACGGACGACAGTTTGTAAGTCAGCCCTATATCCATGCCATTGAATGCTCCGGAGGTTTCCCGGTGATCCTTCCCTGCACAGACGCCATTGCAAATCCAGATGCTCTGAATTTCTGTGACGGCTTTCTTTTCTGCGGCGGAGATGACATTACGCCACTTCTACTGGAAGAAGAGCCCTCTCCTTATAGCGGCACAACAGACTTAAAAACAGACATTTTTCACCTTTCTCTTATGAAAGCAGCTCTCGATTCCGGAAAACCTGTTCTTGCAATCTGCCGTGGAATGCAGGTGCTGAACGTTGCTATGGGAGGCAGTATTTATCAGGATGCATCCCTCTATCCAGACACCCATATCGCTCACATGCAGCATTCCCAGACACGCAGTGATCCCTCTCATAAAGTCATCTTTCAAGAAAATAGCATGCTATATAATATTTTTGGAAAATGCACCTATACAAACAGTTATCATCACCAATATATTAAGCAACCGGCCAGGAATCTTCGTCCAACCGGAAGAACCTCTGATCAGGTTATAGAAGCCCTGGAATCCAGCATACATCCTTTTGCAATCGGCCTGCAGTGGCATCCTGAGTGTATGTATGATACCTGCGCCGACATGCGCGCGCTCTTCTGCCATTTCATCAAAACTGCAGACCATTTCATGTTTTAGGAAAATTTTTCCACTTTCTTTTCCTGTCCATCCAGCGCATAGTTCTTTCAATATCCCACATACTAAAACAGGTCGCAGCGGTGAACATACACCGCAATTGCCACAGTATGAAAGGAGGATATTTCATGTCAGAATTATCAGTATTAGACCTTCAGAATCTCCGCCACCTGATTGGCGGCTATGAAACAAGTCATTGCAAAATGACGGAATATGCAAGCCAGTGCCAGGACCCGGAGGTCAAGAAGCTATTTACCGACGCAGCAAACTCTGCAATGAAGAACAAACAGGATCTAATGAAATTCTTGTAAGGAGGTAACCCACATGTTAAATGAAAAGACTATGGTCGTGGACGCGCTTACCGGAGTAAACGGCGAGCTTACCCGCTTTGGGGAAATGATTCCACAGACAGAAAACAAAGAACTGAAAATGTGTTTGAAGCAGCTTCGCAATGAATGCGAAATGTCTCAGGAAAAATTATACCAGGTAGCCCGTGAAAAGAGCTATTATGTACCTGCAGAAAAGGCTTCCCGCGAAGAAATCAATCACGTGAAGTCCATTCTGACCCAGCCATCAATGAAATAATTCAGTGCATCCTCCAATAAATGAATAAAAACAGCGCAAAAATTTCATATTTGTTGTTTACTTTCACAAAAATAGCGAATTTATGATTTTATTTTGCAGGAAATGATTGACGATTTTTCAATTTATGGTAAAATGATACACGTTGAATATTATAAGTATTGGAGGATGCGATAAAAGTGGCTGCATATAAGGATTTATCAAAAGAAGAATTGTTAGGTTTAAAAGCCGACCTGGAAAAAGAATTTAAAAAGGTAAAAGCAAAAGGCATCAAGCTTGATATGTCCAGAGGTAAGCCGTCTACGGAACAGTTGAATCTGTCTATGGAAATGATGGACGTCCTTACCAGCAAGTCTGATCTGGTATGCACGGAAGGCGTGGACTGCCGCAATTATGGTGTACTGGACGGTATCAAGGAAGCAAAACAGCTTCTCGCTGACATGATGGAGGTTCCAAAGGACAACATCGTTATTTTCGGAAATTCAAGTTTGAACGTAATGTACGATACCATTGCCCGTTCCATGACTCACGGTGTTATGGGAAGTACACCTTGGTGCAAGCTTGACAAAGTTAAATTCCTGTGTCCTGTACCTGGATATGACAGACATTTTGCAATTACAGAATATTTTGGTATTGAAATGATCAATGTTCCGATGACACCAACCGGACCAGATATGGATATTGTGGAAAAGCTTGTAAGCTCCGACCCGGCAATCAAGGGTATCTGGTGTGTACCCAAATATTCCAACCCACAGGGAATTACTTACTCCGACGAAACGGTCCATCGTTTTGCCAAGCTGAATCCAGCTGCTGAAGATTTCCGTATTTACTGGGATAATGCTTATGGCATCCACCATTTATATGAAGATAAACAGGATCACTTGATTGAAATTTTCATGGAATGTAAAAAAGAAGGACATCCGGATATGGTATATAAGTTTGCGTCCACCTCTAAGATCAGCTTCCCGGGCTCCGGTATCGGCGCCATCGCTGCATCCGACGCAAACCTGGCAGACATCCGCAATCAGATGAAAATTCAGACCATAGGGCACGACAAGCTGAATCAGCTTCGCCATGCAAGATATTTTGGCAATATCCACGGCATGGTACAGCACATGAAACGCCATGCTGATATTATGCGTCCAAAGTTCGACGCCGTTTTGAACACTCTGGAGACAGAGCTTGGCGGATTGGAAATTGGATCCTGGATTGCTCCGCGAGGCGGTTACTTCATTTCCTTCGACTCTATGGAGGGCTGTGCAAAGGCAATCGTAGCAAAAGCAAAGGAAGCGGGACTGGTGATGACAGATGCCGGTGCTACATTCCCATACGGCAGGGATCCAAAAGACTCCAATATCCGTATTGCACCTTCCTATCCGACACTGGAAGAGATCAGGGAAGCTGCAAAAATATTTGTACTTAGTGTAAAGCTTGTAAGTATCGACAAGATTCTGGAAAGCAAGTAACATGATGCATTTCAAGTCGCATGCAACATCATGTTATCTATAAATTCAAAATCAGCGCAGTGCATTTATTTGCACTGTGCTGTTTGCATTACGCCAATATTACCGGCCAAGCTGCTGCGCGCACCCGGCAGATTGGCAAATACAGAGAAAAATATGAATTTTCCTAATGTATTTTCGTCATTTTTATCATACAGCATCCATAAATATGAGAATTATCTTGTTAAGAATTGCATAATTGCAAAATCAATCCTGCAAACCAAGCGTTAAATAATTATCATTCTTTCGAAAAAAATAGAGGATTTTTATTGATTTTCTTCTTATATTATGTATAATAAGGTATTAGAAGTTGGAATGTCTCTGATATTCTACTTTTTGAGAAGGAATTTAAAACCTGGATATTCAGGAAAATATGAAAAGAAAGAGGTTAGATTTAAAATGGCAGAAATCAATTTAAGTAAGTATGGCATTACCGGGACCACAGAAATCGTACACAATCCTTCTTTTGAAATGTTATTTGAAGAAGAGACAAAAGCTAATCTGGAAGGTTTCGAAAAAGGACAGGAAAGTGAACTTGGTGCAGTTAATGTAATGACAGGTATCTATACAGGACGTTCACCGAAAGATAAGTACATCGTAATGGATGAAAATTCCAAAGATACTGTATGGTGGACTTCTGAC
>JAUNGJ010000095.1 GCA_030524585.1 Eubacteriales bacterium | reverse complement strand
AAGAGTTGTAGGTGTTGAGCTGGCAAAATATCTTGTAGATATCTGGCTTGATTGCGAATTTGCAGGAGGTAGTTCTGCTCCAAAGGTAGATAGAATCATGGAGCTGGAACGGGCACATCATTCATAACTTCAATAATAAAACGAATGGAATACCGAGTAGAGAAAGATCGAATCCATTTATCAGAAGAATGGAATGTGGATGGGATATTTTGAAAATTCTATTCTTTACTCTATTGAATTTATGCGGCTTTCAGTCATTTTTCGTGGCAGAAAAGCCGCCTTTTTTTTCGTTAAGCGTACCCCAATTTGTCCGGTGGGAGAATTTGGGTTGTGGCAATGACTTGGCATCCCCGGAGGTGCTGTGTGTACGGGAGAGTCTACCTGTTTCAGTCAGAATAGTGTTTTTTATAGACTGGTAATGCTTTTAGAATATGAGACTTTGGAAAAAATAGAAAGGAGATGATATATAGGTGTGAAAATCGTTGGTGAAAAAATTGGACTCATGTGCCTCTAATTTTCATTATATTCTTGTGGATGAAAAAGATTTACCGTATAATAATGAAAGGCAATATTGATTGAGAGATGAAAGGAATGCATTCTCATTCACTGTAACAGGTGCCAGTCCCGAACATCTCAGATGATGAGAACTATATCGCTTAACAGCAAGCAGGATGTCTATCGTGAGACGCTGGCAGAGTTCTATTTAATGGGTTGAAGTAGTAACTGCTTTGAAAAATTTTTTAAGTACGAAAGACGAAAAATAAAATGTTCCTGCAGCTACTTGACACAGAAATGGTTATGCGAGATAGTAGGAGTTATAGAAGATTGGTTCAAGGATTATGAACCATTACTCAGAAATTATTCAATTTTGAGAAAAAAGAGATCGTAGTTATTTTGTATTGCTGCCAGGAGGGAAGGAGAAACAGGAAAACCGTGAAAGCTGACGGATCGGAGGAAGGCAGAAAAAAAGCTTCCAAGGACTGCTTTTGGGCCAATGTATTTTTGCGCATAATGTATATTTTTGGGTAAAATTGTACGTTTAGGCTGGATAATATAACTAAGGTGTGGTATACTTTTAGATGTAAAAATTGCAGAACTAGGTTATTTGCTTGTTATTATTTTTTCTTCAAAGTGCGGAGGTTGGGAAAATAATAAAAACAGATAAACATAAGGTTTGTGAAACAAATTGATAAGGAAGGTGAGCAATTGGAAAACTATACCAAGTATAAGTTGAAAAGTAACGACGAATTGGTATCCTTATTGGCCGGTAAGGATAATCTGTTCATCGTTGCTTGTAACAAGTGCTTCAAGGAATTTGAAACCATTGACGAACCAGATTGTGGTGAGTTCGAGAAAATCGCTGCCGAACAGGGAAAAACAATCACAGGTAGTGCAAAGGTTGATTTTGTGTGCAACAAAACCCAGACAGAGAAAAAATTACAGGACCTGATTCCGGAAGGTACGGAAAATGTTTTTGTAATTTCCTGTGGCTTGGGAATTCAGACAGTTGCAGAGTTGGCAGGAAAACCTGTATATGCGGCCAGCAATTCCCTGAATTACAGGGGACATCACGGTATGGCATTAACCAAGAAAAGCTGTGATGCATGCGCACAATGCTACCTGAATATAACCGGTGGAGTCTGTCCTATTGTTGACTGTTCCAAGAGTCTGGTTAACGGACAATGCGGAGGCGCAAAGAACGGCAAATGTGAAGTAGACAGTAATAAAGACTGTGCCTGGGAGAAGATACATAAGAGGCTGGAGAAGCAGGGACGCCTTTCCGAATTCCTGCAGCAGCCCATTCAGGTGCGGGATTATTCCAAGATCAATTTCAAGGTTATTAATGATTATGTAAAATCCATCCGTGAGAGCAGACTTGCGGGATATTATGGCGGTGTTCACCCTTCAGAACGTAAAGAATTCAGTGAACATCTTGCACTGGTAAGATTTCCGGAACCGCAGACAGTGGTTATTCCGCTGTCACAGCATGCAGGTGCTCCGGCGAATCCTGTAGTGCAGGTAGGAGATACCGTTAAAGTCGGACAGAAGATCGGGGAAGCGGCAGCCTTTATCAGCAGTCCGGTGCACTCCAGCGTCAGCGGAACCGTCATTGCCATTGAGCCGCGTATGCATGCTACAAGAGGCTGCGAGATGATGTCCGTAGTGATCCAGTCCGATGGGAAGAATACTCTGCACGAATCAATTAAGCCCAATAAGGATCTGGACAGCCTGACTCCGGATGAAATCATTGAGATTGTTCGTGAAAGCGGAATCGTCGGTATGGGCGGTGCCGGTTTCCCAACATCCGTAAAATTAAAACCTGCAAAACCAGTCGATACGATTTTATTAAACGGATGTGAATGTGAGCCCCTTTTGACTGCAGATCACAGAGTACTTTTGGAATATGCGGACGATGTGATTTTCGGTCTCAAAGCAATGATGAAAACCGTTAACGCTGAAAAAGGGCTGATTGTTATTGAAGACAATAAACCGGACGCCATTGAACTTCTGGAAGCAAAGACGGCCCAGTGTAGCGGTATTGAGGTTGTAGTAGCCAAGACGAAATATCCTCAGGGCGCTGAGAAGATGCTGATCAAGCGCGTGATGGGAAGACAGGTTCCCCGCGGCGGTCTGCCGGCAGATGTAGGCGTTGTGGTAAGTAATATCAGCACCGTTAAGGCAATCTCCGATGCGATTCAGACCGGTATGCCTTTGATTGAACGTGTTGTGACTGTAACTGGTGAAAGAATTCAGAAGCCAGGCAATTATATTGTAAAGATCGGTACCAACGTAAAAGAACTTATTGACTATTGCGGCGGCGTGACAGGCGATGACGTTACCATTAAGATGGGCGGACCAATGATGGGATTTGCTCTTTCGGATGTCAATGTGCCTATCATGAAAGGCTCCAATGGAATCATTGCCATTGATACCGACCATACGGTAGAACAGCCATGTATCAAGTGTGGACGCTGTGTGGATGTATGTCCTATGGAACTTTCTCCGCTGTATTTTGCAAAATATGCGGATGAGCAGAACTGGCAAGGCATGAAGGATAAAAACGTTATGGACTGCGTTGAGTGCAGAAGCTGTGAGTATATCTGTTCCTCCAAGATTCCGTTAGTCACCAAGATTAAAGCCGGAAAAAATGCAGTAAGGGGGATGAAGTGATATGTTAATTAC
>JAUNGJ010000045.1:21187-23988 GCA_030524585.1 Eubacteriales bacterium | reverse complement strand
AGCAGAGAGGAACTTGCAAGTGCCGGTGCGGATTATATTGTAGAAACACCGGGAGGGATCGCTGAGATATAAGGAGGAAAAGAAACGTGAAGGTAATTGACTTTAAGGATGCCAGTTGTAAGCATTGCTATAAATGTGTCCGGTATTGTGAAGTGAAGGCAATTTCCGTTCAGAATGAGCAGGCACACATTATGGAGGACCATTGCATTCATTGTGGACAGTGTCTGGAAATATGTCCGCAGAATGCCAAGACATTTGCCAGTGACATGGGACGGGTAAAGGGGTATCTGAAGCAGGGGATCAAAACCGTTATCTCTATTGCCCCGTCGTACCTGAGCGTTTTGGATTTTGACAAACCGGGACAGGTGGTGGATGCACTGCTTAAACTGGGATTTTCAGAGGTCAGAGAGACGGCAGAAGGAGCAGCGCTGGTGACGGCACAGTACCGTAAGCTTCTCCGGGAAGGAAGGATGAAGAACATTATTTCTACCTGCTGCCCGAGCATCAATGACTTGATTGAGAAATATTATCCTTCTCTGGTGCCGATGATGGCTCCGGTGGTGTCGCCGATGATTGCACACGGAAGATTGATCAAGAGTATCTACGGACCGGATGTGAAGGTAGTATTCCTTGGCCCCTGTATTGCCAAGAAAGAAGAAGCTATTGGCGATGAGCGGGTCATGGGGGCGGTCAATGCGATTCTTACCTTTGAAGAAATTATAAAATGGTGGAAGGCAGAAGGGATCGATGTCCGCAAGTGTGAGGAAAAGCCGATGGCAAATCCGGATCCGAAGGTCAATCAGCTGTATCCTTCCAGCGGTGGAATTATCACTTCGGTATTGGCGGATTCCAAAGAAGACCGTTATTACAAAATTCATGCAGATGGAATCAAGACCTGTATGGAGCTTTTGGATGAGCTGGTGAGAGGAGATGTGGAAGGCTGTTTCTTTGAATTGAACGTCTGCAAGAGCGGCTGCGTAAAAGGGCCGGCCTCCAACCGGTGGCAGCGGACGATGCTGAAGGCCAGAAGGGATCTTGAGGGAAGAGTGCTGCACCGGGAAGATCCGGAGGGGATCGACGGAAGTATGGTTTCGATGGAAAAGCAGTTTAAGGACAGAAGCGTCCATGATAAGAAGCCGTCCGAGGCAGAGATGACGGAGATTCTTCAGGCAATGGGAAAATACACCAGAGCGGATGAACTGAATTGCGGCGCCTGCGGCTACGCCACATGCAGAAGTAAGGCAGAAGCAGTATTTCAGGGTAAGGCAGAGGTTGGCATGTGTCTTCCCTATGCGATCGCCCAGGCGGAATCCATGTCTAACGTGGTTATGGATGTAACGCCGAATATTATTCTGATCGTGGACAATGAGCTCCGTATCCGGGAATGCAATAAGCGGGCCCTGAATAAGCTGGGAGTGTCCAGGGAAGAAGCGCTGGAGAGGTATATTTTTGAATTTATAGAAGTAGAGGATATTGAAGAGGTACTTTCCACCAGAGAACCGATCCTGAGGAAGAAGATTCAGATGGAAACCCTGGATATGGTGGCGAAAGAAAGTATTATTTACATAGATTCACTGGATTCAGTGCTGGTGCTTTATCAGGATATCAGTAAAGAAGAGAAAGCAAAAGAGCAGCATCTGAACCTGAAAATGGAGACGGTTGAGATTGCCCAGCGGGTAATTGATAAGCAGATGATGGTAGCGCAGGAAATCGCCGGGCTTCTGGGCGAGACCACCGCAGAGACCAAGGTGACCCTTTCGAAGCTCCGGGATTCGATTCTGGATGATGGAGATAATTAATATGAGCGTAAGTGTAGATATCTGTTGGAAAAGTTTTAATAAGAATCATGAAGAGCTGTGCGGCGATAAGGTCGAGGTGTTAAAGACTGGGGATTCGGATATTGTAATTCTGGCAGATGGCATGGGAAGCGGGGTGAAGGCGAATATTCTTGCGACCCTGACGTCCAAGATTCTGGGAACCATGTTTCTGGAGGGGGCGGAGATCGATGCCTGTGTGGAGACAATTGCCAAAACGCTTCCTATCTGTAAGGAAAGAGAGGTAGCTTACGCGACCTTTAGTATCCTGCAGATCTTCCATGATGGGGAGGCCTATCTGGTGGAATTTGATAATCCGAAATGTATTTTTATCCGCAATGGGCAGATTATGGATTATCCTTATCAGGAACGTCTCATTGAGGGAAAAAAGATCCGGGAATATCGTTTCAAAGTAGAGCTGAATGATTGCTTTGTGCTTATGAGCGACGGCGTTATATGGGCCGGGGCAGAAGAGACGATGAACTATAACTGGGAATGGGAGGATATGGCGCAGTATACACTTGGGTGTACGAAGGAGACCTTGTCTGCCGCCAGACTTGCAGCCATGCTAAGTCAGGTATGCTATGATCTGTACGGACAGAAGCCGGGGGATGATACTACCGTAGCGGTGACCCGGGTAATCCGGCGAAGGACGGTCAATATCTTTACCGGACCGCCTACCAATAAAGAGGATGATGAGCGTCTGATGTACGACTTCATGAAGCAGGAAGGAAAGAAGGTTGTATGCGGTGGTACCAGCGCCAATATTGCCTCCCGGATTCTTAAAAAGGAGATCGTTACGCTGGTCGAATATGCAGATCCGCAGGTTCCGCCGATGGCATCCATTGAAGGGCTGGATCTGGTGACAGAGGGAGTACTGACCATTGGCAAAGCTCTGGATTTACTAAAGCGGTACGAGAATGATGATTTTGACGAGGCTTTTTTCAATGAGCTGGATGCCAATAATGGCGCGGCAAAGCTTGCCAG
>JAUNGJ010000045.1:0-21087 GCA_030524585.1 Eubacteriales bacterium | reverse complement strand
AAAGGCCGTCTGCTGATTCGTGCGAAGGAACCTCAGAAGTATATTTATATTCAACTGAAGGGAAAATCTATCGTCTATAATCTGACACATATGGGAAAAAGAAAGATTCTGTTTATTTTTGGCCCGGGAATGCTTTTAAATGATCATGTATTTAATGAGCATGATTCGGCTATATACTGTGAAACGATAGAAAAAAGCAGGATATTTACAGTGCCGGCCAGAGAGTTTGTGCGCTGTATGGAGCGGGATTTTGCACTTACACGTGCGGTGACTGCCATGCAGGAGCGTAAAATGTGGAGGCTGGGGCATCAGCTAAAGAACACGGCGGGAAGTATTGGTCTGGAAAGGAAGCTGGCAGCAAAGCTGTGGAAACTGGCGAGGGACTTTGGCAGCTGTACTTCGGAGGGGATTGAAATTGATATTAATCTGCCAATAACGTTTCTCGCCGATATGCTGGGAACGCCCCGGGAGACGGCTTCCAGACTATGCAGGATTCTTGTGGACCGGGGATTGATCCGAATGAAAAATAAGAGGATTATTATTACAGATCCTCAAAAAATGTCCTTGTTTTACAAGACAGGATTGATAGAATAAACCCTTAAGATTTATAGATTCCGTGATGAAGGTCACGGAATTTTTTTGTGTTCTTTGATAAAATGTTATCAGAAAATATTCTGATGAAGGAACAGAAGAAAGGAGCCGTTATGGGATATCAGTTATCAAGAACGGAAGGGGAGCAGATGCTTGCAAAGTGGCAGACAAGATATGAAGTGTTTGCTCCGAAATTAATGAGAGGAGAAGGATGCTTCTCGGACACGGATATCGTGCGCTACGGAAAGATTTCCTCCTTTGACGAGATTGTATGGGACAAGAAGTCGGATTATTCCTTTAAGGAAACACTGCTGGCAATCAATGAGACACTGTTTTATTTTACAGAAGATCAGACAACCGTTCCGGCAGGACCAAAGAAGGACATTCTTATTTTTCTCCGCGCCTGCGATCTGCATGCAGTGAAGCGTCTGGATGAGATATATCTTAAGAATGGATTTGAAGACTTTTATTATGCAAGGGTGAGAGAACGCGCCAAATTTATTCTGATGGGCTGTGAGTCTGCCTGTGCATCCGGTTTTTGTGTCAGCATGGGGACAAACCGGGCGGAGAACTATGATGCCTATGTGAAGGTTACAGAGGATGCAGTGCTTTTAGATGTAAAATGTGAAGCGCTTATGGAAGGTGTGGAGGCAGCGGCCTGTGAAGTGACACCGGATTATGTGACAGAAAATAAAGAGAAGGTGACGCTTCCAAAGAAGCTCTCGAATGAAAGCTTTACCAAAGAAATCTGGAAGGAATATGGGGACAGATGTATCGCCTGCGGGCGCTGTAATTTTGTCTGTCCGACCTGTACCTGCTTTACCATGCAGGATATATTCTATAAAGATAATCCGAAGGTGGGAGAGAGAAGGCGTGTATGGGCCTCCTGTCAGGTGGATGGGTATACATCCATTGCCGGCGGCCATGAATTTAGAAAGAGCCAGGGAGACCGGATGAGATTTAAGGTTATGCATAAAATCTATGATTATGAGAAGAGATTTGGCTATCCAATGTGTGTCGGCTGCGGACGCTGTGATGATGTCTGTCCGGAATATATCTCATATTCAAATTTGATCAATCGTTTGGCAAAGGAGGAAAATTAACATGAAAAATGAATATATTCCTCAGTTATCGACTATCAAAGAGGTAATTAAGCATACGGATCTGGAATATACCTTCCGTATGGAGTTTGAAGGGGATGTGAAACCGGGACAGTTCTTTGAGGTGTCCATTCCGAAATTTGGAGAAGCCCCGATCTCTGTCAGCGGAATCGGAGAGGGGACAGTGGATTTTACCATTCGCCGCGTCGGCAAGGTGACGGATGAAATATTTGAAAATTATGTGGGAGACCAGTTTTTTATCAGAGGTCCGTACGGGAATGGATTTGATATAGAGAATTATAAAGGAAAAGAATTAGTAGTGATTGCCGGAGGAACAGGGTTATCGCCGGTGAAGGGCGTGGTGGATTATTTTGCCGGACATAGGGATGAAGCGGTAAGTACCACATTGATTGCCGGATTTAAGTCTCCGAAGGACGTGCTGTTTAAGGAGGATTTTGTGTTCTGGAAGAAAAATATTCAGGTGATCCAGACGGTGGATACGGCGCCGGAAGGCTATGAAGGGCCGGTGGGAATGGTTACCAAATACATACCGGATCTGCAGTTTCAGGACGTGAAGGATTCTGCATTTATCTGTGTCGGACCTCCGGTTATGATTAAATTTACCATAATGGAGATTTTGAAATTAGGTGTTCCGGAGGAGAATATCTGGATATCCAATGAGCGAAAGATGTGCTGTGGCCTTGGCAAATGCGGACACTGCAAGATTGGTTCTACTTACATCTGCCTGGATGGACCGGTATTCAATTATGTGGATGGCAAGGAACTGATTGATTAGGAGGTGTCAGCATGGGATTAGATATAAATACAAAAAAATTAAAAAAGAATGCATTCCGTGTATCAAAGGTTCGTGGAATCGGAGCGTCAAGAATCCGTGTGCCGGGCGGATATCTGAATGCGGAAGTACTGGGGATGGTACAGGAGATCGCCCAGCAGTACGGTAACGGCTATGTGCATCTGACAACAAGGCAGGGCTTTGAGATCGAAGGAATTCGTTATGAGGATATGGATGAGATCAACGAGAAGCTTCAGCCGATTATTGAGATGCTGGAGATTAACCAGAAGGACCCGAATACCGGTTATCCTGCATCGGGAACCAGAAATATCAGCGCCTGCATCGGAAATAATGTCTGTCCGTTTGCCAATTATAATACGGCAGAGCTTGCAAAAAGAATCGAGAAGGCGGTATTCCCCAACGATCTGCATTTCAAAATCGCGTGTACGGGATGTTCCAACGACTGCGCGAAGGCAAGGATGCATGATTTTGGAATCATTGGGATGACAATGCCTCAGTATGATCCGAACCGCTGCGTGAACTGTCAGGCCTGTGTAAAGGGCTGTAAGAAGCTGTCGGTCAGCGCGCTTCGGGTGGAGAATTATAAGATTGTCCGTGACGAGGAAAAATGTATCGGCTGCGGCGTCTGCATTACAAAATGTCCCACAAGAGCGCTTACCAGAAGCCAGAAGAAGTATTATAAGCTGGCAATCATGGGAAGAACCGGAAAGAAAAATCCGAGACTCGGGCAGGATTTTCTTGTGTGGGCTGACGCGGACAATATTATAAAAATTATATTGAATACATACAGGTTTGTTGAAAAGTATATTTCTCCGGATGCACCGGCGGGTAAAGAGCATATCGGTTATATTATTGACCGTGTGGGCTTTGAGGAATATAAGAGATGGGCGCTTGAGGGTGTGGAGCTGATGCCTGAGACGATCATGAAAGAATGCGTTTATTGGGATGGTATTCATTTTGACAGATAGGAGGAATTATGAAGAAGATACAATCAACGTGTAATTACTGCGCCATTGACTGTAATCTGGATTTCTATGTAGAGGATAACCGGATCGTGAAGACCGTTCCTACAAAGGGATATCCGGTGAACGATGGGTTTTGCTGCATCAAGGGCCTGTCTCTTGATAAACAGCAGAAGACGGTGAAACCAAACAGTCTTCCGAAGATCCGAAGGGAAAACGGAGAGTTTGAAGAAGTGTCATGGGAAGAAGGTTTCCGGTATGTGGCAGATAAATTGAAGGAAATACAGGAGAAGTACGGACAGGAAAGTGTGGCAGGAATCAGTACCGGTCAGCTTACCCTGGAAGAATTTGCGATTTTCGGACATGTAATGCGCAATTACTTAAAAGCAAATGTTGACGGAAATACAAGGCTCTGTATGGCTACGGCAGTGGTCGCACACAAGCAGAGCTATGGATTTGATGCGCCGGGCTTCACACTGAAGGATCTGGAGCTGTCAGACCGTATTATCTTTATCGGCGCCAACCCGGTGGTGGCTCATCCGATTTTGTGGGGAAGAGTAAGACAGAACAAAGTGGAGGATCATAAAATTATTGTCATTGATCCGAGAAAGTCGGAGACGGCTATGAATGCGGATTACTGGTACGGACTAAAATGGAGAAGTGATCTGCGGCTTTTATATACGATAGCTAATCAGCTGATCGAGAAGGATTATCTTGACCATACATTTATTGAAGAGTATACGGAGAGATTTGAAGAGTTTAAGGAGTTTGTAAAGGGTTATACGCTGGAAAAAGGCGCGGAAGGAACCGGGCTTTCAGAAGAACAGATTCTGGAGCTGGTAGAGCTTATTCACAGCGGAAAGAGAGTGTCCTTCTGGTGGACCATGGGCGTGAACCAGGGCTATGAGGCAGTGCGCACTGCCCAGGCGATTATTAATCTTGCACTTATGACAGGAAATATCGGGAAACCGGGAACCGGAGCCAATTCGATCACCGGACAGTGCAATGCAATGGGCTCCCGTTCCTATAGTAATACGGCTGTATTTTTCGGAGGAGGAGATTTCACGAATCCTGCAAGAAGACAGCGGATTGCCAGTGTGCTGGGAGTGGACGAGAGTATGCTTGCCGAGAAGCCGACGAAGACCTATAACCAGATCATCGAGGGCATCAACGCCGGTGAAATCAAGGGCTTATGGATTCTGTGCACAAATCCGAGGCATAGCTGGACGAATAATGAGACCTTTGCAGAGGCTGCAAAGAAGCTGGAGCTGTTCGTGGTACAGGATATTTACGACACCATTGAGAGCGCGGAGGATTGCACCGTGTTCTTCCCCGTCGTGCCGGGAATTAAGAAGGAAGGAACCTATATTAATATGGAACGGAGGCTTTCGGCCATGCGTCCGGTTCTTGAAAGAGGCGAGAACGAGATTTCAGATTACGAGGCAATTCTGGGAGTGGGCAAAGCCCTCGGTATGGGGGATGCACTGAAAGGCTGGGAAACGCCGAAATCTTGTTTTAACCTGATGCGGGAGTGTTCAAGGAATATGCCCTGTGACATTACAGGGGTTACCTGGGAGGCGCTGGAGGATTCCCACGGGATCCAGTGGCCGTACCCGGAGGGGAAGGAAGAAGAAAATCAGGAAGAGCAGCGGCGGCTGTACGGAGACGGAAGGTTCTTTACTCCATCGAAGAAAGCTCAGTTCATGTTCGAAGATGTGCGGGAGAATCCGCTTCCTACAAGCAGTGAATTTCCGTATGTATTCAATACGGGACGGGGCAGCGTAGGCCAGTGGCATACTCAGAGCCGTACCAAGGAAGTGAAGTTTGTGGAAGATGTTTCCGTGAAAAAGGCGTATTTGTATATGAACCCGAAGCTTGCCGAAGAATATGGCGTACAGGAAACTGACGAGATTCGCGTGTACTCTGCGAACGGACAGAATGCAGTGTTTGCAGTGAAGCTTTCGGAGAACGTGCAGTATGAAGAGCTGTATGCACCGATCCACTACATTGAATGTAACAAGCTGACGCCTTCCGTGTACGATTCTTATTCAAAGGAGCCTTCCTATAAGGCGACTCCGGTAAGATTTGAGCGGATAGAAGATATCGGTTAGGAGGAAGAGGATGTATCGGATAAAAATAGACAGAAGCCGCTGTATCGGATGCCTTACCTGTGTGACGGCATGCGTGGTCAGCCACGAGACACAGAGCGGCGATGCAAGGAACCGTGTGACGATTGACAGCGAGACAAAGCCGGCGCCAATATTCTGCAGACATTGCGAGAGGCCGGAGTGTGTATATACCTGTATGACAGGAGCCATGAAGAAGAACCCGGAGACCGGATATGTGGAATACGACAAGGAGCACTGCGCAAGCTGTTATATGTGTATTATGTCCTGTCCTTACGGAATCCTGAAGCATGACAGTGTAAATAAGACGGAGATCATGAAGTGTAATATGTGTGTGCACCGGAGTGAAGACGGAAGCGGAAATCCGATGTGCGTGGAAAAATGTCCGATGAAGGCCATTACGGTAGAGGAGGTGTAACAGATGAGATATGTAGTGTTAGGCTCCTCGGCAGCAGGTGTAAATGGAGTAAGAGAGCTTAGAAAGCTGGATAAGGAAGCGGAGATTATTCTGGTGTCGAAGGACCGGAATATTTATTCCCGCTGTATCCTGCATCATTATCTTGCCGGAGAGCGGGATATGGAAAGAATCTGTTTTGCGGAAAAGGACTTTGAAAGGTTATACAATATTACCTGGATGAAGGGAAGAGCCTGTGTTGGCCTTAAGCCTGCGGAGAAGAAGGTGGTTCTGGACGGAGAAGAAGAGCTTTCTTATGACAAACTTTTGATTGCTACCGGATCACATACGTTCATCCCTCCGGTAAAGAATCTGAAAGAAGCGGAGAATGTAGTAGGCTTCCGAAATATTGAGGATATGGAAGTATTAAAAGAAGTGGCGAGGACTTCAAAGCACATTATCGTCATGGGAGCCGGATTGGTAGGTCTGGACTGCGCCAGCGGTTTTCTTGAGCTGGGAGTGCCGGTTACTCTGGTTGAGATGGCAGGATGGCTTCTGTCCAAACAGCTGGATGAGCGGGCGGCAAAGACATATCAGGAGGCTTTTGCAGAGCGGGGAATTGCTCAGTATTATGGCGTAGGAGTTGCAGAGGCGGTGTTAGATGAGCAGAACCGGATTACGGAAGTGATTCTGACCGATGGGAAGAAGCTTCCCTGTGATTATGTAGTGGTCACTGCCGGAGTACGGTCTAATGTGGAATTTCTGGAAGGCTCAGGGATTGAGACCAGCCGTTTCGGACTTATCTATGACGAGACAGGGAAGACCAGTGATGAGAATATTTACGGGGCAGGCGACTTGTCGGGAACCAGCCCGATCTGGCCGGTGGCAGTGAAGGAAGGAATTATTGCCGCCAGCAATATGGCGGGAGTGCCAAGAAAGATGACCGATTTCTTCGCAAGCAAGTCTACCATGAATTTCCTTGGGATTCCGAGTATGTCGCTTGGCGATGTGAATAGGGCGGATGAGGAAGCAAAGATGGAGATTCAGGATACGAAAGAGTCTTACAAGAAGATCGTTCATAAAAACGGAAAGATCATCGGAGCAATTCTTCAGGGAGATCTGGCATACGGCGGTATCTTACAGCAGCTGATTGCACGAAAGATTGATATTACAAAGGTGAAAAAACCGGTGTTTGATATTGATTATTCTGACTTCTTCCATATGAAAGATAATTTTGAATTCTACTATGATGAATAAATAAAAAGGGCGGATGAAGCCGCGTCCGCCCACAGCGAAAAGGAGAGAGTAAATGGAAAGATTAGAGAGAATGCCCGTACCGGTACTTCCTACATTTGTCGGAGCCCTTACCCTGAGCAACGTATATTCCGGAATGGGATATACATGGGTACGCCATTTGACCATGTGGGCCGCAACGATTGTGATTTTATTATATATTGTTAAGATTATCAAATATCCCGGAACCTGTAAGAAGGAATATGAAACGGTTGTACCCAGCAGCCTGTATGCAGGTTTCTGCATGGTGCTTATGATTCTCGGGGGCTATTACTTTGAATATGTGCCGGCTCTTGGAAAGGGAATGGTGCTTTTTGCGGTAACGCTGCATGCAGTACATATTCTGGTGTTTACATACCGTAATGTGATTCGGAAAAGAGATATTAACACCTTCGTGCCGAGCTGGTTCGTAACTTACAACGGAATCATGGTAAGCTGTGTTGTGGGCGGAGCTATGAATATCGGGCATATTCTGAAATATGTGCTCTATTATGGAATCATCGTGTATTTTGTGATCCTGCCGTTTATGCTGAGACGATTGATTACGGTGGAGGTAAAGCCGCCGGTATATCATACGATGGCTGTGCTGCTTGCGCCCTGTAGTTTGTGTGTGGTGAGCTATCTGAACATTGCAGAGGCGCCGAACCAGGTATTGGTGTATGTGCTGTATGCCTGTGTTCTTGCTTCCCTTATCTTTGTGATCATCAAGCTGCCGAAGTTTTTTGCCTTTTCCTTTGCACCGGGATTTGCAGGTATGACCTTCCCGATGTGTATCGGAATTGTGGCTACTAATAAGATGAGCGCATACCTTGCGGGGATCGGAAAAGAGTCCCTGTCGGCTTATGCCGCACAGCTTGGAGGAATCCAGATTTATCTTACGACGATGATCGTAGGTTTTGTATTGCTGAATTTCCTGATTATGGCGCTGAAAATAGAGCGGAAATAAGCAGTATTTTTAGTGTGTGTTGATAGTTAAATAAAAATTAATCTGTTCTTTGAGCGAAAGTATCTAAGTCATGAGGATATGATACTGAGCCGGGATGCACGGTTCATCCCCGGGGTTTATATGGAAACGTCTGAGCCTTCCTTTTTTGAAAAAAAGAACATGAAGTGGTCGTATTGCGTCTAAAAGCAGTAGGAGGACTTTGTGTCTTTCTGCTGCTTTTGTGTTACCAAGTATCCGAAGGGAGCTGCCAGTGGCAGGTCCTGTAGGTTAGGAGAGAGGAATTATGGATGCGGAAGGATTGATTCTGGCAGGAGGAAAAAGCAGCCGGATGGGCGGACGGCACAAGGGAAGTCTGATGTACCGGGAGGAGACCTTTGTGCAGCGCTTAATAAGGGAGCTTCAGCAAGGAACCGAACAAATATGGCTTTCTTACGGGTGTGACCGTCACGAAACTTATGCAGAATGCAGTATTTTAACGGACATATATCCGGATTGCGGACCAATAGGCGGCATTCATGCCGGGCTGTCGGCCTGCGGCTGTGAATGGATGCTGGTAGCAGCCTGTGATATGCCGTTTCTTAAAATAGAATTGTTCCGGTATCTGTGGAAGGAGCTGGAGCAGGCAGAAAGCGAGGAGTATGCAGGTGCTGTCCCGGTAGTGAAGGGGCGGATTCATCCATTGGCGGCAATTTACCGGAAACGCATTGCAGGGATATTGGAGAAGCAGATCGTGACCGGCAGCCTGCGTCTTCGGGATGCGCTGGGAAGAATGAAGATTCTGTATGTAGATGTGTCGGACATCCGGGAATATGCAGAGATGCTTCGAAACATAAATACAATCGAAGAGTATGAGGAATTGACCGGGAGAGAATAAGGATATGGAAGTATTAACAATAGAAAAAGCAGTGAATCTTCTGCTTCAAAAGGTGGATCAGATCAGGGAGACCGAGCGGGTTGTATTGTGGGATGCGGCAGGCAGAGTTCTTGCGGAGGATGTCTATGCCTGTCACGACCAGCCGCCGTTTCCCCGTTCACCTCTGGATGGCTATGCAGTAAAAAGTGAAGATATTCAGAATGCATCGAAGGAGAATCCGGTGAGACTTACCGTCCTTGGAGAAGTGGATGCAGGGCATGTCTGTGGACATACGGTAAGTTCCGGAACCGGGGTACGGATCATGACAGGGGCGCCCATCCCCGAGGGGGCAGACTGTGTGATCCGGCAGGAAGATACGGATTACGGCGAGGATATGGTAGAAATATATAAGGCTGTTGGTTCATATGAGAACTATTGCTTTGCAGGTGAAGACTATAAAGCCGGAACAAAGATCATGGCGAAAGACATACGGCTTGGAGCCGTGGAAGCGGGGGTTCTGGCAAGTCTCGGCTTGCAGGATGTGTCTGTGTACAGAAGGCCCAGGGCAGCGGTAATTACCACCGGGGATGAGATCATTCTTCCGGGAGAGCCGCTGGAAGGAGGGAAGATCTATGATTCCAACCTCTATACACTGGTAACAAGGCTTACATCTCTGGGAATAGAAGTGACCTGTAAAAAGCGGATAGGGGATGATGCGGCGCGGGCTGCAGAAATGATCCGGGAAGCAGAAGGGGATGCGGATCTTGTGATTACCACAGGCGGCGTGTCGGTTGGCAAGAAAGATATTATGCATGAGGTGCTGGAAATACTGCCGGCAGAGCGCATTTTCTGGAGAATTGCCATTAAGCCGGGAATGCCGACCTTGTGCGGGCAGTATAAAGGAAAGCTTCTCATCTGTCTGTCCGGAAATCCTTACGGCGCGGCGGTAAATCTGGAGCTTCTGGTCCGCCCGCTTCTGGCAAAAATGTCCGGCAGAAAAGACCTGGAGCTTCAGAGAGTGAAAGCAATATCCGAAAGTGCATTTCCAAAGAAAAGCATGGCGACGAGATATGTGCGGGCCCGCTATGCAGACGGTAAAGTAAGAATACCTGACGGTTCGAATGATTCGGGAATTTTAAGCAGTATGTGCGGCTGCAACTGTCTGATTGAGCTTCCGGCAGGGACGTCTGGTCTTGAAAAGGGGGATGAAATATGGGCGGTACTTCTGTAAAGGGCAGAATCGTCGCTGTCTGTGGAGTAAAAAATTCCGGAAAAACGACGCTTCTTGAAGGGATTGTGACGGAGCTTGCCGGGCGGGGCATGAAAGTGGCCGTCATCAAGCATGACGGACATGATTTCGCCTGTGATATTCCCGGGACGGACAGCTATAAACTCAAAGAAGCAGGAGCGTACGGCACGGCAGTTTTCTCGGATTCGCGGATATTTCTCCATAAGACCGGGACAAAGGACAAAGAGCAGGAGGCGCTTCAAATGTTTCCGGAGGCAGATGTTATTCTCATAGAGGGAATGAAAGAAAGTGCCTATCCGAAGATAGAAGTGATCCGGGAAGGGATATCCGAATGCCCCGTGTCTAACCCCGAGGGGCGCTTCCTTATTGTCACGGATAAGGATGAGGCGCTGTTTCAGGAACCGGCGGTTGGCTTTGGGGAGACCGGAGAGATCGCAGAGCGGATAGTAAGGATATTGGGAGGATGGAACAGATGAAGGAAATGAAGACGACAGAGGCAGTAGGACATGTTCTCTGTCACGATGTAACACAGATTATTAAAGGTGTAACAAAGGATGCGGTGTTTCGCAAAGGGCATGTGATCCGGGAGGAAGATATTCCGGTGCTTCTGAGTGTGGGAAAGGATCATGTCTACATCTGGGAGAAGGAGGAGCATATGCTCCATGAAAATGAAGCCGCCGGGATTCTGTATCAATTGTGTAAAAATGATTACATGCATCCTTCTGATATAAAAGAGGGAAAAATCGAAGTGATTGCAGATTGCGACGGTCTGCTGAAGGTGGATAGAGACCTGCTGAATAAGGTCAATGCCCTGGGAGAGATGATGATTGCCTCCAGACATGGAAATTTCCCGGTCAAAGCCGGGGACAAGATTGCAGGTACAAGAGTCATTCCCCTTGTCATTGAGAAAGAGAAGATGGAAAAGGCACAAAAGGTATGCGAAGGCAGGCCAATCTTTGAACTGAAACCATATCTGCATAAAAAGGCAGGAATTGTCACAACAGGAAATGAAGTATATCATGGCCGGATACAAGATACCTTTACCCCGGTGATTGAAGAGAAGCTTGCCGAATACGATGTGGAGATTGTCGGACATGAGGTCAGCGACGACGACCATGAACGGATTACCGGCTGTATCAGAAAGCTTCTGGATGCAGGGGCAGATATGATTCTCTGTACCGGCGGCATGAGCGTTGATCCGGATGACAGAACTCCTCTTGCCATCCGGAATACGGGGGCGGGGATCGTGACCTATGGGGCGCCGGTGCTTCCGGGAGCGATGTTCCTGCTGGCGTATTATGAAGGCGGGATACCGATCATGGGACTTCCGGGATGCGTCATGTATGCGAAACGGACTGTCTTTGATCTGGTGCTTCCGAGAGTAATGGCCGGGGAAAGGCTGACCCTGGAGGATATCTCGGTGCTGGGCGAAGGGGGCTTATGTCTGTCCTGTCCGGTATGTACATTTCCAAATTGCGGGTTCGGAAAGGGAGTGTAGGAGATGGGACTGACACATTTTGACGAGAAGGGTAATGCCGTTATGGTCGATGTGACGGATAAAGCAATTACGGAGAGAGAGGCCGTTGCCGGCGGACGGATTCGGGTAAATCGCAAGGTCTATGAAGCGGTGGAAAATGGAACGGCAAAAAAAGGGGATGTTTTTGGAGTGGCAAGGGTGGCCGGCATTATGGCGGTGAAGCAGACCGCAAATCTGATTCCGCTCTGCCATGTGCTTCCTATTACAAAGGTGGGAATTGAATTTTTTATGTACCCGGAAAGCCTTGAGATCGAAGCGGTATGCACGGTGAAGGTCACCGGTAAGACCGGGGTAGAAATGGAGGCGCTTACCGGGGTATCCACCGCGCTTTTAACCGTCTACGATATGTGCAAGGCGATGGATAAGGGGATGACGATCCGGGATATCCGGCTCGTGAGAAAGAGCGGCGGAAAGAGTGGGAACTATGAGAGACAGCTATAAGAGAGAGATTAATTATATGCGGATCTCCATTACAGATCGGTGCAATTTAAGATGCAAATATTGTATGCCGGAAGGGATTCGGCTGGTTTCGATGGAAGAGATTCTGACCTTTGAAGAAATCGAACAGATCTGCAGGGCGGCTGTCCGGACCGGAATTACCAGATTCAAGATTACCGGGGGCGAGCCGCTGGTACGTCTGGGATGCCCGGAGCTTATCGGAATGATAAAAGGGATTCCGGGGGTAGAACAGGTGACGCTGACCACCAACGGAGTTTTACTGGGACAGTATCTGGAACGGCTTATGGAAAATGGTCTGGACGGGGTAAATGTAAGTCTGGATACCTTGAAGCCTTCTGTTTATGAGCAGATTACCGGATACGATAAATTGGCGGAAGTAAGGGAGAGTATCCGAAGAGCAGTTGATATAGGGCTGGCGGTAAAAATAAACAGCGTTCTTCAGCAGGGAATCGATATGGAAGAGTGGGAAGCCCTTGCGGCTCTTACCCTGGAAGAGAGGGTGGACGTCCGGTTTATAGAGATGATGCCGATCGGCTATGGAAAGTGCCGGCAGGGCATTTCCGGCGAGGAAGTATTGCATAGGCTTACGGAGCAATATCCCGGTATTGAGAGGGATACGTCTGTTCACGGAAACGGCCCGGCGGTTTATTACCGGATACCGGGGGCGCCTGGAAGCGTGGGCTTTATCAGCGCTGTTCATGGACGGTTCTGTGACTCCTGCAACCGGATTCGCCTGACCGCCAAAGGGGAATTAAAACCCTGTCTTTGTTACGGAGATAGCATCAATGTAAGAGACATCATCCGCAGGATGGCAGAACGCGGCGGGGAAGAAGCGCTGTTACAGAATACAGAAAAGGCAATTCGGGAAGCAATTATGAGAAAACCGCGGATGCACTGCTTTGATATGTGTGAGAACATGACCGAAAGCAGGCAGATGGTTCAGATAGGAGGATGAGAGCGGATGGGAAGAATCGTAGCGATATGTACCAGCGAAAAAAAAGGTACTCAGAAGGCGGAAGTGCCCTTGGCGGTACTTCGTAAAGACTGGGGAATTGAGGGCGACGCTCACGCCGGAAAATGGCACCGGCAGGTCAGTATGCTGGCGCTGGAAGAGATCGAGGCATTTCGGGAAAGGGGCGCCCAGGTGGACTATGGCGCGTTTGGAGAGAATCTGATTATTGAAGGATTCGATCTTAAGAATATTCCGGTGGGAACCCGGTTTTCCGTAGGAGACGCCGTTCTTGAGCTGACGCAGATCGGAAAGGAGTGCCATAGCCACTGTGCGATCCACAGGGCGATGGGAGACTGCATTATGCCAAGAGAAGGCGTATTTACCACCGTGATAAAAGGCGGGGAAATACATCCCGGCGATGAGATAGAAAGGCTGCCTCTGAGTGGGGATCGTCCGTTTACTGCAGCAGTCATTACACTAAGTGATAAAGGAGCAGCCGGACAACGGCAGGATAAGAGCGGGCCGAAGATTACAGAAATGCTGGAGGAAGCCGGATATGATGTAAAGGAAGCGCTGCTTCTGCCTGATGGCAGAGGGCCTTTGGAAAAGCAGCTCATCCGTCTGGCGGACCAGCGCCAGGTCAATGTGATATTCACTACAGGAGGAACCGGATTTTCAGAAAGAGATGTGACGCCGGAGGCAACCATCGCGGTGTGTGACCGCATGGCAAACGGAATTGCAGACGCAATTCGCAGCTATTCCATGGGGATTACGCCCCGGGCCATGTTCAGCCGGGCAGCATCGGGAATCCGGGGCAAGACGCTGATCGTCAATCTGCCGGGCAGCCCGAAGGCGGTGCAGGAGGCGTTGGAGTTTTTGCTTCCGCATCTTGGACATGGACTTGGAATCCTTCGGGGAAGCGAGGGAGAATGTGCCAGATAGGGCATTTTATGTCATTAGGATATTCCAATGGAATTCCCTGATGACATAAAATGCACTTCGTGCAACGATGCGCAGCGCGCGGATATGAAGATGCTGCAATGCAGCCCGCTCGCGCGCGAAGATTGCGCAAAAGCGCAATCTTTTTCATAAAATCAAAGGAGAAAAAAGATGAAAAAAAGAATTTTGGCAGCAATGTTGACGGGAGTGCTGGTGCTTGGAATGGCAGGATGCGGAAACAGTGCGTCCGATGAAAGCAGTGAGGCAGAGACTTCAGAAGCGTCTGCAGAAGAAGAGGCGACGGATCAGTTTGATGAGACAACCGTTACAATTTTTGCAGCGAAGAGTCTGAACAGCGTAGTTGATGAGCTGATTGCGCTGTACAATGAGACCCAGCCAAACGTAGAGATCGTTACAAGCTATGACAGTTCAGGAACATTGATGGCACAGATTGAAGAAGGAGCAGCATGTGACGTATTCTTCTCAGCAGCACAGAAGCAAATGGATGAGCTTGAGGAAAACGGTCTGTTGATTGAGGGAACCAGAGCAAATGCCGTAAACAATCAGGTCTGTGTGGTTACTTATAAGGACAGCGGCACAAGTGTAACCGGTCTTGAGAATCTTGCGGACGCCAAGAGCTTTGCACTGGCAGACGGAAGCGTTCCGGTTGGCAAATATACCCGCCAGGCGCTGGTGAACGCTGGCATGATGGAAGAAGTAGAGGATGTCTCTTTGCTCACAACACAGCAGGTATCCGAAGCCCTTGGAGGAATCGAGATTAATGAGTGTGCAAATGTTGGTGCAGTTGCCGCAGCAGTTGCAGAAGGCTCCAATGAAGTTGGTACGGTATACAAATCAGATACCTATGGCTTCGAGGATGATCTTGAGATTCTGGAGATCGTAAGCTATGACCTGACCGGCAATGTAATCTATCCAATCGCCCAGACGGTCAATGATGAGGCGGATGAGCTTCAGAGCGAAGCCGCATTGGATTTCATCCAGTTCTTAATCTCTGATACGGCAAAGGAAGTATACCAGAAATATTATTTTGATACAGACGTAGAATAATCAGGAGGAGCCTATGGAAGAGATTATGGAAATCTTGCAGAAGCTGGATTGGAGTCCGCTTATCATATCGTTGAAGACAGGAGTGGTGGCAACCATAATCTCTTTCTTCCTCGGTATCTATGCTGCAAGAAAGGTCATCAAGGCAGGCCCAAGGGTAAAGGCGGTGGCGGATGGGATCCTGACGCTGCCGATGGTGCTGCCGCCTACGGTTGCCGGATTTTTTCTGCTGCTGCTGTTCAGCCGAAGGCGTCCGCTGGGAATATTCCTGTATGAGAACTTCGATATTAAGATCGTGCAGACTTGGCTTGGATGTATTATTGCGGCCACGGTCATAGCCTTTCCCCTGATGTACCGCAATGCCAGGGCCGCCTTTGAGCAGGTGGATGTGAACCTTGTCTATGCGGGAAGAACCCTTGGTATGAGTGAGATCGCTATATTCTGGAAAGTTGTTGTGCCTACAGCCGGGCCGGGAATTATATCGGGAACCATTCTGACCTTTGCCAGAGCCATGGGAGAGTATGGAGCTACCTCTATGCTTGCCGGCAATATTCCCGGAAAAACGGGAACCATTTCCCAGAGGATAGCCATGGTCATTCAGGACGGGGACTATCTGACCGCCGGTGTGTGGGTTGTGATAGTGATGCTGATCGCATTTGCAGTGATTTTCCTGATGAATCTGATTTCGGGGAAAAAGATGAAACATATAAAACGGTGGTAGAAGCTTATGGCAATTTGTGTAGATATTAAAAAAAGAATCGGCGAGTTTTCTCTGGATGTACAGTTTGCCAGCGAGTCCAAACGCATTGGCATTCTTGGGGCTTCCGGGTGCGGAAAAAGTATGACGCTAAAAAGCATTGCGGGAATCGAAGAACCGGATGAAGGAAAGATTCGGATTGATGAAAGAGTTCTTTTTGATTCCCGGAAGCGGATCAATATAAAACCCCAGAAAAGACAGGTGGGATATCTCTTTCAAAATTACGCGTTATTTCCGACCATGACGGTGGAACAGAATATTGCAGCGGGGCTTGCGGGAAATAAAGATGAGAAAGCGGAAAAGGTCCGAGAGATGATTAAAAAATTCCGCATTGCAGGACTTGAAAAGCGGTTCCCCGGCGAGCTTTCCGGAGGGCAGCAGCAGAGAGTAGCGCTTGCGAGGATCATGGCCTATGAACCGGCGGTGATTCTATTGGATGAGCCCTATTCGGCCCTGGATATGTTTTTAAGAGACAGGCTTCAGCAGGAGCTTCTCCATATGCTGGAGGACTATGAGGGAACAATCATCATGGTATCCCATAACCGGGATGAAATCTACCGGTTCAGCGACGATCTGCTGATTATGGAAAATGGAAGAGCCGAGACCTTTGGAAACAGCAGGGAAATCTTTGCAGATCCGGGCAATAAGGCAGCCGCAAGGCTGACCGGCTGTAAAAATATATCAAAGGCGGAGCTTGTGGATGCACATCATCTGAAGGCCACGGACTTTGGTCTGGTAATTCATGTGGAGCGGGAGATTCCCCGGGACACGGCTTACATCGGCTTTCGCGCCCATGACTTTATTCCGGTCTGGGGAGAAAGGCGGGATAATTGTATGAAGGTGAAGATCGCAAGCGAGGCCGAACTGCCCTTTGAGAAGCAGTATTATCTGGAACCGGACGAAGAAGCGGCGGAGAATGAAGAAAAAGAGCCGGTTTGCTGGTTTGTACAGCGGGAGATGCTAAAGGAGCTGGAAGAAAAAGGAATGCCTGATTATGTGGAATTTGCCCAGGAAAAACTTTTATTCCTGAAATCATAATTTATATAGAGTGAGATATAAAAGTATGAGAAAATCTCTTACATTTCATGAGACGCGAAACGTAAGAGATTTTTAAATAACTATTGAGCATTTAGTAAACATATGTTATTATGTCGATAGTGATCAAATAGTCTGAGACTTCTATTTGTCAGTGGCAGTTCGTCACAAAATTTCAATATTTAAATGTGAATTTTAAAGTACAAGGGAGAAGTATATGAGCAAAAAGCGAAACAGAGAAGGAGTTAAGGGTATCCCCTCTCTTGCGTTCAATCTGAATGGATGTTGTTTCGATGGACGAAGAGCAGATTGTATATAATACAGAGATGCAGAATAAAAAGAAGAGTGACTTGGCGAAAAGAAGCCGGTATTATCAGGCAATGGTGGACACAAATCTTCTGGAACCTGGGATTCCAAACCATAATGTGCTGAATGCTACATATATCATTCTGATTATGACGTTTGATCTGTTCGGATTCGATAAGTAATGCTATATCTTTGAGGCGACATGTAAAGAAGTGCCGGAATTACACTGGGTGATAAAGCAATCCGGATTTTTCTAAATTCCAAAGGAAAAAATGACAAAGAAGTGTCTCAAGAACTTATTGAATTTTTACGTTATGTTGAGAACAGTACGGATGAAGTGGCGGCAGAGGCAGAAAGTAAGCGGGTAAAAAGAATCCATGAGCGCGTATGTAAGGTGAGAACCAGTGAAGAGGCGGGTGTAAAATATATGCAGGCATGGGAAGAAAAATATTATGAACGTGAAGAAGGTATACTAGAAGGAGAGAGAAAAAAGCTAAAAGAGTTAATTAGAAAAAAACTTGCAAAAGAAAAAACTGTAGATGAGATTGCAGATATGCTGGAAGAAAGTGTAGAAGCGATTGAGGAATTGATGAAAGACTTATAGAATGTATCATATTTATTGTGATTAAAAGTCCCTTACCTTTCATAAAAAATGAAATTAGGTAAGGGTCTTTTTTTAGAATAATACTATTAAGGGTCAAAATATATCGAATTAAGGGTCAAATTGTCAAAAAATCACATAACATGTTATAATCTTTATATATAAATTATTTATGATTTTATTGTATCAGTAAATATTTAAAAATACAATTTTGTAATGGAACACTTGTTTACTAATAGTTTAAATTCTGAGAATAAAAATAATGAAAGCAGGTATCATATGTGTTTTATAATATGGCAGAGGTTCAGATAATAAAATTAGCTGTCTGGAATCTGGAAGGATTAGATAATAGCAGCCGTGATGCTTTGCTAGGCAGTATCTCATGGCTGACAGATAAATATAAGCGGACAGAAGATAAGGAATATTTAATAAAAGCTGTATGGCATATATATGCGTATATTGAATTGGGATTCCCACATTCAGATGTAGAACAAGAATATCAGTTGGCGTTGATTGGTCTTAATATGGAAGATGACGATTGGTTATTTGGATTTCTTCAGAATATAAAGAAGATACCTTTAACCAGAATCGGCATAAGCGGAGTACTCGGAAGATGGAATCCCAAATTACACTCCATGCCGATTCAGGAAGCAGTAACAGACATTATGCAAAAGGTATCCGACAAGAAATACGGAAAATACCTATATCATTCTGGGAAAGAAATAGCTCGTGATAAAGACAGCGCTCTGTGGGAAAGCACATTTCGGCTATGTGTGTCGAAGAATGGTTCCATATTACAGGATCTAAATAAAAGTAAGTACTATATGTTTATGGAGAAGAAATGACAAATATTGCAGTTATAGATGACGATGTGCGAATGCTGAATAATATTCGAAACATACTTTCAGAGATGCTGGAAGATGCCGGAGATGTTCAGATTGATTATTTTCAAAGTGGGAAAGAATTTCTGGAAATGTTAGATGCATCCAGATATCAGATCCTGGTATCGGATATTGATATGCCAGGTATGAATGGGATTGAAGCAGGAAAAAAAGCAAGGGAAAAATATCCGATGATTAATATTATTTTTCTTACTGCATATGTAGAGTATGCAATTGAAAGCTATCGAATGGATGCGCATCAATACATATTAAAATCTGAGATACAAGATCGGCTGCCTGTTGTATTGAATAAATTGATAGAATCTATTCGAAAAAGCCGGAAAAATTATTGTTATATTGGGTCGGATACGCAGAAAAAGAAAGTATTCTATGATGATATTATTCGGATCAGTAAAGTAAAAAGTGCAAAATATGTATGTTATGTTACATGTGAAAGAGAATACTTTGAACGAAACAGTATGGATAATGTATTAAAGATGTTGAATAGTGCGGAATTTATTTTGGTAGACCGGAGCTGCGCAGTGAATCTGCGGCATATTATAAAGATCCGGGATACAGTGATTTATTTGAGCAATAAAGACACTATTGAAGCAAGCCGTGCGAGGATTGGGAAAGTAAAAGAATGTTTTAACCGTTATTGGAGGGAAAACTAGAGGTGGAGCAATTGTATCTGATATTGCTATTCATGGTCTCGGTATCTGAAATCGCAATAGGTTATTGGTTATTATTTCATACTATACTAAATAAAGATTCTCTGAATTCTTTTAGTAAAATTGTAATAATGATAAGCATTGTTTTATTAGGAAGCATGCTGTCAATGAATAGAAGAGTGGCTTTTTTTTCAAGTTATGTTTTTTTAACTATTGTAGTACTATTTTGTTTGGTAGTATGTTTTATTAGAAAAAAAGATATTGTCTTTACGTGTAGCTTAATATGTCTTTATTGTGAAACAATAGCATTAATAGACTTTTTGATGGTTTTTTTAAGTATGCCGTTGTTTGGTGAAAACCTTTTAGAAATAATATATATGCATTCAAGTTCCCTGTGGCAGATTTTCTTATATGTAGTTTCAAGAGTTTGTACATTCGTGGTAGTTGTTTGGATTATAAAAAGCGAAGGGAGAATCACGGAAGAGTATACACGTATCTTTGTTTTGATAGATGTAATACTTTTGGGAGTGTTGCTACGATATCAAAAAATTGTTGTTGGGATGGTATTTGGAGTAACTAATATGGATGGAATTAATGGGGGAGGATCACTACTGGCGATATTGCTCGTTATTTCAATTGTCATGGTGCTGGTTTTAAAAAATCAGGTTATGCAAAAGGAAAAGAATTTTCTTGAATTACATGATCGAATGACAGAGCAGAGTTACCAAACACTTCTTCACAATGTAGAGGTGAATCGTGCATTGGTGCATGATGTGAAGCATCGGTTGTTACTTTTAAGAAAGCTGGTAGAGGAGGGGAATATAGATAAGATAAAATTGTATATGGATGAGATTGAAGAAGAATATAAGGAGCTTTCCGATAGAGAATGGACGGGTAACCGATTTCTTGATTTTATTATTAGCCAGAAAAAACAGAGAGCAAATGAGATGGGGATACAAGTTACCATTGAATCAGAGATTATACCCAAATGGATTCTGACAGAAAATGAGATGAGTATATTTTTTGGCAACCTTTTGGATAATGCAATTGAGGCGTGTGAGAAAATCAGGAATAGGGATAAATGGCTTGCTTTGTCCTTCGAAAAGAAAGGAAATATTATACTCATAAAAATTGTGAATAGTATCGATGAGCAACCGAATACATTTAAAGGCAAATTGATCTCTAGTAAAAAGGACTCACGCATACATGGAAATGGCCTAAAAAGTGTGAAAAGGATTGTAGAAAAACATGATGGGATAATGGATTGGTGTATCCATGAACGTGAATTTCATATGAATATTAGTTTTTTTGATAATGATTAGTGCGGAAAGGAGGATGAAATAGAGTGAAAAAGCAGGAAGTAATGGTGTATGGTGGAGATGTTTTAAAAGAGATAGAGGAGTTTGAGAAATTGATAGCAGATAAAGATCAGACGATAGTGTATATAACACAAACAGCTGGATGTCAAACGTGGTTTACTATTTATTGTTGTTAACTGATAAAAGTCTAACTATTAAAAGTCAAGACTTAAAATGAAATTTTTGTATGAATTGCGG
>JAUNGJ010000004.1 GCA_030524585.1 Eubacteriales bacterium | reverse complement strand
GACAATGGAATATTCATTAAAAACCCCCTTGTTTTTACCTTTCTGCACAGGCAGCTATCGCAAATAAATAGGATACCGTGCATATTGTTAAAGGGCAAAACACTTTAGCCAAAAAAACTTGCCCCAAATTATAAAATAAAGACCTTGTATTATGGATAAAACCATAGTATGAGGTCTTATTTTTTTATCAGCATGTGAGCCGAAAAACTTTGATAATAAAACATTTCATTGATAAAATGGGAATTTTATTGATAAATCCGTGTTTGGAAAGGCTCAATGATTGGGGATTTGGGCGGGGGTAAAAATTTTTGGCTAAATGGGGTTGTCCCGTGACATAATGTCAAAGGGCAATGTAAAATAGCCAAAAAAACTTGCCCTAAAATATGAAATACAGACCTTGTACTGTGGGTAAAACCATAGTATGAGGTCTTATTTTGTGTGCCGAGCATGGCACTAATCTTGCTGGTGAAAGCTCAGCCACGGGTATTTTAGGCGGGTAAGGCTGCAACTCAAACCGAAGCTCAAATGGTAAATGTAAACCGAAGTTGATGAGCATGGAACCGCAGTTATTCTGAAGAATAATGTTCCCCGATACCTTGTAATTGATTTCAGCAAGGCGGAAAAAGAGAAAGCGGCATCTACAGAAGATGTAGCTGTTATATCTGAGCGTCTGCTCAGGCAGAATATGGAGGCATATGAGGTGCTTGTAAAATGATTATTTTAACAAAAGAGCAAGTGTTGATGCTCCATGACCGTTTGGTTGAGGTTACGGGAGGAAGTAAAGGAATACGGGATGAGGGAATGTTAGATTCGGCGTTGGCTAATCCGTTTTAGTCTTTCGGGGGAGAAGAATTGTATCCGAGTATTCAGGCAAAAGCAGTACAGCTTTGTTACAGATTGGTAAAAAACCATGCCATGCTGGATGGAAATAAAAGGCTTGGGACGCATGTAATGCTGGTGTTTCTGGCATTGAATGGTTATGAACTGGCGTATAGCCAGAAAGAGTTAAGCGATACCATTTTAGCACTGGCAGCCGGAGAGATTCAAGCGGATGACCTTTTGCAATGGATTATCAGACACCAAGAATAAAATATATCGTTGATTTGAAAAAGCATTAAGGCGTTGAGATGTGAATGGAAACCGGACAGACCAAGTGAAATATAGCATATGAAAAAACAGTATGCAATATTTTATTGATAAATTGAAAATTTTCAATTTCTTCTTTAGACGAAACTTTGACGCTTACACTTTGAATACTTTATAGATGAAATTAATAAGAAAAAAATAAATATCGACGTAAGTGTTCCGGCGCTGATTGCGGTCTGCTGTATGTGGGTGATTGCGGTAGGAGGTTTCTGGCTGTCTGTTCGGTTTATCAGCCTGGGAATTGGATGAAGAAAAAGCTAGTATAATTGGCAGCTATTGCAAATAAGAGAGCTGACCACAATGTTGCGCATTTTCGTGAGATGATATACAATAGTTTTATTGTTTCATGATAATGTACAGAAGAGGAAAAGAACATATGAGTTATACGGGATATGAACTGCTGTGGCTGTTTTTTGCATATTCGTTTGCGGGATGGGTGCTGGAAACGGTATTTGCGGCAGCCAGACAGAAGCAGTTTGTAAATAGAGGACTAATCAATGGACCGGTCTGTATTCTTTACGGTACGGCTGCGGTTTTTATGACGGTCGGTCTGGATGAGCTTGGAGGAATATGGCTGTTTGCCGGATGTGTAATCTATGCAACGGTCATGGAGTGGATTGCAGGACATCTGATTGCGCGTTATTATCATGAGCGCTGGTGGGATTACTCCGGCATGAAAGGAAATCTGGACGGATATATAGCGCTCCCGATGTCTCTGATCTGGGGTGTGCTGGGATTTGCAGGCCTGAAGTGGGGAAATCCTCTGTTTACAGATATTTACCGGATTTTGCCGGTGATTCTTCGTGAAGCTGTCCTGTGGGTTTTGCTTGGAATATTGGCGGTAGATGCACTGGCAACCTATATGCTGATGCATGGTAAGAGCGGAAGATTGGACCGCTGGGAGGCCGCGGACAATCAGTTTGCCAATGTTGCAGCACGCCTTGGCAAATGGATTTCCGGTCATGTGGAATCCCGTATTCATAAGGCATATCAGGTAATTGAACAGATTGAAGAGGAAGAGAAGACCGGCACTTTCGCCGAAGGCTGTGGCTTCTATAAAGTTGTAATGCTGTTTTTTGTGGGAGCCTTTCTTGGTGATATAACAGAGACGATTTTCTGCAGGATTACTGCCGGAGTCTGGATGAGCAGGAGCAGCGTGGTCTGGGGACCGTTCAGCATTGTCTGGGGGTTGGCGATTGCACTCGTGACAGCAATGTTTTATAAATACAAAGACCGATCGGACAGCTTTCTCTTTCTGATGGGAACATTTCTGGGCGGAGCCTATGAGTATCTCTGCAGTGTATTGACGGAACTGGTATTTGGTACCGTATTCTGGGATTATAGCGATATTCCTTTTAACCTGGGCGGAAGAATTAACCTGCTGTACTGCTTTTTCTGGGGTATTGCGGCGGTTGTATGGTTTAAACGGCTGTATCCTGCCGCATCACGCCTGATCGAGAGGCTTCCGGTGCTGTTTGGGAAACTTCTGACCTGGGCGCTGATCATATTTATGAGCTGCAACATGCTGGTGTCATGTATGGCATTGATACGGTACGATCAGAGAACCAGAGGAGCAGAAGCAGAAGAAAAATGGCAGATCTGGGTGGATGAGCATTATAATGATGCGAAGATGGACGCAATCTATCCAAATGCAAAGTCAGTAGAGTAGAGGTGGCGTTTTATGAAAATAAAATCAAAGGATGTCGCAAAAGCATTGGGCTTATCGGAAGCAACGGTATCTCTGGTATTGAACCAGAGGCCGGGAGTGAGCGCGGATACGCGGAAAAAGGTGATGGATTATATCCGGCAGAAGGAGGAAGAAGCTTACCGGCAGAACCGCGTAGCGGAGGCAGAGAAGAAGGGGCTGATTCTTCTGCTTCAGTATAAAAAGCACGGGATTATTTTTGAGAGGGCAAGCAGTAAGCAGGACGATTTTACAGGAGAATTTAGACGTATCGTCAATGAACAGGGGTATGATTTTGAGTATGCCATATATGATGAAAGAAAAGAGAAGCTTCAGAAATTTCTGGATCGTAAGAAGCAGGAGAACTTAAAAGGAATTTATCTGATGGGAGCGGAGATGGACAAGCATCAGATCTATTATTTCCATGAGGTAGGCGTGCCTATTGTAGTTGGTGATAACAATTTTTATGACCAGGGAATCGACAGCTATCTTGTGGATAACTGGGAAGGGATCAAGCGCTGCGTGGAATATCTGGTGACCCGTGGACACAGCCAGATCGTCTATCTGGCGGAATCCGTTGATATTTTTAATTTTGTGGAACGAAGAGAGGCCTTTGTCCACGAGATGGCCCGGATGGAGTGCGGCGACGCACATAATCGGATCGTCCGGCTGGGAAAGACCTATGAAGAAATTTATGAGGAGATGTGCCGCTATCTGGAGGAAGGACGCAGGCGTCCGACGGCATTTGTGCTGGAGAGTGAGCTGATATCCGTCGGCGTTATGCAGGCTTTGCAGGAGCACAAGATCCGCATTCCCAGGGATATCTCACTGGTGGGCTTTGATAAGGTGCCGCCGGTCAATATGTCGGGGCTTCAGCTTACGATTGTGAAGGGAACCCACAGCAGGCGTCACGGGGCGGCCTTACGCCATCTGATCCAGCATATTGAGGATGATGAGACGGAGATCGTCAAGGTCTATTACAGAACCAGAATGTGGGAAGGAAACAGTGTTCACGACAAGACAAAATATATTTATAAATAACAGGGAAAAAGGCAGAACATATCATTTAAAGAAAATTTAAATGATGTGTTCTTTTTTTACAATTTTTTTGATAGAAAAAGGTTTATTTTTACCTGAAATTCACAGATAAATAGAAAAAAAGCCGGGGGATTGTAAAGGAAATTATGTGATGATAATTTATAAATGTAGAAAAGATAAGCGCGTATCTTGGACTTGGAAATAACTTTATTTTATGAGGATTATGAGGAGGAATCCATTATGGCAAAGAAAAATTATGATGAACTTGCTAAAAGCATAAGCAAGTATGTCGGCGGTGCAGACAATGTAAATTCATTATTCCATTGTGCCACACGTCTTCGCTTCAAAGTAAAGGATACTGGAAAAGTAGACAAGAAAAGGCTGGAGCAGCTTTCCGGCGTAATCAGCGTTATTGAAAGCGGCGGACAGATCCAGGTGGTTATCGGCAACCAGGTGGCGGACGTCTATGATGCGGTTATTGCAAATACAGGTATCAAAGGCGAAAAAGAAGGAAGTGCGGATGCGGCAGATTCCGGTGAGAAGAAAAATCTTATAAACGTGTTCATGGAGACGATTTCCGGAATTTTTGCACCAATCCTTGCAGCGATGTGCGGAGCCGGTATGTTGAAGGGTATCCTGATTCTTTTGACGACGATCGGCTGTCTGGAAGCGACTTCCGGCACATACCGTATCCTATATGCGGCAGCAGATGGCGTGTTTACTTATATGCCTCTGTTTTTGGCTTATACATCAGCAGAGAAGTTCCGGGCAAATAAATTCGTATCGGTTGCAATTGCAGCAGCATTGCTCTATCCGGATATCACGGCGGCTTATGCAGCAGGCGAGGCGCTGACCTTCCTTGGTATTCCGGTGGTACTCGTAAGCTATACCTCTTCCGTAATTCCGATCATTATTTCCATCTATGTTCTTTCTAAGCTGGAAATATTACTGAAGAAGTTCATTCCGGATATGATCAAGGGATTCATGAATCCTTTGTTAAGCCTTATTATTATGGTTCCTGCAACTTATCTAGTGATCGGGCCGGTTGCTGATACGGCAGGAAGCCTTCTGGCAGCAGGTTACACAGGACTTGTAGGACTGAGCCCGGTCGTTGCAGGATTTATTCTCGGTCTGATCTGGCCGATGGTTGTTATGTTCGGTCTTCACTGGGGATTTGCACCGATCGTTATGAACAATATTGCACAGTATGGACGCGACACATTATTTACCATTACAGGACCAAATAACATGGCTCAGGCAGGTGCAACCCTTGGTGTATTCCTGAAGACTAAGAATAAAGATTTGAAATCTATTTCCGGTTCCGCAGCAATCTCAGCAGTATTGGCAGGTATCACGGAGCCGGCAATTTACGGTGTTACATTGAAGTATAAGAGACCGTTCTATATCGGCATGGTATTCTCAGGTATTGCAGGAGCTATCGTAGCAGCCTGCGGCGCAGGAGCGCCGACACTTCTGACCACAAGTATTCTGACACTTCCTGGCTATATCGGACAGGGATTTGCAGGCTTCTGTATCGCTTGTGCGATCGCTTACTTTGGTTCAGCAATTGTAACCTATCTGTTTGGATTCAGCGACAGTATGCTTGCTGATCCGGAACCGGAAGAGAGCGCTCCGGCAGCGGAAGAAACCGAAGCAGGCTCTGATGCGGAAATCAAAGTACCGGCAAAGGGTAAAGTGATTCCGTTGAGTGAAGTGAAGGATGCGGCATTTGCCGGAGAAATCCTTGGAAAAGGCGCTGCTGTGATTCCGGAAGACGGAAAGATCTACTCGCCATGTGACGGCACGATCCAGATGGTATATCCTACAGGGCATGCAGTTGGCCTCCTGTCAAAAGAAGGAGCGGAAGTATTGATTCATGTGGGAATGGATACGGTAACCCTGGAAGGCAAGGGCTTTAAGGTGTGTGCAAAGGACGGCCAGAGTGTGAAATGCGGCGACCTGCTGATCGAGGCGGATCTGGATGTGATCAGAGCAGCGGGACTCGACACGGTAACCCCTGTAGTTATTACAAATACAGACAACTACGCAGAAGTGAAAATGGCTGATTCCGGAGAGAAAGCAGTTGGGGATTCCATGATTCTGTGTGTATCAAAATAAATTTTAAATTTGGAGAATGTTATAATGGGCAGATTAAAGATTGGAAATAACAAAAGCGGATTTACACTGGATGGGAAACCATTTTTCTATCTTGGCGATACAATCTGGAGCGCATTTACCAATGTAACATTGGAAGAATGGGAGTATTATCTGCATGTGCGCAAAACACAGGGCTTTAATGTGCTCCAGATCAATACTATGCCTCAGTGGGACAGATGTATGTCTGACGTAGGTGTATATCCATTTGCCACAGAAGACGGAATGAAGTTTGATTTCTCGGCGTGGAATGAAGAATACTATGAACGTGCGCGGAAGATGTGCGCGATGGCAGTCAAAGAAGGCTTTCAGCTTGCGCTTGTGGTACTGTGGCTGAATCATGTGCCGGATACCTGGGGAAGTAATATGCTGGATATTAACGTAATGCCGGAGGCCTTTGTAAAAGAATATGCACAAAAGATCGTAGATGAATTTGACGAGTTCGACCCGATCTATGTTATCAGCGGGGATACGGACTTTGAGACAGAAGCTGCCACAGGCTACTATAAGACGGCTTTGGAGGTTATCTGTGAGAAGAGTCCGGAGAGCTTAAAGACACTGCATATCAGGCGCGGTTACGATATGATTCCGGAGGTACTGGACGAGAAGATTGATTTTTATATGTTCCAGTCCGGACACAATTCCAAGGGACAGCATATGGCATATGTGCTTCCGGAAAATATCCGGAAGAAGTATCCGAAAAAGCCGATGATCAATTCGGAGCCCTGCTATGAACAGATGGGATACAGCCGTCAGGAATATGGACGTTTCGGACAGCGGGAAGTCCGTCAGGCGGCATGGACCAGTATCTTAAGCGGAGCCAGCGCAGGCGTGACCTACGGAGCTCACGGGATCTGGAATTGGCAGAAGATGAATTGCCCGAAGAATCCGGTGATCGGAGAAGGATTTGACGAGCCCCTTTGCTGGCAGGATGCGATTAAATTCCCAGGCGCATGGGACTATGGCTTTATAAAGAATGTGCTGAGGAAATATGGAAGCCAGGAGCTTGTTCCGGCCAGTGAATGGATTGAAAATACTACTGAGACGATTCGTATGGCTGCAACGGAAGAAGGATATCTTGTCTACGTTCCGTACAATACAAAGGTATGTATTGGCCGGGAGCTGGAGGGCTACACCTGCAGAGCGTTGGATCTGGCGGAAAAACGGGTGGCAGATATTGATATGAGTATCCAGGACGGCCGTACCGTGGTTGCCATGCATCCATTCCAGCAGGACGTATTGTTGGTGATTGAAAAAGGATAGATATTGGAGGTAGAAGTATGAGCAGATTTCCAGAAGGATTTTTGTGGGGAGGCGCCGTTGCCGCCAATCAATGCGAAGGCGCATACAATGAGGACGGCAAAGGATTTTCGATTCAGGATGTAATGCCGAACGGAATCCGGGGACCGAGAACCGAGATGCCGACGGAAGATAACATGAAGTTAATTGGCATTGATTTCTATCACAGATATAAAGAGGATGTCAGGCTGTTTGCAGAAATGGGCTTTAAGGTATTCCGTACTTCGATTGCCTGGAGCCGCATTTTCCCGCATGGAGATGAGCAGGAACCGAATGAGAAGGGGCTGCAGTTCTATGATGACCTCTTTGATGAGTGCCATAAGTATGGAATCGAGCCGCTGGTTACCATTTCTCATTATGAGACGCCGTTATACCTGGCAGAGAAGTACAATGGATGGGCAAACCGTAAGATGATTGATTTTTATGAGCATTACGTAAGGACGATCTTTGCCCGTTACAAGGGAAAAGTGAAATACTGGCTGACCTTTAATGAGATCAATTCCGTGCTGCATGAGCCATTTATGAGCGGCGGAATCAATACGCCAAAGGAAGAATTATCGGAGCAGGATCTCTATCAGGCAGTACATCATGAGCTGGTTGCAAGTGCACTGGCTACAAAGATCGCCCATGAAATGATGCCGGAGGCAAAGGTGGGCTGCATGATCTTAAGTATGCCGACTTATCCCTTATCGCCGGATCCGGATGATGTGATCGAGGTGATGGAGTCCGAGCACAAGAATTATTTCTTTGGTGATGTACATGTAAGAGGAATTTATCCGGGGTATATGAAACGTTACTTCAGAGAACATGATATCCAGATTCATTTTGAGCCGGAGGATGAGGAAATCTTAAAGAATACGGTTGATTTTGTTTCTTTCAGCTACTATATGAGCGTGTGCGCTACGGCCGATCCGGAGAAACAGATCCGGGGTGCGGGAAATCTGATGGGCGGTGTTCCAAATCCGACCTTAAAAGCTTCCGAGTGGGGATGGCAGATCGACGCCAAGGGACTTCGCTACGTGCTGAATATGTTTTATGACAGATACCAGAAACCACTGTTTATCGTGGAGAATGGTCTGGGCGCCGTGGATGTTCTTGTGGAGGATGAGCAGGGCAATCCTACGGTGGAAGACGGTTATCGTATCGAGTATCTGAACGACCATCTGATTCAGCTGTCAGAGGCGATCGAGGATGGCGTAGAAGTCATGGGCTACACCACATGGGGATGTATTGATCTTGTCAGCGCGTCTACCGCAGAGCTGAAAAAGCGTTACGGATTTATCTATGTAGATAGAAATGATGATGGAACCGGAACTTTGGAGCGATATAAAAAGAAATCTTTTTATTGGTATAAAAAGGTAATTGCCACAAACGGAGAGAGCCTTTTTGAATAAGAACAAGAGAAAGAGTTCCGGTCAGGGAACTCTTTCTCTTTAGCAGAGCAATAAAGCAATAGAGGAGATAAGGATATGGTGAAAATAAAGTTAGGATATGCACCTACGAGAAGAAGTATTTTCAGCGCGCCGGATGCAGTAAAGTTCCGGGGACTTACGGCCGACCGCCTGAAAGAGCTGGGAGTGGATTTTGTAGATATTACAGATATCAATGACGAAGGACTCTTATACAATGATGAAGATATGGAAAAGATCGCTGCAAAGTTTCAGGCAGAAGGAGTCGACGGACTGCTTCTTGCGCACTGTAACTTCGGTACGGAGTATGTCTGTGCAAGGTTAGCAAAAAAACTGGACGTTCCGGTTCTTTTGTGGGGACCCTTAGACGAGCGCCCGGAGCCGGACGGAGTACGTCTGCGGGATACACAGTGCGGCCTGTTTGCCACCGGCAAGGTACTGAGAAGATTCCGGGTGCCATTTACCTATCTTACCAACTGCAGATTAAGTGATCCGGTGTTCGAGCGTGGGATCAAAGATTTTCTTGCGGTATGTAATGTTGTAAAAACCTTCCGCAGTACAAGGATTCTTCAGATTTCTACCAGACCCTTTGATTTCTGGACGACCATGTGCAATGAAGGTGAATTATTAGAGAAGTTTAATATCCAGCTCTCACCGATTCCTATGACCGAGCTGATCCAGGAGACAGAAGCAGTCAGGGCGGATGCGGAAAAGATGCAGGAAATCCTGGACGGTATCCGGCGTGAGATGACTGTGAAAATTAAGGAAGAGGAAGTCGAGAATGTTGCCGCACTGGCAGGAGCAATGCAGAATCTTGTGAAAAAATATGGATGCAAGGCGGCGGCAATTCAGTGCTGGAATGCATTGCAGAGCGAGCTTGGCATTATGCCCTGTGCTGCCAATGCGATTTTAAATGAGCAGGGAATACCGGTTGTATGTGAAACGGATATTCACGGAGCGATCACCGCCCTGATGGTAGAGGCTGCCGGAATGGGAGAGACAAGAGGGTTCTTTGCCGACTGGACCATCCGTCATCCGGATATTGAAAACGGAGAGCTGCTGCAGCACTGCGGGCCATGGCCGGTATCGGTGGCAAGGGAGAAGCCGGAGCTTACCTATCCGCTGGCGTTTGACCATCCGGGAAGCCTTACGGCAGAAGCAAAGCATGGGGATGTGACACTGTGCCGTTTTGACGGAGATAACGGTGAATACTCCCTTCTTCTTGGACGGGCAAAAGGCGTGGAAGGACCGAAATGTATGGGTACCTATCTCTGGGTAGAGGTGGAAAATATTAAGCGTCTGGAAGCTAAGATCGTGGAAGGCCCGTACATACATCACTGCGTCGGTATTCATAAGGATGTGGTTCCGGTTCTTTATGAAGCATGCAAGTACATAGGAATCAAACCGGATCTGTATGATCCGATTGAAGAAGAAGTGAAAGCATATCTGCGTGGGGAATGAAAGGAGAATAACATGAATTTAAAAGCATTGGCATATCAGATGAGAATGGACACAGTTGATTTGATCTGTGCCGGCAAGGCCGGTCATATCGGAGGCGATATGAGCGTAATGGAAATTTTAGTGGAACTCTATTTTAAACAGATGAATATCAATCCGGAGAATCAGGATGATCCGGACAGAGATCTGTTTGTTATGAGTAAAGGACATTCCGTAGAATCCTACTATTCTGTTCTTGCGGAGAAAGGATTCTTCCCGAAGGAGCAGCTGCACAGAGAATTTAGCAAATTTGGTTCAAAATTTATCGGACATCCGAATAACAAGCTTCCGGGCATTGAGATGAATTCCGGCTCTCTTGGACATGGACTTCCGGTGTGCGTAGGCATGGCAAAGGCAGGAAAAATGGATGATCGGAGCTACAGAGTCTACACGGTGATGGGTGACGGCGAGCTGGCAGAAGGTTCTGTGTGGGAAGGCGCAATGGCGGCAAGTCATTATAAGCTTGATAATCTGTGTGCGGTAGTGGACAGAAACCGTCTGCAGATTTCCGGGAATACGGAAGATGTTATGGCGCATGATGACCTGCATGAGCGTTTTAAAGGATTTGGCTGGCATGTAATTGATGTTGCGGATGGAAATGATATCGACCAGTTGGAGGCCGCCTTTGAAGAGGCGAAGACTGTGAAAGGAAAGCCAACCGTTCTGATTGCGAATACCGTGAAAGGAAAAGGCTCTTCCATTATGGAAAATAAGGCAAACTGGCATCACAAGGTTCCGAACGGAGAAGAATATGAGCAGATCATGAAAGATCTGGAATCTGCAAAGGAGGCGTGTTTATAATGGGAAAGATTGCAAATAAACAGATGATATGTGAAACTTTAATGGAGGCAGCAAAGGACGATAAAAGTATTGTGTCACTGTGCAGTGACTCCAGAGGCAGCGGTTCCTTCACGGCCTTTGCAGATACCTATCTGGACCAGTTTGTAGAAACCGGTATCGCAGAGCAGAATCTGGTAAGTATTGCGGCAGGGCTCGCCAAATGCGGCAAGAAGGCGTACGCAGTATCTCCGGCCTGCTTTTTATCTACCAGAAGCTACGAGCAGTGTAAGGTAGATGTGGCATATTCCAATACCAACGTAAAGCTGATCGGTATCAGCGGCGGCGTCAGCTACGGCGCTCTTGGCATGAGCCACCATTCTGCCCAGGATATTGCGGCAATGAGCGCAATTCCCAATATGCGCGTTTACATTCCAAGCGATCATCTTCAGACCAGAAAGCTTACGGAGGCGCTTTTGAAGGATGAAAAGCCTGCATATGTCCGTGTGGGAAGAAATGCCGTAGATCCTGTATACGAAGAGGAAAATGTTCCCTTCGAGTTTGATAAAGCGACGGTAGTGACCGACGGATGGGATGATCCTGATGCGGAGAGTAAGAAAGTGGATGTGGCAATTGTTGCGTGCGGAGAGATGGTAAAACCATCGGCTGATGCGGCAAAGCTTCTGAGGGAAGAAGGCATCCATGTATCCGTTCTGGATATGTATTGCGTAAAGCCTCTGGACAGAGAGGCTATTATAAAGGCAGCGCAGAATGCAGAAGCGGTGCTTACCGCAGAAGAGCATGCGCCATTTGGAGGATTAGGTTCCATGGTTGCCCAGGTTGTATCCGGTGAATGCCCGAAGAAGGTCGTAAATCTGTCTTTGCCGGACGCTCCGGTCATTACGGGAACATCGCAGGAAGTTTTCGCGTATTATGGACTGAATGCAGAGGGGATCGCGAAAAGTATTCGAGACATTGTCAACGAAGCAAAATAGCCGGCAAAGCAAATAGGTGATGGGAATGGAAGAAAAATATATTATCAGTATTGACCAGAGTACCCAGGGAACGAAGGCAATGCTGTTTGACGAAAATGGAACGCTTCTGCTGCGCGAAGACCTGCCCCACCGTCAGATTATCAACGAACAGGGCTTTGTATCCCATGATCCGGAGGAGATCTACCGAAATGTCATCGGAGTTGTGGGCAGTCTGCTGGATCATGCGGACATTGACAGAAGCAAGGTCTGCGGCGTCGGAATCAGTAATCAGAGAGAAACCACGCTCATCTGGGACAGAAAAACGGGAAAACCGGCGGCAGATGCCATTGTCTGGCAATGCTCCAGGGCAAAGAAGATATCAGAAGCACACGAGGCTATGGGCCATGGTGACAAGATACTGGAAAAGACAGGCCTGAAGCTGTCGCCTTATTTTCCTGCTTCTAAGCTGGAATGGATGCTTGAGAATATAGAAGGACTAAGTGAGAGAGAAAGCCGAAGGGAGCTGTGCATGGGAACGATTGATACCTGGCTTGTGTACCGGCTGACCGGCGGACAGTCCTATAAGACGGATTATTCCAACGCATCCCGGACACAGCTGTTTAATATCAGGGATCTGAGATGGGATGAAGAATTATGCGGATGGTTTGGCATACATACGGAGAGCCTTCCGGAGGTGTGCGATTCTGACAGCTGTTTTGGCTGGACGGATTTTGAAGGAGCTTTTGAACATCCGGTTCCGATCCATGGTGTCCTTGGTGATTCTCATGCGGCGTTGTTCGGACAGGGATGCGTTGCGCCGGGAATGATCAAAGCCACCTACGGCACAGGCTCCTCTGTTATGATGAATGTTGGCGATAAGCCGGTATTTGGCCGGTCCGGCGTTGTTGCTTCTCTGGCATGGAAGATGCAGGGGCAGGTCCAGTATGTCCTGGAGGGAAATATTAATTATACAGGCGCAGTGGTATCCTGGCTCAAGGATGAAATGAATATGGTCTCGGATCCGGGAGAAACCGAATGCCTGTGCAGGGAGGCAGAGCAGGATGATGAGCTTTATTTTGTCCCGGCTTTTACAGGCCTTGGGGCGCCTTACTGGAACAGCCAGGCAAAGGGGATCCTCTGTGGGATTACAAGGACGACCGGGCGAAAGGAGACGGTTCGCGCGGGAGTAGAAAGTATTGCCTACCAGATCCGTGACATTGTGGATGCTATGGTTGCGGATATTGAATTTAATAAGCACTCGGGAAATATGGATTTGGACAGTGCTTTGGAACTTCGTGTGGATGGCGGTCCCACAAAAAACAGTTATCTGATGCAATTTCAAAGTGATATCCTTGGAAAATGCGTATCTGTCTCACAGGCGGAAGAAATGTCCGGCATCGGCGCAGCATGTGCGGCAGGGATTGCGCTCGGCGTCTATGATAGTAAAATTATAGACAAAATACGCCGGAAACAGTTTGCTCCGAAAATGGATAAATCCTTGAGAGCTGAAAAGTATGCAGGATGGAAAAATGCGGTTGGCATGATCTTGTAACAGACAAATAATGCTAAAGAGGGGTTGGTGATTAACAACCCCTCTTATTATGTTTATGCCAGAAGAAGATTTAATCTGATAATTGATACAGATTCTTGATTGCAAAGGAAATCTCCAGATAGAGACGCGTTTCTTGATCTTCAAGATTAAGATTTGTTAATTGTATGATTCGATCTAATCTGCTTAGAAAGCTGCTGCGGTGAACATAGAGCTGTCTGGCGGATTTGGTGGCGTTAAGGTGGGTAGTGAGGTAGGTTTCAAGAGTTTTGGCTAATTCTGTCTGGTGGACAGCATCATACTCCAGCAAAGTCTGGATTGCAGGAGCGCAGATTTCATCTGGCGTAAAGTGTGTAAGGCTGCAATCCATGATATAACGAAATGCATAGTCATAGAAAGAGCGGATGGTAGCGGATATATCCTTTGCTGATAATTTTAGCGTGATGGAAGCCTGACGATACGCTGCTGCCAGGTAGGAAAGATCTTGAAAGTCCCGGGTGGTTGCTGCCATCAAATGTTTGTCTAAAAGGAACTGCCGGAGTTTGTCCTCGATTTCTCCGCGTACATTCCCAGGGTACTCCAGCAATACCGCAATTTGATTGTTATATTCAAAGCAGAAGCTTTGAGGGATAAGAGTTTCGAGGTAATTACAGAGGTAGATGATATAGAGATTCTGGGTAGAATCTTTTGTCTGAGTCAGGAGATAGAATGCATAACGATTTATGCGGGCTCTGTCATACCAGTATGAATCCGTCGGAGTTTTCCCCTGAATGAGTGTCTTTAAGTAATTCTCCTTTTCTTTATGCTCACTTTTGATAACAAAAAAACCCTGATAGTAAGAGTAGAGCTTTTTTACATAAGAAGCTAAATGAAGAAGCAATGCACAGTTATGATCATTTTCCAGACTATCCTCTGTTGCTGCCAAAGACATCATTCCTATCCGCTTTTTTTTAAAAAACAGATTTATGTTATAGCATGGACGTGGTACCCGGCTCAGAAAGGGTTTATCACTTTTTTCATTTTCCAGAAATTCCGTACTCTGAGCATAGGTTAAAAGATTATCAATAGGCATTATCTGATGCCCTTCTTTATTGATTGATACAATATAGGAGAGCAGTTCTTCTTCGCGGATAATGCGTTTAGATAAAGAAACAAAGCGAAAATTGGTGTCGAAGAGCGAAAAACCTTGTGACATCATAGAGTCAGTTGCCTGATACAGGTCATCATAGGTCAGAGTATCTGCGACAATTCGGGATAAATTCTCATCCCACTGGTCAAAGCGATTGCATATATCAGTAATACGGTTAAATAGCAAATGGACGGGCTCTTCGTCCTGGATAATATAAATATGGTTGTCGGAAAGAGCTGGCTGAACCGATCCATTGATAATGATTGCACAGGCGTGACAATTGCAAAGACATTCTTGGTAATGCTCTTTATCTGTCAGGATCAATTGATTGAAATAGTTTTTCCCGGATTCAAAAAAAAGTGGTCTGCCATAATGATCCTGATATGAAGAAGATACTGCATTTCCTATGTAATATTTGGATAATTCATAAAAAAGATATCCACTTTGATAATTCATTTTCCGTCCTCCTATCCATACTCTGACTTGATTTTAAAATGGATTTGCTACTATTTATTATACATTCTTCATCCTACAAAGTGTAGGATGAATTGGCTAAATTATCAGTTATTCTTCGGATGGTTTCAAATTTAACAATAGAGTAAAATTTTATTTAGAAAGTTGGGAACAGATGTTTAAAACACAAGACAGGAGGATTTAACGATGGAAGGATTTGTAAAACTGTTCAGTACCATGCAGATTGGCAGCAAGATTTCAAAGAACCGTATTGGCCTTTCTCCGATGGGCGAGGGAATGGCAACACCGGCTGGTGAGATTACCGATCAGTACAAAGCGTATTATATTGAGCGCGCAAAAGGCGGAGCAGGTATCATCTCAATTGGCTACCTGAATGTTGATTATCCGAGAGGGAGCAGTGGCCCGCAGGCCAGAATTGATGATCATACGAATTTGGAGGCGCTGAAAGATATTATTAATCAATGTCACGAATATGGGGCGTTGGTCATTCCGCAGCTTCATCATGCAGGAGGGCAGACTACATCCATGGCAACAGGCGGTGTGGAACCGTGGACACCATCTGATAAGGAATGTGAACACATTATGGTTAAGGGAATGAGAACAGTCGGTCCGCAGCATGCAATGACATTGGATGAAGTACATTTCGTTCGGGATCAATTTATCAAATCGGCAGTAAATCTCAAGAAAGCGGGAGCTGACGGGGCAACAATCCATAGCGGGCACGGTTATCTGATCAGTGAATTTCTTACTCCGGATTTCAATGCCAGAACAGACGAGTACGGCGGCAGCCTTGAGAACAGAGCGAGAATACTTACAGAAATAATAGAAGGTATTCGCAGAGAATGCGGTCCGGATTTTATTATAGGTGCCCGTATCCCAGGTAAGGAGTTTGTGCCGAATGGTCTATCTGATGAAGAGTGTGCGGAGATTGCAAGATTATGTGAGAAGGCGGGATGTGACTTTTTAGATGTCACGGTTGGAGCAATTAGTGCATTTTCTAACATGATTGAGACTGAAAAATATCCGCAGGGTTCAAGGGTTCCGTTTGCGGAAAAGATTAAAGCTGCTGTAAACATTCCGGTAGGTGTTTCAGGAACCCTGAGAGATCCGGAATTCTGTGAGGCTGTCATTGAAAATGAGAAGGTTGATTTTGTTTATCTGGCAAGAGCATTACTTTGCGATCCTTACTGGCCGGAAAAGGCAAAGACCGGCCGGGCAAATGAAATCCGGAAATGTATGAGCTGTTCAGAAGGCTGTATGAGAAGTGTTATGGAAGGTTCATTTGCTTCCTGTGTGATTAATCCGGTTACTGGAAGAGAATTACAGTATGGTTCTGCAGAAAAAGCGGAATCCGCTAAATCTGTTGTGGTAATTGGCGGTGGCATTGCCGGTATGCAGGCAGCTATCGTAGCGTCTGACAGAGGCCATCAGGTTATTCTTCTTGAGAAAGCGGATCATCTTGGCGGACAGCTTGATCTGGCATGTATTCCGCCGGATAAAGGGAGAGTCAGGGAAGCGAAAGAGTGGTTTGCAGCCGAGACGGAAAGAAAACAAATTGAAGTACGTTATAATACAGAAGCGACGGTTGAACTTATTCAGGAAATCAATCCGGATGAAGTGATACTGGCTACTGGGGCAGTTCCGGTTACCAGATTGCCAATTGAAGGGTGTGAAAATGCACTTCAGGCATGGGATGTTATCGGCGGCATTGCTCCAATTCCGGAACATCAGCATGTGACAGTTGTTGGAGGCGGGCTGGTTGCCTGTGAGCTGACAGAAATGCTCTTAGAAAAGGGAAATCAGGTTACGATGATCGAGATGCTTCCACAGATTGCGAATGGTATGGAGATGATGCATTCCTTTGATTTGACCATGTCTTTCATGGCGGCTGGCGTTGAGCAGAAGACAAATGCAACCGTTAAATCAATCGCCCCCAATGCAGTTACTTTCGAGCAGGAGGGAGAATTGATGACGAAAGAAACTGATAAAGTGATTTTAGCGGTCGGACAGAAATCTTATGGGAAGGAGTTGGGGAATGATCTTATCCGGGCGGGATATCATGTACAGGTGATTGGAGATGCCGAAAAAGCTTCCAAAATTCAGAATGCAACATTGACAGCATATGCGGCAGCTTACAGTATTTGATTATGGAACCAGATCCAGAAAGGGAAATGACATGAAAGAATATAGTTTTAAATTAACAGATGAAGAAATGATTAAGTGTTTTGAAGATGGATCAGCCTTCAGAAGTGGACTGAGAATGGAAAGAGAAGAGGGAATTACTGTTGCATGGATGACAGATCCGGAGAAAGCGGCTGCAATCCTGCCGCCGCCTTTGGAATTGCTTGCCCCAATTATTACCTGTAATGTAGTGAACATTGACGGAACTAATTTTGCCCGGGTTTATCAGGAGACTTATCTGGCCATTCCGGTTACATATAATGGTGTTCCGGGAATTTATATGCCAAGTTTGTTCCTTCATGGTCCGGGGGCTTATATGGGGGCAATTGCCGGTCGGGATGCAACAGGAACACCGAAAAAGCTGGCGGATGAGATTTCACTGCTTCGAAGAGGAGATACAGCACATGCCTATGTGGTAAAAGATGATGTGCATGTAATTGATATTGAACTGGAATTTGGAGAATACAATTTACCGGAAGCGAAAGAGATGTTTAAAGCGAACGAAGAGAATGGAACTGTGGATGGAGCCTGCTATTTCATCAAAACAGATCTCAATGTGAATGATCAGGGAGGAATGGAGTTTAGAAATACCCGTCTGACGACCAGTACTGGTTCCAACCAGTATTTTGAATGGACACCTGCTTCAGCAAAGGTTACATTGAACCCTTGTGAAAATGCACCCTGGTCAGAGTTGGAAGTAGTTAAGGTAATCGGTGGAGGCTGGTCAAGATTCGCCATTGCAAATGGAGCATGTACAGAACTTTGTAAGATGAATGATAAGGATGTAATTCCCTATCTGATTAAAGGTCTGTATGATGTGGATATCATTAATAAACCGAACAGAAAATACCAGATGGATTAGTAAGCTGAGATTTAGGTGTAGCGTATCATTAGAAATAGTGGTACGCTTATTTTTTACCCAGATCTGCATATTTTGGCTGCTTGCTTTTTCTTTATATGAAAAACCGGTCACGGGCGAAAAGGGTTTAATGGATGGTATGCATATCAATTTGATATGAATAGTGGAAAATGACTTGATATGATTTGAAAATGTGGGTACAATGAAAATATGAAAGCGGAAGAAGAATTAGAAAGACGGTTATTTTTAGGGGGTATATTATAAAGGAGACGGTTCGCGCGGGAGTAGAAAGTATTGCCTACCAGATCCGTGACATTGTGGATGCTATGGTTGCGGATATTGAATTTAATAAGCACTCGGGAAATATGGATTTGGACAGTGCTTTGGAACTTCGTGTGGATGGCGGTCCCACAAAAAACAGTTATCTGATGCAATTTCAAAGTGATATCCTTGGAAAATGCGTATCTGTCTCACAGGCGGAAGAAATGTCCGGCATCGGCGCAGCATGTGCGGCAGGGATTGCGCTCGGCGTCTATGATAGTAAAATTATAGACAAAATACGCCGGAAACAGTTTGCTCCGAAAATGGATAAATTCTTGAGAGCTGAAAAGTATGCAGGATGGAAAAATGCGGTCAGCATGATTTTGTAATTTTGGATTGTAAATGAAAGAGAATCAATTATAAGGGAGACGACCCTCAAGTCATTATGGCTTGGGGGCTTTTTTGTATATATTTAATTATTTTTGTCAGTTTATCTTGCAATTTATATATAAATAGCATATAATGAAGCTATTAAAAGGTTAATGTGCTTAATAAATAAGCGCGTAAATAAAAAAGGAGGTACATACTATGGGAGAATGTACAAAGGAACTGTCTGTTTCAAAGTATCCACACTTGTTTCAGCCGATTACACTGGCGGGGACTTATTTTAAGAACCGCATTTTTGCGTCCCCAACGGGTTACATGGATTCTAACCGTTTTGGCGAGGTTCCTGCGGAAGCAATTGCTTATTATGAACGGAAAGCAAAGGGCGGGGCGGCATCTGTCTGTATCGGGGACCTGACAGTTGATTCGAAGCTGGGAAGAATTGCAAAGGATGTTCCGATTGATGATCCATTCAATTTTGTTATGTTCAATCGAATCACCAACGCTGTCAGGATGCAGGGAGCAAACTGTTCGGCAGAATTGTGTCATGCAGGTTTATATGCGGCCCGTTCCAGCGGAATCAAAGGAGAAGCGTCCAGAGGACTGGCCTATGGCCCGGTAGAGGATGTGGTAGACGGAAGGATCATCCTGCCGATGACAGAGGAGATGATCTGGGATGTGGTTGCAAAATTTGCCAAAGCGGCAGAGAGTGCAAAGAATGTGGGATTCACCATGGTAACCCTCCACGCAGGCCATGGGTGGCTCCTGAGCCAGTTTATGTCTCCGGTTGTGAATACCCGGAAGGATAAGTGGGGCGGTCCTTCCGTAGAAAACCGTTCCCGCCTGATTATCGAGATCTGCAAAGCAATCCGGAAGGTCTGCGGACCGAAATTCCCGATTGAGATCCGTATTACCGGCGATGAGGTTTATGACGGAGGATATACGATTGAGGATGGAATTGCTTTCGCAAAGCAGATTGAAGATTATTGTGATCTGATCCATGTATCGGCGGGAAATCATGAGGTGGAAGAGGTATTCTGCGTAACAACTCCGAACATGTTCATGCCGGACGGTGTGAATGTAAAATATGCGGCAGAAATCAAGAAGCATGTAAAGACACCGGTTGCAACGGTCGGATCACTAGACGATCCTGAGTTGATGGAAGAGATTATTGCATCCGGAAAGGCAGATGTTGTGGAAATGGCGCGGGGACTGATCTGTGATCCGGATATTCCATTAAAGGCAAGGCTCGGTAAAGAAAAGGAAATTCGTAAATGTATGCGCTGTCTGTCCTGCTTCTCAAGCATTATGTCCGTGGGACAGTTTTACTGTGCGATTAATCCTCAGGCAGGCCGGGAGCTGGAGGCGCGTTACGAGATTGAACCGGCTCATAAGAAAAAGGTATTGATTGCAGGCGGAGGAATTGCCGGGATGGAGGCTGCCCTGACCTGTGAAAAACGTGGACACGAAGTAATTCTGTGCGAGAAGTCGGAACGTCTGGGCGGAGCTCTTCGCTGTGAAGAGAAAGTGCCGTTTAAGTGGAGGCTGTCAGAATATCTGGACGGACAGGAAAGAGCAATCAAGAACTCAAGCATTGAACTTCATTTGAATACGGAGGTTACTCCGGAATATGCAAAATCCGTAAATGCAGATGTTATCATCGCAGCGCTGGGAGCGCGCCCTGTCAAACCGCCGATTCCGGGGATCGACGGTGAGAATGTAATGTGTGCGGAAGAAGCTTACGTGGAACCGGAGAAGACGAAAGATTCGGTAGTTATCCTTGGCGCGGGACTGGTTGGCGTAGAACTTGGTGTTTTCCTTGCAGGTATGGGGAAAAAGGTAAGCATTGTAGAGATGTCCGACCATATCAATGACGGCGGTCAGACCCATCACCTGAAAGGACTGAAGGTAGAAGTCAAGAAACGCGGAATCCGGATACATTTCTCTACAAAGGCAGAAGAGATCACGAAAGACGGAATCAGATGCAGCTCTGACGGAAAAGAACTCTTTGTGGAAGGAGAAACCGTCATCTATGCCGTAGGCCAGAGACCGCTTAGAGAAGAAGGCACTGCACTGGCATACTGTGCGCCGGAGTTCTATCCGATCGGCGACTGCATAACGCCGAAGACGATTATGAACGCTACGTCGCAGGCATATTACACAGCAAGAAATATCGGAAGAGTCTAGGACTCTTCTGATATTCGGCAGACAAAAGCTTAAAGAAAAGGAGAAAATATATGTCAGAAATGAAATATCCACATTTGTTTCAGCCTATTACACTGGCAGGAACCTACTTTAAAAACCGGATTTTTGCATCGCCTACAGGTTACATGGATTCCAATCGCTTTGGGGAAGTGCCGACGGAGGCAATTGCTTACTACGAGCGGAAAGCAAAGGGAGGAGCAGCTTCTGTCTGTGTGGGAGATCTGACGGTTGATTCAAAGCTTGGCAGGATTGCAAAGGACGTCCCACTTGATAATCCTTACAGCTTTGTGATGTTTAACCGAATTACAAACGCGGTCAGGATGCAGGGGGCAAATGTTTCGGCGGAATTGTGTCATGCAGGTATGTATGCAGCCCGTTCCAGCGGAATCAAGGGAGAAGCATCCAGAGGCTTGGCTTACGGTCCGGTGGAGGATGTTATAGACGGCCGGATTATTCTTCCGATGACAGAGGAGATGATCTGGGATGTGGTAGGAAAATTTGCCGCGGCGGCAGATTATGCAAAACGGGCCGGATTTACCATGGTCACGCTTCACGGAGCCCACGGATGGCTTTTGAGCCAATTTATGTCTCCGCTTGTGAATACCCGGACAGATAAATGGGGCGGTCCTGATATTGAAAATCGCTCGCGGCTGGCAGTAGAGATCTGCAAAGCGATCCGCAAGACCTGCGGGCCGAAATTCCCAATTGAGATCCGCATCAGCGGAAGCGAGGTGTACGACGGTGGTTATGGCATAGAGGAAGGAATTGCCTTTGCGAAGCAGATTGAGGATTACTGTGACCTGATTCATGTATCGGCGGGAAATCATGAGGTGGAAGAAGTGTTCGGTGTTACTCACCCGAATGTATTCCAACCGGATGGTGTGAACGTAAAATATGCAGCGGAGATCAAAAAACATATCAAGACACCGGTTGCTACGGTAGGAGCGCTGGATGATCCGGAGCTGATGGAAGAGATTATTGCATCAGGCAAGGCAGATGTTGTGGAGATGGCGCGGGGATTGATCTGTGACCCGGATGTTCCGCTGAAGGCAAGAGCCGGAAAAGAACAGGAGATCCGTAAGTGTATGCGCTGCCTGTCCTGCTTCTCAAGTATTATGTCTGTGGGACAGTTCTATTGTGCGATTAATCCGCAGGCGGGCCGTGAGTTAGAGGCTCGTTATGAGATTGCGCCGGCTGTTAAGAAGAAAGTTTTGGTTGCAGGCGGAGGGATTGCCGGGATGGAGGCTGCCCTGACCTGCAGGAAACGCGGACATGAAGTAATCCTGTGCGAGAAATCAGGCCGTTTGGGCGGAGCCCTTCGCTGTGAGGAAAAGGTTCCGTTCAAAGAGAAACTGTCCGAATATCTGGATGCACAGGAAAAAGCAGTTAAAAATTCCGATATAGAACTTCATTTGAATACAGAGGTCACGGCAGAATATGCAAGATCAGTCCAGGCGGATGTGATTATTGCAGCATTGGGAGCGCGTCCCGTCAAGCCGCCGATTCCGGGAATTGACGGCGGGAATGTTATGAGCGCGGAGGAAGCTTATGTAGAACCGGAAAAGACAGAAGATACAGTAGTTATCCTGGGCGCCGGGCTGGTTGGCGTAGAACTGGGTATTTTCCTTGCGGGCATGGGAAAAAAGGTCAGCATTGTAGAAATGTCCGATCATATCAATGATGGCGGGCAGACACACCACCTGAGAGGAGTAAAGGTAGAGATCCGGAAACGGGGAGTCCAAATGCATTTTTCCACAAAAGCAGAGGAGATAACAGCAGAGGGAATCCAATGCAGCGTTGACGGCAAGGAGACATTTGTGGAAGGAAAGACCGTAATCTACGCCGTAGGTCAGAAGCCGCTCAGAGAAGAGACTACTGCGCTTGCATACTGTGCACCGGAGTTTTATCCCATCGGTGACTGTATTGTGCCGAAGACAATTATGAATGCCACATCACAGGCATATTACACAGCAAGAAATGTCGGAAGAATCTAACTGGGAGGAATAGTAATGAAATATGATTTTGATAAGGTAATTGACCGGACCGGTACTCTTAGCTACAAGTGGGAGGCCCGGGACATTAATTTTCCTGAGAATCCGCAGGCTCTGCCTTTCTGGGTGGCTGATATGGATTTCCCCTGCCCCAGGCCGATCACAGAGGCAATTCAAAAGCGCGCGGAGCACCCGATTTACGGATATACCAAAACATCGGATAACTCTCAAAAATTGATTGCGGCATGGGAGAAAAGGAGGAACGGCTGGGATGTGCGCCCGGAATGGGTGTCCTTTACAAACGGGGTGGTTCCGGCGCTGAGCTCTATGGTAGCGGCATTTACGGAACCCGGAGACGGTGTGATCATTCAGCCGCCGGTTTACTATCCCTTTGCGGAATCAATTGTTAATAATGGCAGAGTGGTTGTGAATAACAACCTTATATGCGATGGAGCAAGGTGGAATATCAATTTTGAAGAGCTGGAAGAGCTGGCGGCAGAGCCAAAAAATAAGGTACTTCTTTTCTGCCATCCGCTGAATCCGGTATCCCGGGTCCTGAAAAAAGAAGAACTGCTGAAGGTCGCGGAAATATGTCTGCGGCATAAAGTGATACTCGTGGTGGATGAGATTCATTCCGATCTGGTTTACCGTCACTGCAAATTCCAATCGATAGCGGCGCTTGGAAAGGATATTGAACAGATTTGCGTAACTGCCGCTGCGCCGTCGAAGACCTTTAACATTGCAGGACTTCAGATGTCGGCAATCATTATACCAAATCAGGAATTGAGAGAGAAATTTCAGAAGGAGATCGAAAAACGGGTTCTCTATATCATGAATGTATTTGGAACAGTTGCTTTTGACGCAGCCTATTCTGATCCGGAATGTGAAGAATATCTGGAGCAACTGATTGATTATCTTTGGGATAATTATCTGTTCTTAGATCAGTATCTGAAGACATATATGCCGAAGATCAAATGCCAGAGACCGGATGCGACCTACCTTTTGTGGCTGGATTTCCGGGAACTGGGGCTTAATGATGAAGAACTTGAGACATTCTGTCTAAAGGAGGCCGGGATTGCATTCGATACCGGAAAATGGTTTGGCGGGGATGGAAGCGGATTCATGAGGATTAATGTTGGGTGTCCCAGAAGCATGTTAAAGGAAGCGCTTGACCTTATGAGGGCAGCATATCAAAAGAGGAATTTTTAGTAGGAGGAACGTTGGATGAATAAATATTTTCCGAACCTGTTCCGTCCGTTGAAGGTGAAAAATACGGTATACCGTAATCGTATCTTCGGAGCCCCAACCGGATTAAAGGAACTGACGGATCACGATCATATCACGTTGAAAAATATTGAGTTTTTAAGAAGGCGCGCCCAAGGCGGAGCGGCGTGTATCTGCCTGGGAGACGTGGTTACGGACGAGACGGGATATGTAGATTGGAGTTATAAGGTAAAAGCTTTTGATAAGAGAAACGAAGCCGGATTTTATGATCTTGCAGGTGCGATTCAATCTCAGGGCGCACACGCCTCTATGGAGCTTGTTCATGCAGGAATGCATTTCCACGACGATAACCGGATCAATTATGGGCCGAGCGATATGGTAGATGAGTTTGATCAGGGAGATGGAAGCGGAATTCACAGGCATCAGATCATTGAGATGCCGAAAGAGATTATCGAGCAGGTGGTTGAGTCCTTTGGACAGGCCGCCCTTCGGGCAAAACACTGTGGCTTTACTTCTGTAGTCATTCATGCCGGACATGGCTGGCTTTTGTCCCAGTTTTTGTCACCGGTTCTGAATCACCGGACGGATGAATTTGGAGGAAGTCTGGAAAACAGGGCGAGGATTACAATGATGGTCATTGACCGTATCCGCAAATACTGCGGGCCCAATTTTGTGATTGAAGCACGCATTTCCTGGAAGGAGGGAATGTACGATGGGTATCAGCTTGAGGACAGTATCAAATACTGCGAGATGATGGAAGCGCATGGCCTGGATATGGTGCAGGTGTCCTGTGGTTCCCTGCATTTCCATGATTCGACTGTACTGTCTACACCAAGCTGGTTTGATGTAGATGAGGGGCATAATATCCGGGCGGCAGCAGAGATCAAAAAGCATCTGAGCATTCCGGTTGGAACCGTTGGGGCGGTTACGGACCCTGCTGTAGCAGAGGAATGGATCCGGGAAGGTATGATTGATTATGTGGTAATGGCGCGCGCACTGATCGCCGATCCGGATCTTCCGAAGAAAGCAATGCATGGCAAGACAGATGAGATCCGTCCGTGTCTGCGCTGTCTGTCCTGCATTACCGGAGGTTATTATAATTTGCCGATGCATTGTTCTGTAAATCCACAGATTGGAAGAGACAGTGACTACCGTTATATGGTTCCGGCGGCGGATAAGAAGAAGGTTCTGATTGCGGGCGGCGGCCCCGCTGGAATGGAGGCCGCGGTTACGGCAGCCGAACGGGGACACGAGGTCATTCTCTGCGAGAAACAGCATCGTTTGGGCGGTCTTCTGCCGATTATCGAGAAAGAGCCATTTAAGAAGAGAATTGCCGCTTACCGGAAATATCTGGAGCGCATGATAGCCCGCAGCAGGGTGGATGTGAGACTGAATACGGAAGTGACGCCGGAACTGATTGATGAGCTGGAACCGGATGTTGTCATTGCAGCAGTGGGCGGACATCCGATTATTCCAAGGATTAAGGGAATCGAAAAAGCGGTTCAGATTGTGGATTTTTATACGAATGAGCCGGAAGTGGGAGAAAATGTGCTTGTACTTGGCGGCGGATTTGCAGGAGTAGAGTGTGCCATCGGTTTGGCAATGCAGGGGAAGAAATCAACGATTGTTGAGATGTCCGGAGCTTTGGCATCGGGGCCGAATACTCCTTATCCGGGAACCGGAGCAATGCAGATGGATGCATTGTGGACAAACATTGAGAAGAACCAGGTAAATGTCATGCTGAATACAAAATGCGTGGAAATTACGGATGATGGAATGATCTGTGAAAATAGCGACGGCGAGCAGATTCTCCTGAAAGCGGATAAAGTAATTGCAGCAACAGGTATTGCACCAAATGAAGAAACTGTAAGTGTTTTAAGAGAAACCGTGATTGACTTTGCGTGGATCGGCGACTGCTATCAGCCTGGACTTGTCAGAACCGCTGTGAGACAGGGATACGATACGGCCCGCAATATTTAAGATAGGATCCATATTTATGGAAGAAGGAGATAATATGAATGAGAATAAAGTAAGATTTAGAGAAGTTTTTGTCCTTGCAGGGGCTTATATCGCTTATGGAGTAGGTGCTTCGTTCGGTACCGGAATCGCATTGCTGCAATATCACGGCTCTCTCGGAGTATGGGGAATTTTAAGCCAGTTAATATCCTGTGTTCTGACGATAACCCTTATTTATACCGTAACCAAGGATTGTGGGAAATTTGCCATGCATGATATGGACAGTATGTTTACACATTACTGTGGCCCTGTTTTGGGTAAGGTGTTCCGTTGGTTTACCGTCCTGATGCTGTTCTTATTTACCGGTACGATGTTTTCCGGAGCTGCAACCACATTGAATGAAAGCTATGGCCTTCCCATTTCTGTTGGTACGGTTATCATGCTGATAGCTGTTGTAGCTACCGTTATCCTTGGAGCGAAGAGATTGATTGATATTATCGGAAACATTGCTCCGATCATTATGGTGGTAATGCTGATCATCTGTGTTTATAGTCTGATCTTCCACAGTGACAGTCTGAGCGGAGGCAGTGATCTTCTGAGAGAGTCCTCAGAGGCGATCCGTATCACGGGCAATCCGGTTGTGGCAGGAGTTATGGAATTTGGCCAGATTATCGTTTTGACGACAGGTTATCTTGCAACAGTTGCGGCCCGTGAGGGAACAAGTAAAAAGGAAGCGGTCGTCGGTAATGTGTCTGGTGAAAGCTTCTTATTCCTGGTAAAAATCATGCTGATTTTTACATTTGTATTAAATGCATCCACGATCGTAGGAAGTTCTGTTCCGGTTGTTACACTGGGGACGTCCCTTGGCGGCTGGTTCGGTAAGCTGTATGCTTTGATTCTGGAGCTTGCCGTATACACCACAGCTACCGGTATGGCATGGCAGGTGGTTATCAATGTGTGTCCGGAGACCAGCAAATGGTATAAGCCGCTGTGTGTACTGATTACGGTAGGCGCATATGTGTTTACCTATTTAGGGCCTTTCGGTATTCTGATGAAGTTTGTAAATCTGTTAAGTTCTTATGCAGGAATCCTTCTGATCGTATGCTTATTATTTACCAAGTTCTTCCGTGAGCGGAAGCTGCTGGCAGAAACGGCTTCGGATGAACAGGAAGTTTAAAGAGACAGGAGATTACAGATGAAAAGATATCAGGCAGGAGATAAATTCCCAAATTTGATATTTCAGACGGCGTACCAGTCAGATATACAGACCAGGGACATCTTAAAAGGGAAGACCGTTTTCTGGGTTCTTCGGTACATAGGATGCCCCATCTGCCGTCTGGATGTGTCTATGATTGCGGAGCGATATAAGGAATTTGAGGACAAGAATGCACAGGTATTTGTTGTTATGCAGAGTGACAGAGAGCATATCAGAGAATCGCTGGGTGAGGAACAGCTTCCGTTTGAAATTATCTGCGACGTTGATATGAAATTCTATGATGCGCTGAATATTGCACCGGCATCTACCGTAGAGGAGCTTCTTGGCAGCAGAAAAGACGAATTGGAGGAAAAGATAGCACAGGCAGAGAATTCCGGCTTCTATCATGGTGATTACGAAGGCGAGGAGCAACAGCTTCCGGCTATGTTTATTGTGGATGAGGAAGGGCAGATCAGCTATGCACATTATGCGAAGGATCTTATGGACATGCCGGAGATTGATGATGTATTGAAGATGTTATAATGGGAGGTAAACAATGAAAGGAAAATTAGAATCACAAAATGCCCCGGCGGCAATCGGACCCTATTCCCAGGCAACCCAGGCAGAAGGCTTCGTCTTCGTATCCGGTCAGCTGCCGATTGATTGCAAAACGGGAGAATTTCCATCCGGAGATATTGCGGCACAGACCAGACAATCGCTGGAAAATATCCGGGCAATCTTAAAAGAAGCCGGATATGGAATGGAACGGATTTTGAAAACAACCGTATATCTACAGGATATGAATGATTTTGCAGAGATGAATCGGGTGTATGCGGAATATTTTGAGGAACCGTATCCGGCAAGAGCGGCCTTTCAGGTGGCAAAGCTGCCAAAAGGAGCGAGAGTAGAGATCGAGGCTGTGGCCAAATAAAACTCCATAATGAAAAACGATTAAACAAATATATTGTTAAACTGATTTACAAAAAAATGCATTTTTGTTATAATTATCCGGCAGAATTCTAACAGAGGAGAATTTTATGGATAAAAGAATTGGTCAATATAATGAATTGATAGAAGCGTTTGATGAAGGATATGAGCTGTGCTATAAGTATGATTCTATGCCTCATCAATATGGTAATGAAGTGCTATACCAGTCAGAAATGCATTTTTTACAGGCTGTCGGTAATTCCCCAAACACAACGATTACCGCAATAGCCAGTCAGTTGGGAAAAACTACAAGTGCATGTTCTCAGATGGTACGCAAGCTCCGGAAGAAAAATCTCATTGTTCAGGAAAGAAATGAAAATAATAACAGAGAGTATTATTTGAATCTGACAGAGGAAGGAAAAGAGATTTATTTCGCGCACGAAGAGTTTGATAAGAAATGTATGATGCGTACATATGAATGTCTTGATGCCTTTAGCGACGAGGAGATTCAATTATACATTTCTATCCAAAAATGCCTGAATAAGGTTTTTAGTAAGGATGTGGAAGAGAACGGTGTATTGGGACGGTAATTGAAACCAGAGACTGTCAGAAAAAAAGGGTTGTCGGTTAATATCAATTTTTAGCCTGTGACATCCCCAAAAAAGAAAATCCTGTGAAATTCAGGCTTTTTAAGCTTTGGATTATCACAGGATTTTCTTTTTATCTTGAATGATGTTTACTTTAAGGCGCAAAATCCCCTTGGTTCCCGATTTAGAGGCTGCTTCTTTTTTCCTTTAAATTTCTCTATCTCATGATGAAGAAAATTCAAAAAAGTCGCTATAATAATCTTGTTTTAGCATAGTTCCATTATAACATGGAACGGAGAGAAAGATGGTTGTCGTTAGCCATCTTTTTCTTTTTTCGAAAAAATTTAGTGGAGGCAGTGACTCGTACAAGTCACTGCCTCCACTGTTTAGAGCTGTCTATTTCCCGACACCCCCTTATTTTTTACCTAGATCTGCATATTTTGGCTGCTTGCTTTTTCTTTATATGAAAAACCGGTCACGGGCGAAAAGGGTTTAATGGATGGTATGCATATCAATTTGATATGAATAGTGGAAAATGACTTGATATGATTTGAAAATGTGGGTACAATGAAAATATGAAAGCGGAAGAAGAATTAGAAAGACGGTTATTTTTAGGGGGTATATTATAGATGAAAGTATTAAGTACCAGAACTTCGGATTTTACGGATTCAGTTATCCGGAGAATGACCAGAATATCCAATCAATATGGTGCAGTGAATCTGTCGCAGGGGTTTCCTGATTTTGCTCCACCCCGCGAGCTTACAGACAGGCTGGCGGAGGTGGCAAAGACAGGGCCGCATCAGTATGCGCTGACGTGGGGCGCGCAGAACTTCCGGGAAGCTCTGGCGAAAAAACAGAAGCATTTTTCGGGAATGGATGTGGATCCGGAGTCTGAGATTGTAGTAACCTGCGGAAGTACAGAGGCGATGATGGCGGCAATGATGTCTGTGTGTAATCCCGGTGATAAAGTTGTGATTTTTTCTCCGTTTTATGAAAATTATGGAGCGGATGCTATTCTCAGCGGAGCCAGACCGGTCTATGTTCCACTGAGACCTCCGGTATTTGATTTTGATGCAGGGGAACTGGAGAAAGCAGTCAGCCAGAAAGGTGTAAAAGCACTGATTCTCTGCAATCCGTCTAATCCGTGTGGAAAAGTATTCACAAAAGAGGAGCTTCTGGTGATTGCGGATCTTGCGGAAAAATATGATATCTATGTGATTACAGATGAAGTATATGAGCATATCATCTATGAGCCAAATAGACATGTGTATATGGCGGCGCTTCCGGGAATGCGTGAGAGAACGATCATCTGCAATTCACTTTCCAAGACATATTCCATTACCGGATGGAGACTGGGATATGTTATGGCTCCACCGGAGATTGCAGACAGAGTAAAGAAAGTACATGATTTCCTGACGGTAGGGGCAGCAGCACCACTTATGGAGGCAGCAGTCACCGCGCTGGAATTTGGCGATGATTATTATAAAGAGCTGCAGAACCATTATACCCATATGAAAAACCTGTTCATTCATGGTTTAAAGGATATCGGGCTTAATTTTACAGAGCCGCAGGGAGCTTATTATGTTCTGGTAGATATTAGTGAATTTGGCTACAAAAGCGACGAAGAATTCTGTATAGACCTAGCGAAAAAAGTAGGAGTAGGGGCTGTTCCGGGTTCCAGCTTTTTCCGTGAAAATGTGAATCATCTTATTCGCTTCCATTTTGCAAAACAAGACGATACACTGAACAAGGCTCTTGAACGCCTGGGAGATATACAACAAATTAAGAAATAAAGGAGGCATCAGTATGAAATCCATTTTGATAAAAGATACCACAAAGGAAGAGAGAATCAGGATCGTTCAGCAATCTCTGAATGTATGCGGAACGGAATGTGAATTTTGTAACGGCTGTGATAATCTGGGAGGCGGGATTGTGGACAATATATACCGGCCATATATTGATGGTGAAAAGGAGATTTCCGAGATAAATGCAGAATACAGACGAAATTTTGTCAGGGGCTGACGCGTGACTCATTACGTAATTTCCCTGCTCATAGCTTTAAATTGGCGGCTTTGACCGGCCAGAGAAATGGGCAGGGAGATTATAAGGGATAAGGCGGCATCGGTAATTTGTGATACGCCTTCTTTGTTTATCCTTCGATATGCTTTTTCATTGCTGTGAAGCTTTCTGCACTGATGACGTGTTCAATGCGACAGGCATCTGTGACAGCAACCCCGGGATCAACACCAAGGCTGGTAAGCCAGTCTGAAATAACACGATGCCGTTCGTAAATGCGTTCCGCAATTTCAAGGCCGGATTCTGTGAGTGTAATAAAACCTTCCGGCGACACAACAATGTGTTCACTCTGTCGAAGCTTTTTCATTGCGACGCTGACACTTGATTTCTTAAAATTAAGCTCGGCGGCAATATCGACAGCCCGTACAACCGGACGGTTCTGACTCAGGATTAATATGGTTTCAAGATAGTTCTCGGCAGATTCGTTTGTCGTCATATTTATACCTCTTGTTCGTTTCATTTATTCATTCAATATTATTTTAAATATAGCATATTTGGGCGGGAAGGGCAATAAAGAAAGTCAACTAATTGACTTTCGGCGAACGAGTGCTATAATGAGTTAGAGGCAACAAACCTCATGAAAGGAGATTTGAGATGAGTAATTTTATAATTGCAGTAGTTCTGATTGCTATACTTTTTTTTGCCATACGTTCAAGCGTAAAACATTTTCGCGGAGAAGGAAGCTGCTGTGGGGGAGGGACTTATAAGGCACGTAAAAAGAAGCTGAATAAGGTGGCAGATAAGAAGATATTTGTGGTAGAGGGAATGAGCTGTCAGCACTGTGTCAACAGAGTGATGGAAGCGGTGAATTCGATGGAAGGAGCATCTGCTGTTGTAAAGCTGAAGAAAGGGCTGGTAGAGGTTTCCATGGATCACCCAATTGATGATGAGCGAATAAAAAATGCCATTGAAAAAGCAGGATATCAGGTGAGAGAGAGAAAAGCATAAGTAACAGAGTAAGTGATAATTAAAAAAGACGCGGCGCTGTGCCACGTCTTTTTTAATTATTATTTTGTATTCGTATGACCACCGCAAGCGGTGTTTGCCTTGCTATTACATCCGCATGTAGAAGTCATATCATTTGTATGGCACCCGTGACATCCCTGGCAGCCATCCGGGCAGCCGACACAATTGCCTTTTTTCTTTTCCCTGACGATATATGCCAGGGCAGAACCTACGACAACCACAAGAATTAAAACAATAACAAAATCGATCATACTGATCACTCCTTAATATGTATCCTAACTATTGCTCAAAGCATATTCAGCAGCCAGGTGACTGTTTGTTCTCTTAACCAGATAAACAACGACAGCGGCAAATACGATGACAGCAATCAATCCAGGTACGAAACCAGCGCCCAGAGAGCCTGTAGTAACCAATGTACCAATCTGGTATACAAGGAATCCTACGGTGTAGCCAACAGCAAGCTGTAAGCAGATACCGCCAGCCAGCCATTTTCCGCTCTTCATTTCAGAGTTCATAGCACCGATAGCTGCGAAACACGGAGGTGTAAACAGGTTAAACATCAGATAAGCCAAAGCAGCAACCTTTGTCAAAGCAAAGATAGTAGCTACTTCACCAGCGCCGCCTACCAGCTCAAGCTCTTCGGTATCAATGAAAGAGGTAACAGCGTAGCATACAGCCAGCGTACCAACTACGTTCTCTTTTGCAATGAAACCGGTAACGGCTGCTGCTGCCAGCTGCCAAGCGTGGAAACCAACGATTGGAATCAGCAGGTAAGCAACTGGGTTTGCAATGGATGCCAGGATAGATGTACTTTCAGCACCCTCTTCAACAAGCTGGAAGCTCCAGTTGAAGCTCTGCATAATCTGAACAACTGTGTTACAAACCAGAATAATTGTACCGGCCTTTACGATGTAAGCCCAACCACGATTGCACATGGAAAGAGCAGCGCGTTTCAGGCTTGGAATCTTATATTCAGGAAGCTCAATGATGAAGAAGGATTTTCTTACCTTGTAGCCTGCGATCTTATTAACCAGCAGCGCACAAACCAGAATCAGGAAAATACCTACGAAATACATCAGAGTTCCAACCCAGGAAGCATCTCCGAAGAAAGCGCCTGAGAACAGTGCGATAACCGGAAGCTTAGCGCCGCAAGGCATGAATGTTGCCAGCATAGCGGTAGCTCTGCGCTCACGCTCGTTACGGATAGTACGGCAAGCCATAATAGCAGGAATACCGCAGCCGGTACCGATAATGAACGGAATAACAGATTTTCCGGAAAGACCTACTTTCTTGAAAATAGGATCCAGCACAACGGTAGCACGGGACATGTAACCACAATCCTCTAACAGAGCAATCAGGAAATACATTACCATAACCAGAGGCAGGAAACCAACAACGGCTCCAACACCGCCGATGATACCGTCAACGATCAGCGCTGACAGGAATGGGTTAGCGTTCTCCATCCATCCGCCCGCCATTTCCTGGAAGCCTTCGATCCAGCCTACCAGAATATCTGCCAGCCATGGACCTACCCACGCCTGAGAAATCTGGAATACCAGGAACATTACAATAGCGAAAATGATCAGACCAGCAATTGGGTTGGTTAAAACTGCATCGATCTTATCCTGTGAGTTCTTTTCTTTTGTCAGAACCTTACGGGATTCAACCTCGGCGACGATTTTGTTGACGAAATCGAAACGTTTACGGTCGGCATTTTCAACCTGTGTCTTATCTGTCAAGTCAACACCTGTCTGCACATATGGAGCCTTCTGGCTCTTTCCGTTTAGTCCTGCAGCGGCCTTTACAACATCAGACAGACCCGTTGCAGAAGTAGAAACAGTTTTTATAACAGGGCAGCCAAGCTTAGCTGACAGCTTTTCTACATTGATCTTGGTTCCCTTCTTCTCGTTGATATCGCTCTTATTCAGAGCTACAACTACAGGAACTCCAAGTTCCAAAAGCTGTGTGGTGAAGAACAGGCTTCGGCTTAAGTTTGTTGCATCCACGATATTGATAATTGCGTCTGGGTGCTCATTTTTAACGTAACCACTGGTGATACTCTCTTCAGATGTGAAAGGAGACATCGAATAGGCACCAGGAAGGTCAACTGCAATCAGATCCTCACTGCCTTCATAATAATTTTTCTTAATGGGACTTTCCTTTTTTTCGACGGTAACACCAGCCCAGTTACCGACTCTTTCATTTCTGCCGGTAAGTGCATTATACATGGTAGTCTTACCGCTGTTCGGATTACCAGCAAAGGCAATTCTCATGTTTCATTCCTCCTCTTATCTCATTATTGTGAACTCTATTTGGTAATAGAGAACGTACCAAAGTTAGTTTTCGCTAATCGAAAGCCAAAAAAAACAGTAGTCATCAGCGCTTAACCTTTTTAGATTAAGATCGCTGATGCTAACTGATTGTCGATGTTATATCTACCGTCTTTAATGGAAACGACACAACTTCTGTTTAAGTGGGACACCACCGTAATAGGTTCTCCACTATAACATCCCAGAGAAAACAGAAATGCATTCAAGTCTTCATCGTCTGTGGCGATTTCCTGAATAATATATTCTTTTCCTTCTTGAGCTTCTGTTAAGTTCATACGATACGTCCACCTTTCCTAATTGAAGTTAAATATAACTAACTCTTTTCTACTATATCATTATCGATAATAAATGTCAAATGATTTTATAAAAAAATGTTCTTGACTTCTAATAAAGGTTAGTTTATACTAACCATGTATTCTAATTGATAAGAAATATCATTTTCAAGAAAGGGGCAATAAGGTGGAAGAGCAGAAAGAGATAATTATTGCCAAACTCAAGGCAAAGGGATGCCGTATTACCAAGCAGCGGCTGGAGCTTTTGGATGTGATACTTAGCCATCAGTGTACCAGTTGTAAAGAGATTCATTATCTGGCATCAAAGGTTGATGAGGGGATAGGGATTGCCACCGTTTACCGAATGGTAAATGAGCTGGAAGATATTGGCGTGATCAGCCGCAGGATCGTCTATGAGGCGGAGATATGATATTTTTAAATAATGAAAAAAGACAAACGGTACCTGAGATGTGCAGATACTGTTTGTCTTTTTTATTACAGTTTCAGTACAATTCCAATGACGGCTCCCAGTACAATCCACGCAAGAGGATGCAGCTTCTTAAAGGGCTTTAGCTGCATGATGCCGAAGATTACAAGGCAGATGATGACACTGACATAATCAATGGTCGTGACACCGTTTTTATTTATTACTGCCATAGATATTTTCAGCAGTTCCCATACCGCGTAGGCAATCAGAGCGGCTACCGTTGGGCGTATACCATAAAACGCGGCCTGTACGGTTTTGTTTTCGCTGAAATTCGCAAGAAATTTGGCGATAATTACGATGATGACAAGAGCAGGAGCAACCAGTGCTAAAGTCGCGGCAATCGCACCGGGAATACCGGCGGCATTATAGCCTGCGTAGGTAGCCATGTTGATTCCTACGGGGCCGGGGGTACTCTGGCTGATGGCAACCATATTGGTCAGCTCTTTTGCAGTGTACCAATCGTATTTTGTGGTCAGATCCATGAGAAATGGAAGCGTAGCCATGCCGCCGCCAATGGCAAATAATCCTATTTTAAAAAATTCATAGATAAGCTGTAAATAGATCATACCTTCTTTGCCTCCAATCTCTTTGCAATGATTCCCACAAAAGCGGAAATGACTACGATCAGTGCCAGTGGTACCGGAGTAAAGCTTGCCAGGAGAAAGCCTGCCAGAAATAAGAAAACGCCCAGTTTATCTTTGACGCCCTTCTGGGTCATGGTGACTACTGTTTGGAGCATCATGGCACAGACTGTCACCCGGATTCCCGCAAGTGCATGCTGAACAGCAGGAAGGTTGATAAAATTCTGTAAAATAGATGCGATCAGACAGATGATAACCAGCGACGGGGAGATTACGCCCAGAGTGGCGATCACTCCGCCTAATATCCCTGCCTGCTGATAACCAATGAAGGTTGCGGTATTGACGGCAATAATGCCGGGAGTACACTGGCCGATTGCGTACATATCGAGGATTTCCTCTTCGGTTACCCATTTCTGGTTTTCCACTACTTCCCGTTTCAGCATGGGAAGCATCGCAAGCCCGCCGCCGAAGGTGAGAGCTCCGATTTTAAAAAAGCTGACATATAATTCCAGCAAAATGTTTTTTGATGATTCAGTTTCGTTCTTGTGCATAGTTTTTCACTCTCTTTTAATATGATATGGTGTATACATATTGATTGCTGTGGTATTGACGGAAATATATTTAGAGGAGATGTGCCATAATCAGCGCATAAATTTCCTGATTCTTTTTTCGCCAGTTATCTGAGACGGTTTTGGCTTCTGCTTCAGAGGGAACCGTGATGGTAAGATCAATCAGCGGAAGTGTGTTTTCCATTACCTGACAGTGAACGGAATATTCCCGATTCGTATTTCTGTAATAATCTGTTTTGACAGATACTTCATTTTTTAAATCATATTTCTTTTCCTTCAGATAATCATTGATGTCTTTTTGAATAGCATGCGATATATTATTTCTAAAATATTCAATGGTTGAAGCGCCGTCGTCGGTCAGGTGATAGATTGTTCGGTTGTGAGCCCGTTCCTCGCGGATGAACCCGGCGTCCATCAGTTCGGAAAGAGCCTGCTGAAGCTTAAAGTAGGTTGTATATTCTTTATCCAGAACAAATTCGGATATCTGCGAGTTAGACAGTGGAAAATCCACCTTGTCCAGCATGTATAGTATGATTAATTTATAAAGTGTGAATGGTTCTGCCACCTGTATAACTCCTTCCCTGCCAGATATTCTGGCTCTTTAAATAAGATTGAATTTGATTTAATACCATTCGTTTATTTGCTGTCCACCGAGGCTCGATCAAGAGTGGTTTGGGGCCGTCCCCGGTAAGCCGGTGGATAACAATATCCGGTCTTAACTGACTGATACATAGACCAAGCAGAGAGAGGTACTCTTCCAGTGACATGACGGGAAAGGGATGCTCTCTGTAATAGTCAGCCAGATCGGTTTTTTTTAGTATGTGCAGAAGCTGGAGCTTTACACCCTGGATGTCCAGATGATTCAGATAGCGGATGGTTGCAAGCATCGCTTCGGTATCTTCACCGGGAAGTCCCAGTATTATATGAACGATTACATGGACACCGATGCTCCGTAAAGCTGTGACTGCCTGCTCGAATACGGTAAGGCTGTATCCTCTGCGGATAAAAGCGGCAGATTCCGGATGAATGGTCTGAAGCCCCAGTTCTACCCAGACAGGCTTTTGCTCTGCCAGTTCTTTTAGGAGGGTCAGCACATCCGGAGGAAGGCAGTCTGGTCTGGTAGCGATAGACAGGATCTCTACGCCAGGGAAACGAATGGCTTCTGAATATATCTTCCTCAAATGTGAAACGGGTGCATAAGTGCCGGTATATGCCTGAAAATAAGCAATATAGCCTTCCTCCTTATGCTTGCGTGCAATCAGTGATTTCCCTGCCTCCAACTGCCTGCTGATGGAGAGGTTTCGGTCTCCGGCAAAATCGCCGGAGCCTCCTTCGCTACAGAAAATACATCCCCGGTATCCCAGGGTTCCGTCTCGGTTGGGGCAGGTCATGCCTCCGTCCAGAGCGATCTTATAGAGCTTTCTGCCAAACGTCTGTTTTAGATAATAATCCAGGGAATAGTAGCGCTTTTCTCCCCAGCGGACAGGCGGAATGTCAGTTGGCTGCAGCGCTCTGCTGCGTATGCTCTGCATCTTAAATCAACGCTTTTACAGCGCTGCTGACTACATCTGCCACACGCGGATCAAAGGCCTCCGGCAGAATATTATTTTCGTTTAATTCTTCATCAGAGACAAGACCGGCAATTGCGTGTGCGGCGGAAAGCTTCATTTCCTCGGTAATCTGTGTTGCACGTCCTTCAAGAGCGCCTTTAAAAATACCTGGGAAGGCCACCACGTTATTCACCTGATTTGGGAAATCGCTGCGTCCGGTTCCCACAACTTTGGCACCCGCTTCTTTTGCCAGGTCCGGCATGATCTCTGGCACTGGATTTGCCATGGCAAAGAGGATGGCGTCCTTGCTCATGGAAGCAACCATTTCTTTGGTGACAATATTTGGTGCGGAGACGCCGACGAAGATATCTGCACCTTTCAGTGCGTCGGCGAGGGTTCCCTGCCTGCCTGATAGATTGGTTACTTCCACCATCTTCTTCTGCATCCAGTTTAAGTCCGGGGAGGATTTACCAAGGATTCCGTTAATGTCACACATAGTAACATCCTGGAAGCCATATCTTAGGAGAAGCTTTGTGATCGCTACACCGGCGGAACCGGCTCCGTTTACAACAACTTTTGCAGTCTCTTTCTTCTTATTTGTAACCTTCATGGCATTGATGATGCCGGCCAGCACGACGATAGCAGTTCCATGCTGGTCGTCGTGAAATACTGGAATGTCTAAAAGCTCTTTTAACCGTTCTTCAATCTCAAAACAGCGGGGGGCGCTGATATCCTCCAGATTAATGCCGCCAAAAGCAGGCGCAAGATTGACGACGGTCTTGATAATTTCTTCCGTATCCTGAGTGTCCAGACAGATTGGAACCGCATTTACTCCGCCAAATTCCTTGAACAGAACTGCCTTTCCTTCCATAACGGGCATGGCTGCGAGTGCGCCGATGTTTCCCAGGCCAAGAACCGCGCTTCCGTCTGATACAACGGCTACGGTGTTGGCTTTCATGGTATAGGTGTATGCCGCTTCCTTATCCTGTGCAATAACCTTACATGGCTCAGCTACGCCGGGGGTGTAGGCGATTGCCAGATCTTCACGGGAATTCACATGAGATTTGGCGGTGGTTTCTATCTTGCCATTCCATTTTGCGTGCATTTCCAATGCTTTTTCATTTGCTGTCATAACAGTTCCCCTTCTTTATTATTCTTTTATTTGTTCTTTCCTTTTTACACTGGTTATTATCATACCATTCTTAAAGATGCAAGTCAAACGATAGCGGTTTTGTTATGCACGGAAAAAAGGTTTGCAAAATGTCTGGAATCGTGTATAATGATGATATATTTCAGACAAGTCAGTTCCGGCTGCTATTCCCAATATAAAGAAGAATGATATGGCGAATTGAAGAAAGAAAGGAAACATTGTATATGATGAGAGAAAAATATGAATCTCTGCCGTTAGCTACGTTAAGAGAGCTGGCTAAGGCGAGGGAAATTTCCGGTATTTCAGGAATGAAGAAAGCAGAGCTTGTTGAGCGTATGCTGGAAGAGGATATCCGGGATAAGGAGCGCTCCGCCAATACTGGAGATAAGGACAAGCAGGAAATCCACGATATAGATAAATTGGACAGCGGTGTCACGGCGAATGGCATTCTGGAGGTTATGTCAGACGGATATGGTTTTATCCGCTGTGAAAACTATCTGCCGGGTGAGAATGATGTATATGTATCTCCGTCTCAGATTCGGAGATTTAATCTGAAAACGGGTGATATTCTGGAAGGAAATACCCGTATTAAGACACAGCAGGAGAAGTTCAGCGCCCTTTTGTATCTGACGAAGATCAATGGGATTCATCCGGGAATTGCGTGCAGAAGACCAAATTTTGAAGATCTGACCCCTATTTTCCCGAATCAGAGACTTTCTCTGGAGTGCGGAAAGACAAGCACTGCCATGAGAATCATGGATCTGATGTCACCGATCGGAAAGGGACAGAGAGGTATGATCGTATCGCCGCCAAAGGCAGGTAAGACCACGCTTTTGAAGCAGGTGGCACTGTCCGTCAGAAAGAATAATCCGGAGGTACATCTGCTGATTCTGCTGATCGATGAGCGCCCGGAGGAAGTGACGGATATTAAAGAAGCAATTGAGGGGAAGAATGTGGAGGTCATCTATTCTACCTTTGATGAATTGCCGGAACACCACAAGCGGGTATCCGAGATGGTGATCGAGCGGGCCAAGAGACTGGTTGAGCATGGAAAGGATGTTATGATCCTTCTGGACAGTATCACGCGTCTGGCAAGAGCCTATAACCTGACCGTGTCGCCATCAGGAAGAACGCTGTCCGGCGGTCTGGACCCGGCAGCGCTCCATATGCCGAAGCGGTTCTTTGGCGCCGCAAGAAATATGCGTGAGGGCGGAAGCCTGACGATCCTTGCCACAGCGCTGGTGGAGACGGGAAGCAGGATGGATGACGTAGTCTACGAAGAATTTAAGGGAACCGGTAATATGGAGCTTGTGCTGGACCGTAAGCTGTCCGAGAAGCGGATGTTCCCGGCGATTGATATTCCAAAGTCCGGAACCAGAAGAGAGGATCTTCTGCTTACAAGGGAAGAGCAGGAAGCAGTTGACTCAATGAGACGTGCCATCAATGGGCTGCGCCCGGAGGAAGCGGTAGAGAATATCCTGAATCTGTTTTCCCGGACAAAAAATAATGAAGAGCTGATTCAAATGGCAAAAAAGACAAAATTTATCTAGACATGAGCAGGCTTTTGTGATACAATAACATAGCTGTTTATGAAACGAAATGAATAATGCGTTAAGCGCGACGATAATAAAGAAGAGGTGAAACGTAATGAGAGAAGGAATACATCCGGCATATCATCAGGCAACTGTAACATGCAACTGTGGAAACACATTCGTGACAGGTTCTACAAGCGAAGATATTCACGTAGAAATCTGCTCAAAATGCCATCCGTTCTACACAGGTCAGCAGAAGGCTGCACAGGCTCGTGGCCGTGTGGATAAGTTTAACAAGAAATACGGATTGGATAAATAAACCAGCAGGTATCGGGTTGAGATTTCTGAAATCTCAACCCTTTCTGTTATATCATGGGAAATTCGGCGGGAATTTCCTGCTGTATTTTTGAGGTAAAGAATAATGAAATCTTCAAATATCGGCGGTCAGGCCGTGATGGAAGGCATCATGATGAAGAACAAGGATGAATATGCAGTTGCTGTCCGGAAACCGGACGGGGAGATTGTTCTTAAAAAAGATACCTTCCGCAGTGTGGTGAAGAATCATAAGGCGCTGACCAGAATTCCCTTTATTAGAGGGATTTTTAATTTTATAGATTCGATGGTGCTGGGAATGGGAACTTTGATGTACTCTGCTTCCTTCTTTGAGGATGAAGAAGAGAAGAAGCCGGAGACGGAGGAAGCGGCCAGAAAGCAGGAGAAGACAGAGAAGCTTATGATGACAGGAACGGTGATTCTGTCGGTGATCATGGCAGTGGGAATCTTTATGATACTGCCCTATTTTCTGTCTGGTCTTCTGAAGACCTGGATTGCCTCCTACCAGATCAGAACGATCATTGAGGGATTTGTAAGAATCGGCATATTTATTGTGTACATTCTTCTGATTTCCCGGATGGAGGATATTCAGAGGACGTTCATGTATCACGGGGCAGAGCACAAGTGCATCAACTGTATTGAGCATGGCCTGCCGCTGACGGTGGAGAATGTACGAAAAAGCTCCAGGCAGCATAAGAGATGCGGTACAAGCTTTCTGTTCTTCGTGCTGATTATCAGTATCTGTCTGCTGATGATCGTTCGGGCAGAATCGCCGCTTATGCGTGTGGTGATCCGGATTGCGCTTCTTCCGGTTATTGCAGGAATCTCCTATGAGATACTGAAGCTGGCAGGGCGGAGTGAAAATCCCGTAATCAATCTTCTCAGCAGGCCGGGACTTGCAGTTCAGAAGCTGACGACGAAAGAACCGGATGACAGTATGATCGAGGTCGCAATTCGGGCAGTAGAGGCTGTTTTTGATTGGCGGTCTTTTGAGGCTGAGGCATTTGGCGATGAAGGACAGGCAAAGGAGAAGGAAGCATGAATCTGAGAGAGGCCTGCAGAACCGGGACGGAGCGTCTGCGCGCGGCAGGGATTGCCGACGCGGTGGTGGACGCCAGACTTCTTCTTGAGTGGGCGGCAGGAATTTCGGTGACAGAATATGCACTGAACCCGGAGAAGCCGCTTACGGATGAGCAGGAAGAAGCGTACTGGAGTGGCGTCGAAAAGCGCTGCAGAAGAATCCCACTGCAGCATATCACCGGAGAGCAGGAGTTTATGGGGCTTACCTTTCATGTGAATCCCAGTGTGCTGATTCCCAGGCAGGATACGGAGCTTCTGGTGGAAGAAGCCCTGAAACGGATAAGGCCGGGCATGCGTGTGCTGGATCTTTGTACAGGCTCCGGGTGCATTGCTATTAGTCTGGAAAGGTTTGCAAGAAGGGAAAAAGATTTTAAAGAAACAAATAAATTTACCGGAAGCGATATTTCTCCTGAGGCAGTTGCAACAGCAAGGGAGAATGGAAGACTTCATGGGGCACAGGTAACCTTTGTGGAGAGCGACCTCTTTGAAGGGCTTGAAGGGAAATATGATATGATCGTATCAAACCCGCCTTATATCCGGACGGCTGTAATCGAAGAGCTGGAAGAAGAAGTACGGTGTCACGATCCGGTGCTGGCGCTGGACGGAAAAGAGGACGGACTTTACTTTTACAGGCGGATTATCCGGGAAGCGGGAGAGTACCTGAATGATGGAGGATGGCTTCTGTTTGAGACGGGACATGACCAGAAGGATGCGGTGATTTACCTGATGAAGCAGGCCGGTTACAGGGAAATCTGTGCATATAAGGATCTGGCGGGACTTGACCGGGCGGTCGCCGGAAGATATTATGTATGATAGAGGAATGATCCGGAGCAGCATCTGTGCCGGAGAAGGACAAAGAGTAGGAGGATGAAAGAGATGTTTGACAAATTAGAGGATTTGCTCATTCGCTTTGAAGAGATTTTAAGTGAGCTGCAGGAGCCGGATGTGGTAAATGATCAGAACCGTTTCCGGAAGCTTATGAAAGAGCAGAATGACCTGACTCCGATTGTTGAGGCATATAAGGAATATAAGAACTGCAGGCAGGCGATCGAGGACAGTCTGGTTATGCTGGAAGAAGAGTCAGATGAGGAAATGCGGGAGCTGGCGAAGGAAGAGCTGAATGATTCCAAGGCCAGAGTAGAAGAGCTTGAGCAGGAGCTTAAGATTCTGCTGCTTCCGAAGGATCCGAATGATGATAAGAACGTTATGGTTGAGATCCGTGCAGGCGCCGGCGGCGATGAGGCGGCTCTTTTTGCGGCAGAGATTTACCGGATGCTGGTACATTACGCCGAGGGAAGACGCTGGAAGAGTGAGATGATTTCTCTGAACGAGAATGGTATCGGCGGTTTCAAGGAATGTGTGTTCATGATCAATGGACAGGGAGCATATTCCAGATTAAAATATGAAAGCGGAGTTCACCGTGTACAGCGTGTGCCGGAGACCGAGAGCGGCGGGCGTATCCACACGTCTACGGTTACGGTTGCCATTATGCCGGAGGCAGAAGAGGTGGATGTTGTGATCGATGAGAAGGACATCCGTATTGATGTCATGCGTGCGTCCGGAAACGGCGGACAGTGTGTCAACACGACAGACTCGGCGGTGCGTCTGACCCATTATCCAACGGGGATTGTGATCTATAGCCAGACGGAGAAATCGCAGCTTCAGAATAAGGAAAAGGCATTCCGCCTGCTTCGTTCCAAGCTGTACGAGCTGGAGCTTGAGAAGCAGCAGTCAGAGGAGGCGGCAGCCAGAAGAAGCCAGATCGGTACCGGAGACCGTTCCGAGAAGATCCGTACCTATAACTTCCCCCAGGGACGTGTGACGGATCATAGAATCAAGCTGACTCTGCATAAGCTGGACAGCATTCTGAACGGAGATCTGGATGAGATTATCGACAGCCTGATTGCTGCAGATCAGGCGGCCAAGCTTGCAAATATGAATGAAGAATAATATGAATACGGAGAACCTTTCCTGGATAGAGAAATGCAGGGAAGGTTCTCTGTTGCCATACATCCGAAAGGAAGCTCCGGCGGAATCCGGGGCAGATAAGGGGATTATAAGGGGAGTATAGAGATGAATTTTCATAAAAGGGTGATGTCAGCACTGCTGGCAGTGATTATGCTTTGCTCATTGAGTGTCAGTTCGGCGTTGGCTGAAGAGACGAATAAGAAACAAAATAATGGCGAAGTAACGATTTTATTTACTCATGACTTGCATTCCAGATTAGATGAGTATAAAGCACGGAAGAAAAATCAGGATGGTTCGGAAGAGACGGTCATGGTTGGCGGACTTGCCCGGATCAAGACGGAGATTGATGCAAGGAAAGCGGAGAATCCGACTACTTTCGTGTTTGATGCGGGAGATTTCTCCATGGGAACTCTGTATCAGACAATCTATGAAACACAGGCGGCAGAGCTTACGATGCTGGGGCGGCTTGGGGTGGAGGCCACAACCTTTGGAAACCACGAATTTGACTATCGTGCCCAGGGAGTGTCTGATATGTTTCACAGCGCCATCCAAAATGCCGGAAAAGACAGCACGCTTACGCTGCCGAAATTTCTGATTGCCAATATTGATTGGGAGAAGAATCATTCGGAAGATAACCAGGTGATTCATCAGGCGCTGGAGGATTACGGAAGTACAGATTATGCGATCCTTGAGCGTGAAGGGGTCAGAATCGGCGTGTATGGCGTACTCGGAGAAGATGCGGAAAGCTGCGCGCCGGAGAGTGGCATTGATTTTGATGATATTATAGAGACCTCTAAAAGGGTAGTAAAAGAGCTGCAGGCAGAGGATGTGGATATGATCGTATGTCTGTCTCACAGCGGCACGAATGAGGATGAGAGCAAGTCGGAGGATGAGCTTCTGGCAAAGGCTGTGCCGGAGATTGATGTGATTATCAGCGGGCATACGCATACGACGCTGGAAGAGCCGATTATCCGGGGCGATACGGTGATTGCTTCGGCGGGGTGCTACGGAAGAAATCTGGGTGAAATTGAGCTGGTTCCGGCTGGGAATGGGCGCTGGAAGGTGGCAGAGTATCAGCTGAAAGCGATGGATGAGTCGGTGGAGCAGGATGCAGAAATTGAAGGATACTTAAGTGTATACAGGGATATGATAAATGAAGAGTATCTGTCCCGGTTTGGCTATGCGATGGATCAGGTGCTGGCAGAGAATGAGACTGCATTTACACAGATTGATGATTTTGCCACGGAGCTTAAGGAAGATACACTGGGCAGCCTGATTGCCGATTCCTATATCTATGCGGTCAAACAGGCAGAGGGAGCGGATTATGTGCCGGTAGAACTTGCGGTGGTTCCGTCAGGTGTGGTAAGAGACTCTTTTCAGAAAGGGGAGATTACGGTATCGGATGCTTTTAACGTAAGCGCTCTTGGTATCGGGGCAGACCGGATTACCGGATATCCGTTAGTCAGTGTGTATCTGACCGGAGCAGAGCTTAAGACAGCGGCGGAGATCGATGCATCGATTTCACCGATCATGACCTATGCGCAGCTTTATCCAAGCGGTATGAGATGGGTCTGTAATCCAAACCGGCTGATTTTAAACCGGATCACAGAGGTTTATATGACGGATGAGGCAAAGAATACAGAAGGAGTTGCCGTTCAGGCCATTCAGGATGATAAGCTGTACCGAGTAGTGTCGGGACTCTATTCTGCCCAGATGTTAGGTGCAGTGGAGGCCCAGTCAAAGGGAATCCTTAAGATTACGCCCAAGAATGCCGAGGGGGAAGTGATTACGAACTTTGAGGATTATATTATTCACGACCGGAACGGGGCGGAGCTGAAGGAATGGTACGCGCTGGCAAGTTATCTGGAGTCATTTGATAAAAATAAGGATGGAGTATCGGTGATACCAAAGCGTTATGCGGCGGCAGAAGGCCGTAAAATGGTGAAGGACAGCAAAAATATTGTGGAGCTGCTTAAAAATCCGAATAAGATAGCGTCGATCATCTATGTACTGCTTGTGCTTTTGGTGGTACTGATTGTATTGATTGCGCGGCTGTGCTATACTAAGAAACGTGCCAAATCGAAAAATAAAGAGAACAACAAGAAGAAGCAGATGTAGAAGAAGGTAGGGTATGATTGAGATTGATTTTAAGAAACCGGAATTGAAGGACAGGGAACTGATTTCAGATTTTTTCAGGAATCACACAAGCAGAAGCTGTGAGCGCACATTTACGAATGTGTATCTCTGGGCAAGATTTTACAATGTGACCTTTGCTGTGGTAGAGGGGGCGCTGGTGTTCAAAAGCGAGAATGAAGATAAATTTGATTTTGCTTTCCCTGCGGGAGAACCGGAGAATGTAAAACGTGCCATTGATGTACTGATGGAGTACAGCAGGGAGCGAAATGTTCCTTTTGAAATGTATAACGTAACGCCGGATAACTTTGCATGTATTGATCAGTGGTATCCGGGCAGATTTCAGGTGGAATACAATGAGGACTATGCAGATTACGTTTATGAATCGGAGAAGCTTGCAACCCTCTCAGGAAAGAAACTTCACGGCAAACGGAATCATATTAATAAATTCAAGAGTGTCTATGAGGATAGATGGAGCTATGAACCGATCACGAAGGACAATCTGGAGGATTGCTTCCAGATGGCGCTGAAATGGCGGAATGAGAACGGCTGTGAGGATGATGAAGAGAAGAATGCAGAGATCTGCGTTACTTTGAATTCACTCCGGCTGTTTGAAGAGCTGGAGCTGATTGGTGGAATTCTGAGGGTTGACGGGGCGATTGCCGCATTTACCATTGGAGAACCTATTTGCGGGGATACCTTTGTGGTGCATATTGAGAAGGCTTTTGCGGACATTGACGGTGCGTATACTATGATCAATCAGCAGTTTGTACAGCATGCCTGTATGGATTATAAATATGTAAACAGGGAAGAGGATACCGGCGCGGAGGGACTTCGCAAGGCGAAGCGGTCGTACCGTCCGGTGTTTATGGTGGAAAAAGGGCTTGTGACAGAAAAGGAGAGTGAATAGTCATGATAGCAGAGAAGATGAAAGGGATGGTGGCGAACAGTTCGGCCATCCGCGCAATGTTTGAGGAAGGAAACCGTCTGGCAGGGATTTACGGGCCTGAGAATGTGTTTGATTTCAGCCTTGGAAATCCTAACGTGGCAGCGCCGGAGGCGGTAAAGAAAGCGATTCTGGAGCTTCTTGAGGAGGAGGATCCGGTTGTGCTTCACGGGTATACCAACAGTAACAGTGGTTATGCAGATGTAAGAGAGGCCGTTGCCGAGTCTCTGAACGAGAGATTTGGAACCGCTTTTGAGGGAAAGAATATCGTTATGACGGTAGGAGCGGCAGGCGGATTGAACGTAATCTTAAAGACGCTGATCAACCCAGGTGATGAAGTGATCGCATTTGCACCTTATTTTGGAGAATACCGTTCTTATACCAATAATTATGACGGCGTGCTGGTGGAGATTTCTCCGAACACCGTAGACTTTCAACCGAAACTGGATGAATTTGAAGAGAAGATTACTCCGAAGACCAAGGCGGTTATTGTAAATACGCCGAACAATCCGACGGGAGTGGTTTATTCAGAAGAGACGATTCAGAAGCTTGCGGCAATCATGGAAGCAAAGCAGAAGGAGTATGGAACCGAGATTTATCTGATTTCGGATGAGCCGTACCGGGAGCTGGTATACGGTGATGTAGAGGTCCCCTATCTGACCAAATATTATAACAATACCATTGTAGGGTACTCTTACAGCAAATCTCTGTCTCTGCCGGGAGAGCGTATTGGATATCTGGTGATTCCGGATGAGGTGACAGACAGCGAGACGGTGCTGTCAGCAGCGAATGTGGCAAACCGGATTCTGGGATTTGTCAATGCGCCGACTTTACAGCAGAAGATCGTTAAGAAATGTCTGAATGAGAAGGCAGATGTCTCTTACTATGACAGAAACCGGGAGACACTTTACAATGGATTGAAGGAGTGCGGATTTGAGTGTATCAAACCGGAAGGCGCATTCTATCTGTTTGTGAAGTCTCCGGTAGCAGATGAGAAAGAGTTCTGTGCAGCAGGCAAGAAGTATAACATTCTTATGGTGCCGGGAAGCTCTTTTGCGTGTCCGGGCTATGTAAGGCTTGCATACTGTGTATCTTATGAAACCATCGTAAATTCACTGCCGAAATTTGCAGAGCTTGCAAAGGAGTATTTCTAAAATGAAAGCATTTGAGAAGAATATCCGTAAGGTGGAGCCTTATGTGCCGGGGGAGCAGCCCCAGCGCAGGGTGATCAAGCTGAATACCAATGAGAATCCGTATCCTCCTGCGCCGGGAGTCAGGAAAGCGCTGCAGCAGATGGATACCGACCGTATGCGCCTTTATCCGGATCCTGAAGCAGGCGTACTGGTAAATGCGCTTGCAGAATATTATGGCGTGGAGAAGGATCAGGTATTCGTGGGAGTAGGCTCAGATGATGTGCTGTCCATGTGCTTTCTGACCTTCTTCAATTCGGACCGGCCAATTCTCTTTCCGGATATTACATACTCCTTTTATAAAGTATGGGCGGACCTCTACCGGATTCCCTATGAATGCCAGAGGCTGGATGAGAATTTCCGCATCGTGAAGGAGGATTATTATAAGGAAAATGGCGGCGTCATTTTCCCGAATCCGAATGCGCCGACGGCTATCTATGAAGATCTTGCATTTGTGGAAGATATCATTTCCCATAATCAGGATGTCATTGTCATCGTAGATGAGGCATATATTGATTTTGCAGGGAAGTCCGCGCTGGAGCTGATCCGTAAATATGAGAACCTGATCGTTGTGCAGACCTTTTCCAAGGCCCGCTCGATGGCAGGTATGCGGATCGGGTATGCGATCGGAAATCCGGCGCTGATCAGGCACCTGAATGACGTTAAATACTCTTTTAATTCCTATACCATGAATCAGACGTCGCTGGTCTGTGGCGCGGAGGCCGTGAGGGATAAAGCGTATTTTGAAGAGATTGTTCAGAAGATTGTAGACACCAGAGAATGGGCAAAGACTCAGTTTGCGGAGCTTGGCTTTAACTGTCTGGATTCACAGGCGAATTTTATCTTTGTGACCCATCCGGAGTATGACGCCAGAGAGCTGTTTGAGGAACTGAAAAAAGCGGACATTTACGTGCGGTTCTGGGGAAGTGAACGCATTGAGCAGTATCTGCGGGTGACCATCGGAACCAGAGAAGAGATGGAAGCGCTGTTTAAGTTCCTGGATGGATACTTAAAACGAAAGGGAGAATAATGAATTATGACAGAGACACTTGTGCAGGCTGTGATTGATACACTGAGCGGAAGCTTTGGAAAGGAAGCGATTGTCTTTATTATATCCATGATTCCGCTGCTTGAGCTTCGAGGGGCTTTATTGGTGGCCGGGCCTATATTGGGAGTGCCGGTTGCCAAGGCAATTCCTCTGTGTGTACTTGGGAATATTATCCCGGTGCCATTTATTTTGTTTTTGATTACACCGATTTTTGGCTGGATGAAAAAAACAAGAATTTTCAAGCCTTTGGTAACAAAGCTTGAGAATAAAGCCATGAGCAAGAGCGATCGGATTGAGAAATATGAGTTCTGGGGTCTGGTGCTTTTCGTGGGGATTCCCCTTCCGGGAACCGGAGCGTGGACGGGTTCTCTGATCGCTGCGCTTCTGGGAATCAAGTTCAAGAAGGCATTTCCGGCAATTGTGATCGGAATCTGTATGGCTACCGTAATCATGTGGTTTATATCTTACGTACTTTTAGGCGGTGTACAGTTGTTAGGATAAAGTGATAAAAATGAATCAGAAAACAGTAGATTTGACAAAAGGGTCTGTAGCAAAGGGAATCATAAGTTTTACGATTCCCTTAATTCTTGGGCAGCTTCTGCAGCAATTATATAATATGGCAGATGCCTGGGTAATTGGTAATTTCGCTGATAATACAGCCTTTGCGGCGGTCAGCACATCGGGAAGCCTTGTTTTTTTGATTGTGGGTTTTTTTAATGGAATCGCAATTGGCGGCGGAGTGGTGATTTCCCACTATTTCGGAGCCGGAGACGAGGAAAACGTGGAACGTGCCATTCATACGAATGTTTTGTTTGGAATTGCCGCTTCTGTTGCCGTGACGGCGGTAGGAGTCTTTGGGGCGCCCCAGATACTGAAGCTGATGCAGGTGCCGGAAAATGTTCTGCCAGAGTCCATTACCTATTTTAGAATCTATTTTGCAGGCAGTGTGACGATTGTTATGTACAATATGTTCATGTCAATTATGCGGGCGCTGGGGGACAGCCTTCATCCGCTATACTATCTGGCAGTGTCTTCTATTGTAAATGTTGTGCTGGACATCCTGTTCGTAGCAGGATTTCACTGGGGTGTAGCCGGCGCTGCCGGCGCCACAGTGCTGTCCCAGGGATTGAGCGCTCTGCTCTGTATCCGGCGCATGAGGAAGAATGAAGGGTACACCCGGATCAGCTGGAAAAAGCTGAAATTTTACGGATATATGATGAAGGACGTAATTCATCAGGGACTTCCGGCGGGCATCCAGAATTCGGTGATCAGTATCGGAAATGTTGTGGTGCAGACCAACGTCAACGCCTTTGGGGAGTATGCCATGTCAGGCATGGGAGCCCATTCAAAGATCGAAGGGTTCGTATTTATTCCGATTATGGCCATGTCTCTTACCATGTCCACCTTTATCAGCCAGAATCTGGGAGCGAGGGAATATGACCGCGCGAAAAAAGGAGCTGCTTTTGGTGTCTTTTCCTGTATTGCGATTGCAGAGGTGATTGGAGTGATTGCATTTAACACAGCGCCATATCTTGTGGGTATCTTTGCAAAAGCAGATGAGGCAGTTCGGTATGGTGTGCTTATGCAGCGGACAGTTACGCTCTTTTACTTTCTTCTGGCGTTTTCTCACAGCGCTACGGGGATTTTAAGAGGCTGCGGCAAATCGGTGGTGCCGATGGCGACCATGCTGGGGTTCTGGTGTGGAGTAAGAGTTATATATGTAACGGTAGCCATCCGGTTTGTTCCGGTGTTTCGAACGATTTGCTGGGCTTATCCGATTACCTGGAGCTTAAGCAGTATCGTGTTCCTCTGGTTCCTGCTGAAAACGGATTGGGTACATGCCTACGAAAAAATGAGAAAGAGAAATATTGATGAAGAAGGAGTCTGTAATGAATAAAATACGTTTTGGCGCTGCCTATTACGATGAATATATGCCCTGCGAGCGCCTGGACCAGGATATAGAAATGATGAAAAGGGCGGGAATCAATACGGTGCGTATTGCGGAATCCACCTGGAGTACCTGTGAGCCTCAGGAGGGAGTCTTTGATTTTTCCCATGTGATACGAGTGATGGATGCGATGGAAGAGGCAGGCATTGATGTGATTATCGGAACGCCTACCTATGCGATTCCCTCCTGGATGGAGAAGTCTTATCCGGAGGTGATTGCGACCACGGTAAATGGAAGAGGCATTTACGGCCCCAGACAGATTATGGATATTACGCATCCTGCCTATCTGTATTATGCGGAGCGTATCATAAGGAAGCTGATGGAATGTACGGCACACCGGAAATGTGTGGTGGGATTCCAACTGGATAACGAGACCAAATATTATGGAACTGCCGGGCAGAATGTACAGAGACAGTTTGTGAAATATCTCCGTCAGAAATTTGATGGTGATCTGGACCTTCTGAACCGGGAATTTGGTCTGGATTACTGGAGTAATCGGATCAATGCCTGGGAGGATTTTCCGGATGTGAGAGGAACCATTAACGGAAGTCTCGGGGCGGAATTTGAGAAGTTCCAGCGGTCTCTTGTGACAAAGTTTCTTAGCTGGCAGGCGGATATTGTAAATGAATACCGGGGGGAAGACCAGTTTATCACTCACAATCTGGATTATGAGTGGCGCGGTTATTCCTATGGCGTACAGCCCTTTGTGGATCATTTACAGGTGGCGAAGTGTCTGACAGTTGCAGGATGCGATATCTATCATCCGTCTCAGGATGACCTGACAGGGGCTGAGATTGCCTTTGGCGGCGATCTGATCCGGTGTCTGAAGAAGGATAATTATCTGGTGTTGGAGACGGCGGCCCAGGGATTTCCCGGATGGACGCCGTATAAGGGGCAGCTCCGGCTGCAGGCGTACAGCCATATTGCCTCCGGTGCGTGCGGCGTGGAATACTGGCACTGGCACTCCCTTCACAATGCCTGCGAGACTTACTGGAAGGGGGTGCTGAGCCATGATTTTGCAGAAAATGCGACGTATCTTGAGGCCTGCAGAATCGGGAAAGAATTTGCGGAACTGGGGGAACATCTGCAGGGGCTGAAGAAGAGGAATGAAGTGGCGGTTCTTGTCAGCAACGAAGCGCTGACAGCATTAAAATGGTTTGGGATTGAGTCCACAGCAAACGGCTCGAAGCCGGGAGATACGGATTATAATGATGTGTTCCGGTGGATGTATGACACTTTGTACCGGATGAATGTAGAATGTGATATTATCTGGCCGGAAACTGAAGATTTAGGACAGTACAGGATGATTGTCACACCTGCGCTTTATGCGGCCTCTGACGGGCTTCTGGAGCGTCTGAAGGCATATGTGGAGCAGGGCGGGACGCTGGTGTCCACCTTTAAGACCGGATTTGCCAATGAGAATGTGAAGGTAAGCCACGAGGTACAGCCGCGTATTCTGAGGGGATGTATGGGAGTACGTTATCACCAGTTTGCATTTCCGGGGAATGTAAAGCTTGCGGGTCCTGCTGCGAAAGATGTGGAAGAACATGAAGCAGAGGTATTTATGGAGCTTTTGATCCCGGAAGGGGCAGAGGTGCTGCTTACTTATGAGCATTACTGCTGGAAGGAGTATGCGGCAGTTACCCGGAACCATTTTGGAAAAGGATATGGATACTATATCGGGTGTATGATGGACAGAGAACTTTTGGGGCGGATTCTTACAGATGCACTTCAGATGGCCGGGGTGGAGCCTGCAGGGGCAGAGTCCTTCCCGGTAATTGTAAGAAAAGGCGTGAATGGGGCTGGAAAAAGCCTGCGCTTTTATCTGAATTATTCTGAGAAGGAGCAGTCTGCGATTTATACGGGAAAGCCGGGATATGATATTCTGTGCGGAGATCCGGTGGAAGAAAAAGAGTCTGTCATAATTCCTGCATGGGACCTGAGGATAATAGAAGAATATAAATGATGAAAAAAGTGCTGTCCACTCTGTGTGAACAGCACTCAAATGTTTATTCGGGAATTTTTATTCTATTCTTCATCTGCCAGCGTCTGAAGACAATCCACCAGAGCATTGACAGCGTTTTCTTCATCAGGACCTTCGGCAGAGATGATAATTTCATCATTCTGGTTCAGGCACAGCGCCAAAAGAAATACGATAGATTTGGCGTTTGCTTTTTTCAGGGCATCATCGGCTCTTTCTACAAAAATATGTGAGTCAAACTGGGAAGCAGCATGGGTGAATTTGTTGGCTGCTCGTCCGTGGATTCCCAAAGGATTTAAAATTTTTGCTTTTTTTATATACATAAGTTGCCCTCCTTTTTATCTGTTCCCTGTGGAAGCTTCATTTTCTTCCAGTTGAAACAAAGCTTCTGCACATTTGGCATCGGTGACCAGTACATTGATATAACCGCCGCGAATTGCTCCGCGAATTGCCTCTGCTTTGTGAATGCCGCTGGCGATTCCGATGGCATAAGGAACTTTTTTTAATTTGTTCAGATTTATTCCAAAAACCTGTTTATTATACTCAATTCGTTCTGCATTGCCGTCTCTTCCATAGAGATGCATGCAGATATCGCCGCACACCTCCGCTTCTCTGACATGTTTCTTCATCTCTTCAGAGTAGTAGCCGCTCTGAAAGGCTGACGATCTGTCATCGCCGGTGCCGATACCGACCAAAACTGCACTCAGACGGTCGTAACAGTTCATTACTTTGCAGACGCTTTCTTCTTTTAGGAGCGTCCTCTTTGTCTGGGCACGTGAAACGACTGCGGGCACATAAAGATGTAATCCGTTTCCACAGAAGGATTTGGCTAAAACATCCACTACATAGTTGGCATCCAGAGTAACCTCCATGTTGCCGCTTCCGCCCAGAAGCGGAACAAAGGTAAGGTTCTGGAACTGTTTGGATGCATATGGCGCGATGTAACGCAGGGTGGTTCCCATGCCAACGCCAATAACATCGTTGTCTTTCAGTATGGAGTTCAGATAACCGGCAGCCATTTTGGCCAGAACATCTTTCTGGTTACTGTCATCTACGGTATCTGCCACAATGACTTCCTGGAGTTTAAATGTTTTCTCCAGCCTCCGCTCCAATTCAGAATATCGTCGTTTCTGAGGGTCGGAAATGATAATCTCCACAACCCTTTTCTGCTTGGCGCTCTTTAACAGCCTGGAAACAGTAGGACGGGAGATGTCCAGCAGCTTTGCGATGTCGCTCTGACTTACATCTCTGTTGTAATACAGATCGCATACGCGCAGCATCATACGTTCATTGTTAACAATCTTTTTCATGTTATAATTTTGATTTAATTATTCCTTTCTTCATCCCAGTGATCCAGCTCATCCTTCAGTGCAGATAAAAGCTGTGATTCCGGCATTTTGTGTACAATCTGTCCCTTTTTGAACAGTAAGCCTTCCCCGCGGCCGCCGGCTATACCCAGATCAGCCTCTCTGGCTTCGCCAGGGCCATTGACCACACAGCCCATGACAGCAACCTTGAGATTCAGATCATAGCCTGCAACCAGTGTTTCAACCTGATTGGCAAGACGGATCAAATCGATCTGTGTTCTGCCGCAGGTAGGACAGGATACCACTTCGATGCCGCATTTTCTTAAGCCAAGGGCTGCAAGCACCTTCTGAGCTGTCTTTACTTCCTCTACCCGGTCGCCGGTCAGGGAAACACGGATGGTATTTCCGATACCCTGATTCAGAATAATACCCAGACCCACACTGGACTTGATGATTCCGCTGGAGAGAGGACCTGCCTCTGTGATTCCCACATGAAGGGGATAATCGGTAGCCTGAACCATCAGCTCGTAGGCCTTAATGCACATCATGACATCGGAGGATTTGATGCTGACGATAATATCCTTCAGACCAAAGCCTTCCACGATCTTTATCTTGTCAAGGGCGCTTTCCACCAATCCCTCGGCAGTTACACCGCCGTATTTTCTGATCAGTTCCTTTTCCAGGGAGCCGCTGTTTACGCCGATTCGAATCGGTACCTGATATTCTACAGCCTTTTCTACTACAGCCTGAATCTTCTCGGGACTGCCGATGTTGCCAGGATTGATACGAATCTTATCCGCTCCGTTTTCAATAGCGGCAATGGCTAATTTGTAATCAAAATGAATATCCGCTACAAGGGGGATGGTGATTTGTTTCTTGATTTCTTTCAGTGCTCTGGCAGCTTCAAAAGTAGGCACTGCGCAGCGGATAATCTGACATCCGGCATCTGCTAACTCCTGAATCTGTGCCACCGTCGCAGCCACATCCTCGGTCTTCGTATTTGTCATGGATTGGATTGTGATAGGCGCATCTCCGCCAATCGGAACATTTCCTACCATTACCTGTTTTGTCATGTTTCTATACATAGCTTCTTCCTCCAAAGCAGCCGGCCTGTTCCGCCAGGGCTGCAAATTGCAGAAAATACCGTTCTAGTGGTTATCTTCTGTTTTTTATTACTTAAAATATTCAGGTTAGTCTTCGCATATTGTCATATTCATGTAAATACAATCAATATACTGCTTCTCCATTTACCAAAATTATGTAGAAGCAGTATATTTCTATTCTAGTATAGTACAACAAAAGCTTATTGTAAATGGATAACCTTATTACATTTTTCGGTTTTTTTGAGAAGAAAGCTGCTAAAACAGACAAATCAAAGTTCTTCAAAACGGATTACCGTTATCTTTTTTGACAGAGCATCCAGTATTTCGGATGAATCAAAGGTGCGTCCGACTCTTAGGGAGAGACGGACCAGTATATGGCCTTTTTTAACCTTCTTTGAATCATCATTAATTCGGACGTTTTCTACATGCCCGCCGCATTTTCTTGTGGTTTCCAGCAGACAGGGGATATCCTCCGGGGCTGTAATTTCCACCAGAAGCTCCATGCCGATCAGTGTTGAAGTATGTCCTTCCAATCTGTGCAGGATAATCATTACAATGGGCATTACGATGGTTACCAGAAGTCCGCCTTCAAAGTATCCGGCTCCATACGCCAATCCTACGCAGGCAGTTGTCCATAGTCCGGCGGCAGTTGTAAGGCCGGTCACACGTTTGCCCGTTGCCAGGATGGTTCCGGCGCCAAGAAAGCCAATTCCATTGATGACCTGCGCACCCAGACGGGCAGGGTCTGCAGCGGGATTGATCGCTACTACCAGATAGTGGTCCACGCACATTACGATGCAGGCGCCCAGGGACACCAGAATATGGGTCCTGAGACCGGCGGCACGTCCGGCACGTCCGCGTTCAAAACCGATCAGGCCGGCAGAGAGAGAAGAAAATAAAATTCGCATTGTGATGGATAAAAATGTAAAATCACGAAGTCCATCAAATATCGGCAGCATCACTCTTACCTCCTAATTACTGTGGTTTGTAAAAAGTTTGCCGGGTTCCCGTTTTAGATCGTGAATTCTGAGCGGATATCCGGCGTGTAAATTGCACCATCGTATACAGAACCGGCACGAATCCTCATGAATGGAATGTCGCCGTCGCTTGGAAGATGGTATAGACAAAGCTCCTTTACTTTGCCGTTAGCGGCGGATTGTCCGGCTTCGATATCCGTCATGTGTCCGGCGCCTATGGTATGTCTGGTTCCCATAGAAATCGTAGCTTCGCAGATCAAAAGGTCTGCTCCTGACAGGAATTCGGTATGAGAAGGGTCGTAAGTCGTATCTGTATAATATACGAGGGTCTTTCCGTTCTTCTCAATGCGAAAGGCATAGCATTCAATGGTATGATTTACCTTTTTGACGGTAATATCGGCTCCGGCCATACGAAGCTTCATGCCGTCGCTCAGTACGTGGGTATCACAGAAAGGATACTGTACGGCATCCCACATGGTGGCGGGAGTGGCAGGAGCATAAATCTGAGGCTTGCCGGTGCGTAAGCCTACCCGAAGCGCATAATTGATCGCGTAATAGAGACAGCCGACATCCCCCATATGGTCATAGTGAAGATGGGAGAGCAGCACACCCTGAAACTGATCCGTCAGATTCGCGTGTTCAAAGTATTTGGATAATACACCGCCGCCGCAATCCAGAAGAAACTTGCCTTCGCTTGTCGTGACCAGAACTCCGCAGGTGGCGCCTCCGGGCTGTGGAAATGCTCCCCACCAGCCCAGGATATTGACTTTAAAGGTAAAATTACTCATCCAGCCACACCGCCTTCCGGATATCAACAGCAATATTCGCTCCTTCGGGCTGAATGAAGCTGACATCGGTTAACAGACGGAACATCTCGCAGCCGGGAGCTTCCAGGTAGTATTCAATCTGGCTGCCCTGGTACAGAGCTCGGCGAATATGTGCTTTCAGAGGAGAAGCCTCATTTGGAGCCATGTGATGTGCGCGGACAGCTACAAATCCGTTCTCTTTATTCGATTCAACATATGGAACCTTCATCGGATAGCAGCCGGCTACGATAACGTCCATCATGCCATTCGCATCTTTTTTCGCATCTGCCTTCCTGGTAGCCGGCAGAATGTTGGCAGAGCCAATAAATTTTGCGACAAATGTATTCACAGGCGCCTCATATAATTCATAGGGAGAGGCAAACTGCTCCAATACACCCGTTCTGACTACGGCAACCTTGTCGGACATGGTCATGGCTTCAATCTGATCGTGTGTTACGTTGATAATAGTGATATGCTGTGTCCGCTGAATCTCTTTGATCTCACCGCGCATTTCTTCTCGGAGAGCCGCATCCAGATTGGATAAAGGCTCGTCCAGCAGAAGAAGCTTTGGTTTCATGACCAGCGCGCGCGCCAGCGCTACACGCTGCTGCTGGCCTCCGGACAGCTCGTGTGCCATACGTTTTTCCAGACCTTCCAGATGAACGAGTTTCAGTACGCGCATAACTTCGCTTTGAATAACGTCTTTACTGACTTTACGAAGCTTCAGCGGATAGGCCACATTGTCGAAAACCTTCATGTGGGGCCATACTGCATAGGATTGAAATACCATACCTACATTACGCTTCTCGGGAACAACCGGAGGTACGTGGTTTTCCACGTCAACAAGCAGCTGGTCATCCAGATAGATCTGACCGCCGGTAGGCTCGATAAAACCTGCGATCATACGGAGAATCGTGGTTTTGCCACACCCGGAAGGGCCTACGATGGTCAGCAGCTCGCTGTCTTCTACTTCTATATTCACTTTGTTTACTACGGTATGGTCACCGTAGGCTTTTGTCAGATTTCGAATTGATAATTTTCCCATTATGAATACCTCCTATTAGTCTTTATCAGTCAGAGAGCTGACCAGCAGGTTGATGACAACAACCAGTATAATCAGTATGATAGCGATTGCAGCAGTTAAAAGGATACGGCCTTCTTCTTTGGCTGAGAATACGATGGTACCGACGGTTTCATTTCCTACGGACCATAAGAGGCCTGACAGAGAAAGCTCGGATATCGTAGGCGCCACAACCAGGAAAAAGGAACTGATCAGGCTGTTCTTCAGTAAAGGAAGCATTACATCACGGAATGCCCGCAGCTGTGAAGCGCCTGAAATACGGGCGGCTTCCTCCAGGGATGCATCTACCTGGCTGATGGCCCCGGAGATATTGTTGTATCCCAGATTCATAAATCGCGCAATATAGGCAATCAGCAAAATCCAGATGGTGTTGTAGAGCCTCAGACCGAATATGGGCTGAGAAAATGCCAGAATCATGGACAGTGCGATGATAACGCCCGGTACTGCATAGGGCAGCACTACAACCAGCTGCATAAAACGGATACCCTTAATACCTCTGACTCCGCCCCGGATAGCTATGTAGGAAATGATCAGGGTTACGAGTGTGATAACAATGCTGGCCGTTACGGACAGGAATAGGCTGTTTTTAAAAGCCCGGGCTACGTTCTGAATCTGAAGCATCTGAACGAAGTTCTGGAACGTCATATTATCCAGACCGAATGGCAGGCCGTAAGTCTTGGTCAGCGAGGTGATCAGGGTGGCAATGATCGGAGCGCAGGTGGTAAACAGGAAAAAGATTACCAGGACCACGAACAGAATCCAGCGTGCAGGTCTGTTCAGACGCGTAGGTTCTACGGCTGCGCTCTTGCCGCTTACAACGACAAATTTGTTTGTAGCCAGCACCTTGTTGTAAACCCAGAGACCGATCAGGCCGAACAGGGACAGGAACAACGAGTAGGCGGAAGCAATCTGAAGATTGTTTGCGATTGAAGAGTTACAAATCATATAATATATCTGAGTTGTCATCAGGTGGATCTGATTTGGCGCACCGAGTACGGAAGAAACACCGAAATCAGCCAGGATGAACATAAATGTCAACAGCATGGCGCCCAGAATGGAGGGCGTAATTAGTGGGAGTGTAATGTCCCTTAAGGTACGCCAGGGAGAAGCGCCGGAAATACGGGCCGCTTCTTCTACGGAAGCGGAAATGCGCTTCATGGTGGGCAGTACAACAATGAAGGATACCGCATAGCGGTACATGGACATGATAAAAATCATGCCGCCCAGACTATAGATATTCAGTGGAGCCTGCTGAAGGTCGAAGGTGGACATGAGGAATTTGTTAAAATATCCTACAGGCCCCAGCAGGAAGGTCCAGGCAATCGCTCCGATGAAGGGAGGAATAAAATAGGGGATAGACAGAAGTCTTTTCCAGTATTTGACGCCGGGGACATTCGTCCTTACAACCACCCAGGATAAAAACACACCGATAATGGTCGAAAAGATGGTGGCAGGAATTACAACAATAAAGGAGTTTTTCATGCTCTTTAAAATGCCGGGATCTGAGAATACTGTGGCATAATTATCAAGACCATATCCTCCGTCAACCTTCAGACTGTTGATGATCAGGCGTATGGAAGGATAGATGACGGTCAGTGTAAGAAATACCACAACAATCCACCAGATGACGGTAGGGGCGATAGATCCCTTTGTAGAAGAAGAGCTTTTTTTTCGAAACATATGGTGTCACGTCCTTTCAAGTAAGATTAAAAAACAGCAGGAGCCGCTGGAATCACGGCTCCTGATAAAATACGGCGTACAAATGTACTATTGTGTTCCGAACATCTCAGAGAATTTGCTCAGCATGTCGCTGGAATTCTCTCGCATATATTCTACATCCATAGGTAATACTTTTATGTCGTCGATGGTAGGTACGTCACTTCCCTCAGCAGCTTCGCTGATGATAGGAACGTAACCCTGCTCTACAAATAATTTCTGAGTCTCAATCTCAAACATGTAATCTACAAAAGCTTTGGCAGCTTCTACGCTTTCCTCCGGCATGGAGTTCAGAAGGCAAAGCGGTGTAGGAATCAGTACGGAGCCGGACTCCGGATATACATAGTCGACAGGAGAACCCTCGTTCTTTGCATTGCGCGGCAGGTAGTCAACGATGACAGCGCCTTTATATTCACCGGAAGCAACCTTGGTTAACAGGGTGCCGTTGGACTGTTCCATCTTAACATCGTTGTCGGCCAGGTCCTGATACCAATCCCAGCCAACAAGGCCTTCGTTGTCAGGCTCTACATGAACGGACAGGGTAGTCATTGCGCCGCCGGAATATGCCGGGTTGGCAAGAGCTAAGGAACCTGTATAGTCATCGGTAGTTACATCTGCCCAATCCTTTGGTGCGGTGTCGATCTGTGTCGTGTTATAAGCCAGTACGGAATAGATTGCACGGACCTCATGTCCCATACCATCATTGTACTTGTAGGTGTCCGGAACAGAAGCAACGCTTTCTGGAGAATAGTGAAGGATGAGACCCTCGTCATCCAGATCGTACATATAGGCCAGATCGGCAAACCATAAAATACAGGCATCGGTGCCGCCGGCGTCCAGCTCGGTAGAAAGTTTGGTCTTTACATCACCGGTGCCGGAGCGGTATAATTCATAGGTCACACCAGGATTCTTAGATACGAAATCTTCGAGCATCTCGGTAACCAGATCCTGTGGCTCGGATGTGTAGATGACAAGATGTCCGCTTGGCCCCTCATCGGATGCATCATCTCCGCTGTTGGCTTCCGAGCTGCTGTCGGTTTTCGCCTGGTCGTCAGATGCGCAGCCGATCAGACCGAATGTTAGCATTAAGCATACTAAAAGTGATAATAAACGTTTCATTTGTGAACCTCCTCCCAGTTCGCTCTCTAAAGAGTGTTGATGTTTGCAAATGTAAAAATCGATTGCAAAAATTATTATTTACATTCTCAGATTAACATGAAATGTAGAAAGTGTAAAGGGGTTATTTGTCAAAAATATGTAAAAAATTGGATAAATATTATTCAAATTTGTGTAAAATGAAAATATGTAAAAATAATATTGCACAAAAGTGCACATTTTTTGTTGGAAATATGAGTTTTAGTTTGTGCAAAATTTATCAATCGAATAGAAATTATCAAATGATAAAAATATGAGCAAAAATACTTGCATAAATACTGGGAAACGGATACACTTAACTCGAAAGAGGTGATAGAGGATATGAGAATTATTGACCTACATGCACATACAACTGCATCGGATGGATCCTATACTCCGACGGAACTGATTCGGTATGCAAAGGAAAAAGGGCTGTCGGCGATTGCCGTTACTGACCACGACACGGTTGCGGGAGTGGAAGAAGCCGTCCGGGAAGGAAAACGGCTGGGCATACAGGTAGTTCCCGGCGTGGAGTTAAGCACGCGCGTGGATGAGTGTGATGTTCATATGACCGCCCTTTTTGTCGATTGTAAAAATAAAGAGCTGATGAAGCGGCTTGATGATATGGCGGAGTGCCGCAGGGATCGAAACTTCAGAATGGTAGATAAATTAAAGCAGGCTGGATATAATATTGACCGAAGCGATCTTGAGGAGCTTGGGAAGGGCAGAGTGATAGCCAGAGGTCATATTGCACAGATTCTGATTGACAGAGGGTATGCTTCTGATTTGAAGGATGCTCTCCGAAGATATTTGAGCAGGGGAACTCCCGGTTATGTGCAGAAGGAGGTATTATCACCTCGGGAATGTATAGAACTGGTACATAATGCCGGAGGTCTGATTTTTACTGCCCATCTCCATCAGATTGACCCGGCAGATCCGGAGCACTGTGTGGATGTGTGCCGCAGGCTGATTGAGATGGGGGCGGATGGTCTGGAGACTCAGTACTGTGAGTTTGACGATCGCTGGAGAGAGGTGACAGAATCCATTGCATTACAGTATGGATGCCTGCGCTCTGGCGGCAGTGATTTTCACGGGGCTTTGAAGAAAGGTCTGGATCTTGCCACTGGTTACGGAGATCTTGTGGTTCCGTTTGAGTTTTTGAGGGCGATGGAAGAAAAACTGAAATACAGGGATAAAATGCAGGAAAAGATTTAAAATCCTGCAAATATAGCGAAAATAAATGAAAAAAACGGATGGATTGTGCATATTCTATATATTTGATATTCGTTTTGCATTGATTTTATGATGATTTGGGATTGACCTGCATCGGGAATTCCGCTATAATAGACAAAAATAAAATGAGCAACACAAGGGCGTGCTGTAGATTTTACAAAGGTGAAGTCTTAGTGCGCCTGTTTTTCTGTCTGCATAGAAATCCGATATAGAAAGGGGAATGCATGTATGAGTGGATTTGAGAGGCAGGGTCTTTACAGGCCGGAGTTTGAACATGACAACTGCGGTATCGGCGCTGTGGTTAATATTAAAGGAAAGAAATCCCACAAAACAGTGGAGAATGCACTGGAAATTGTGGAGAATCTGGAACACAGAGCCGGTAAGGACGCAGAGGGAAAGACTGGAGACGGCGTTGGCATCCTGACGCAGGTATCCCATAAGTTTTTCAAGAAGGTCTGTAAGCCATTGGGAATCGAGCTGGATTCTGAAAGAGATTACGGCGTGGGAATGTTTTTCTTCCCGCAGGATGAGCTGAAACGGAACCAGGCAAAGAAGATATTTGAGGTCATTACGACTAAGGAGGGAATGGAATTCCTGGGCTGGAGAAGGGTGCCGATCCAGTCGGAGGTGCTTGGAAAGAAAGCGCTGGAGTGTATGCCGTGTATTGAGCAGGCATTTATTAAGCGTCCAAAAACGGTAGAAAAGGGACTTGACTTTGACCGCAGGCTTTATGTGGTCCGCAAGGTGTTTGAGCAGAGCAATGACACCTATGTGTGTTCCCTTTCCAGCAGGACGATCGTGTATAAAGGTATGTTTCTGGTAGGACAGCTTCGTCTGTTTTTTGAAGATCTGCAGGATCAGGACTTTGAGTCTGCCATTGCCATTGTGCACTCCAGATTCAGTACCAACACAAATCCCAGCTGGGAGCGGGCGCATCCGAACCGTTTTATTGTACATAATGGGGAGATCAATACCATTCGCGGAAATGTGGATAAGATGCGTGCAAGAGAAGAGACGATGGAATCCTTGTATTTAAAGGGAGAGATGCTGAAGGTTCTTCCGGCCATCGATACCTCAGGCTCTGACTCTGCCATGCTGGACAACACACTGGAATTTATGGTGATGAACGGGATGGAGCTTCCGCTGGCAGTTATGATCGCAATTCCGGAGCCCTGGGCGAATAACCGGAGTATGCCGCAGAATCAGAAGGATTTTTATCAGTATTATGCGACCATGATGGAGCCCTGGGACGGCCCGGCATCCATTCTGTTCTCTGACGGAGACTGCATGGGTGCGGTTCTGGACCGCAACGGACTTCGTCCTTCCCGGTATTATATTACGGATGATGATACACTGGTGCTTTCTTCCGAGGTGGGTGTGCTGAAGCAGGATCCGTCGAAGATTGTCATGAAAGAACGGCTTCATCCGGGTAAAATGCTTCTGGTCGATACGGTAAAGGGACGCGTGATCGATGATCAGGAGCTTAAGAATCTGTACGCGGACCGCCAGCCTTATGGAGAATGGCTGGACGGAGAACTGATTGAGCTGAAGGATCTGAGGATTCCGAATAAATCGGTGCAGACCTATACAAAAGAAGAGTGCCAGAGGCTTCAGAAAGCATTTGGCTATTCTTATGAAGATGTGCGTACCAATATTCTGCCGATGGCTGTCAATGGTGGCGAAAGCATTTCTTCTATGGGTATGGATGTGCCGCTGGCGGTGCTCTCCGACAAGAGACAGTCCCTGTTTGGATATTTCAAACAACTGTTTGCACAGGTGACGAATCCTCCGATTGATGCGATTCGTGAGAAGGTTGTAACCTCCACGGCGGTTTATCTGGGCCGGGATGGCAATCTGCTGGAGGACCGTGCAGAAAACTGCCGCATGCTGAAGGTGAATAATCCGATCCTGACTGATACGGATCTGATCAAGATTAAGAATATGAAGCAGGAAGGCTATAAGGTAGAGGTTATTCCTACTACTTACTATAAGAATTCCAATCTGGAGACCATGATGGATTATCTGTTCGTGCAGGTAGACCGGGCGATCAATGACGGAGCCAATATCCTGATCCTCTCTGACCGGGGCGTGGATGAGTTCCATGTGGCAATCCCGTCCCTTCTTGCAGTATCCGGTGTACAGCAGCATCTGGTACGTACCAAAAAAAGGACGGCTGTGGGAATTATCATGGAGACCGGAGAACCGAAAGCGGTTCATGAATTTGCGACGCTGCTTGGTTATGGTGCATGTGCCGTCAATCCGTATCTGGCTTATGCGACGATCCGGCAGCTGATCGACGACAACATGATCCAGAAAGATTACTACGCAGCAGTGGAGTCATTTACTACCGGAATTCTTTCTGGTATCGTTAAGATTGCTTCCAAGATGGGCATCTCTACGATACAATCCTATCAGGGAGCAAAGATATTCGAAGCCATTGGATTAAAGCAGTCCTTTATTGATAAATATTTTACCGATACGGTGAGCCGTATCGGCGGAATCGGTATTGAGGAGATCGCGGAGGATTACGCCAGGATGCATTCAGAGGCCTTTGATCTTCTGGGCTATGATATAGATATGACACTTGACAGCATGGGACAGCACAAGAGTAAGAGCCAGGGTGAGAAGCATCTGTACAATCCGAAGACGATCCATATGCTGCAGCAGGCTACCAGAACCGGCAATTATGAGCTGTTCAGACAGTATACGGAGCTGGTCAATGAAGAGGGAGAGGGGCTGAATCTGCGCGGTCAGTTTGAATTTAATTTCCCGGAAAAGGGTGTGCCGCTTGAGGAAGTAGAGCCGGTAGATGAGATCGTGAAACGGTTCAAGACAGGAGCCATGTCCTATGGTTCTATCTCCCAGGAAGCTCACGAGACCCTTGCCATCGCCATGAATACCCTTCACGGAAAGTCCAACAGCGGTGAGGGTGGAGAGGAAATTGAGCGTCTGGATTCTGACAGATGCTCTGCGATCAAGCAGGTGGCTTCTGGGCGATTTGGTGTAACCAGCCGTTATCTGGTCAGCGCAAAAGAGATTCAGATTAAGATGGCGCAGGGTGCAAAGCCAGGGGAAGGCGGTCACCTTCCGGCAGGAAAGGTCTATCCGTGGATTGCCAAAACCCGTTACTCCACACCGGGAGTGGGGCTGATTTCACCGCCGCCTCATCATGATATTTATTCCATTGAGGATCTGGCCCAGCTGATTTATGATTGTAAGAACGCCAATAAGGATGCCCGTATTTCGGTAAAGCTGGTGTCTGAGGCAGGAGTTGGTACGATTGCGGCTGGTGTTGCCAAGGCAGGAGCGGGATTGATCTTGATTTCCGGCTACGACGGCGGAACAGGAGCCGCACCGGGAAGCTCTATTCACAATGCGGGACTTCCCTGGGAGCTGGGACTTGCGGAAACACATCAGACGCTGCTTCAGAATGGTCTTCGCGACCGCGTCCGCGTGGAGACGGACGGTAAGCTGATGAGCGGACGTGACGTTGCGATTGCAGCGATCCTGGGCGCGGAGGAATTTGGATTTGCCACGGCGCCACTGGTTACCATGGGCTGTGTGATGATGAGAGTCTGCAATCTGGATACCTGTCCGGTGGGAATTGCAACACAGAATCCGGAGCTTAGGAAGAGATTTAAAGGAAAGCCGGAATATGTGATCAACTTTATGAGATTTATGGCAGAGAACCTGCGAGAATATATGGCAAAGCTTGGAGTACGTTCCATTGATGAGCTGGTGGGACGCACAGACCTTCTGAAAGTAAAGGAGAATCCGAAGTCCAGAAATGCCGATACCCTTGATTTGTCCGGAATTCTGCATCAGGGCTATGCAGGCTCTAAGGAGCAGATTTTCAATCCTGCCAAGAAGTATGACTTTGAGCTTGAAAAGACACTGGATGAGAAAGTGCTGTTAAAAGAGCTGGGGGCAGCCCTGGATAAGAAGCAGAAGAAGAGTATCCACGTGGAAGTATCGAACGTTGACCGGACCTTCGGAACGATTTTTGGTTCTGAGATTACCAGGCGTTATCCGGAAGGACTGCCGGAGGATACCTATGTGATTCACTGCAAGGGCGCCGGAGGACAGAGCTTTGGTGCATTTATCCCGAAGGGACTGACACTGGAGCTTGTTGGCGACAGCAATGATTATTTCGGAAAAGGATTATCCGGCGGCAAGCTGGTGGTATTCCCGCCGAAGGAGGTTACCTACAGGCACGATGAGAATATTATCATCGGAAACGTGGCGCTGTACGGAGCAACAGGAGGAAAGGCGTACATCAACGGTGTGGCCGGGGAACGCTTCTGTGTCCGCAATTCGGGAGCAACCGCGGTAGTAGAAGGCGTGGGAGACCATGGCTGCGAGTATATGACCGGAGGCCGTGTGGCAATTTTAGGTCAGGTGGGCAAGAACTTTGCCGCAGGTATGAGCGGCGGAATTGCCTATGTGCTGGATGAAGATAATACTTTGTACCGCAAGATTAATAAGGGCATGGTGAACATGGTTCACGTGACCTCAAAATACGATATTCTGGAACTGAAGGGTATGATACAGGATCATGTAAAGCAGACGAAATCTCAGAAAGGAACAGAGATTCTTGCGCGTTTTGATGAGTATCTGCCGAAATTTAAGAAGGTCATCCCCTTTGACTATGAGAAGATGCTGACCTTTGTCCTTCAGATGGAGGAAAAGGGCTTAAGCAGCGAACAGGCTAAGATCGAGGCATTTTATGCGATCAAGAATGGAAAGGAATAGGAGGGGTGAACGATGGGAAAAGCGACAGGATTTTTAGACTATGAGAGACAGGATAAGAAAGCGGAGTCTCCGAAGGAGCGGATCAGCCACTTTCGGGAGTTCCATGAGCCGCTTTCTATGGAAGAGCAGAAGCTCCAGGGAGCAAGATGTATGGATTGTGGCGTGCCCTTCTGTCAGGCCGGCGTGATGATTGCCGGAATGGCAAGCGGCTGTCCGCTGAATAATCTGGTTCCGGAGTGGAATGATCTGGTGTATCACGAGAACTGGCAGGAGGCATACAGACGTCTGCATAAGACGAATAACTTCCCGGAATTTACTTCCAGGGTATGCCCGGCACTGTGCGAGAAGGCCTGCACCTGCAACCTGAACGGAGATGCGGTGGCGACCCGCTCCAATGAGTATGCGATTATTGAGAATGCATATGAGGCAGGTTATGCGGCGCCAAAGCCGCCAAAGAGCCGTACCGGCAAGAAAGTGGCGGTAATCGGATCCGGACCGTCCGGTCTGGCGGCAGCAGACCAGCTGAACAAAAGAGGGCATCTGGTAACTGTATATGAGCGGGATGACAGGGCAGGAGGCCTGCTGCGCTACGGAATTCCCAACATGAAGCTGGAGAAGCACATCATTGACCGTAAGATTGCAGTGATGGAAGCAGAGGGGGTTACCTTTGTCTATAACTGTAATATTGGAAAGGATAAGAAGGCGGCGGAGCTTTTGAAAGAATATGACCGGGTCATTCTGGCCTGCGGAGCTAAGAATCCGCGGGATATCAAGGTGCCAGGAAGGGATGCAAAGGGAATCTATTTTGCAGTGGATTTTCTGGCTTCTACCACAAAGGCTCTCTGGATGGATGCAGAGAAAGGAAGGACGGCAAAAGTGTCTGATCTGAAAGCCGGAAGCTATATTTCTGCAAAGGGAAAGCGTGTCATGATCATTGGCGGCGGAGATACGGGAAATGACTGCTGCGGAACGGCTATGCGCCATGGCGCCAAGTCTGTACTGCAGCTTGAGATGATGCTAAAGGCGCCCGAAGAGCGTCTTCCATCCAATCCATGGCCGGAGTGGCCGAAGGTCTTAAAGACCGACTATGGTCAGGAGGAAGTAGCGGCAGCATTCGGTAAGGACCCGCGCGTATATCAGACAACGGTCAAGGAATTTATCAAGGATAAAAATGGCAATGTGTGTAAGGCAGTTCTTGTAAAGCTGGAAAGTAAAAAGGACGAAAAGACCGGCCGCATGATGATGGCGGAGGTTGCCGGAAGCGAGTATGAAGTGGCGGTTGATCTGGTGCTGATCGCGGCAGGTTTCCTGGGCTGTGAGGAGTATGTGACCAAAGCATTCGGCGTAGAACGCAATGCCCGCACGAACGTACAGACGCAGGAAGGAGAATATGCTACCAGTGTAAAGAATGTGTATGTAGCAGGAGATATGCATCGGGGTCAATCCTTGGTGGTCTGGGCGATCCGTGAGGGAAGAGACGCTGCCAGGGCGGTGGACTATAGTCTGCTGGGCTACTAAACGGAGCATAAGGAAAGAAAACGGTTATTGTAATTTTTCATAAAGATTTCATGAAATTTTGTTTAATTTCTCTACATGTACCAAAATTGCACAAAGCTGGTTGACAGAGGAAAAAACAAGTGCTATCATGCAAACATCAAACAAAGGCGTTATAGATTAGTTTCTATAGCGCCTTTTTTGTTGTCAAGCATCCGAAGGGAGCTGCCAGTGACAGATCCTGTGGGTGTCAGCAATGAGCCGCGCAAGAGACAAAACAGGAATCATCGAGACGATAGTCGGGATGTGAGACGTAGTCCAAACGGCGAAATGTGCATAAAAAGGAAAACGAGGAGGGCGTATTATGACAGAAGAAATTTTGAGCGCAATTAATGGGCAGGTATATGGTGTCTGGTTCCTGATTGGAGCGGCACTGGTATTCTGGATGCAGGCCGGGTTTGCAATGGTAGAGGCTGGTTTTACCAGGGCAAAGAATACTGGTAACATCATTATGAAGAACCTGATGGATTTCTGCATCGGAACCTGTACATTTATTTTGATAGGCTTTAGCCTGCTGCTGGGAGAAGATATGATCGGGCTGATCGGGAAGCCGGGATTTGATATCTTCACAGCATATGCAAATTTTGATTGGTCTAATTTTGTATTTAATCTGGTGTTCTGTGCAACGACAGCAACGATTGTATCAGGAGCAATGGCGGAGAGAACAAAGTTCTTATCCTACTGTATTTATTCAGGAGTGATCTCGGCAGTGATTTATCCGATTGAAGCACACTGGATCTGGGGCGGCGGCTGGCTTGCCCAGCTGGGGTTCCACGATTTTGCAGGTTCCTGTGCAATTCATATGGTCGGCGGTATCTCAGCGCTGGTTGGCGCCAAGATGCTTGGTCCAAGAATCGGGAAATTTACGAAGGATAAGAATGGCAACATTACAAAGGTCAATGCATTTCCGGGACACAACCTGGCAATCGGTTCCCTGGGTGTGTTCATTCTCTGGCTTGGCTGGTACGGCTTCAACGGTGCGGCAGCAACCTCTGTGGAACAGCTCGGATCCATTTTCTTAACAACGACCATTGCCCCGGCAGTAGCAACGGTAGTATGTATGATCTTTACCTGGATCAAATATGGCAAGCCAGATGTGTCTATGTGTCTGAATGCTTCTCTGGCAGGACTTGTGGCAATTACGGCGCCTTGTGATGTGACGGATGCCTTTGGAGCAATCGTGATCGGTGCGGTAGCGGGACTTCTGGTAGTATTTGGCGTTTGGTTTCTGGATTACAAGCTGCGTGTGGATGATCCGGTAGGCGCAGTGGCAGTTCACTGTCTGAACGGTATGTGGGGAACGATTGCAGTGGGACTTTTTGCTACCACAAGTGCTCCGGGTAATGAAGAACTGGTTGGCTTATTTTACGGAGGTGGATTCCATCTGCTTGGACTCCAGTTACTGGGTATGGTTTCTGTTATTGCATGGACAGCCGTCACGATTACGATTGTGTTTACAGTTATTAAGGCAACCGTTGGACTTCGTGTCACGGAAGAAGAAGAGATTGAAGGTCTGGATTCTACGGAGCATGGACTTACTTCTGCATACGCAGGCTTCAGTCTGATGGATGTGGCAGGCTCCATGATCATGGAAGAGAACGAAAATACACAGCTTGGAATCAGCGAATACGAGGAGGCTTCCGAGGCGCAGAAGAACGCGGCTGTGAAGGTTGTGAAGGCTCCGGTGATGGATACTGGCATGTACAAGGTGGTTATTATCGCCAAGCTGTCACGCTATGATAAGCTGAGAAAAGCGATGAATGCGGTAGGTGTAACCGGCATGACCGTAACACAGGTTATGGGCTGTGGTATCCAGAAGGGAAGCGGTGAGAAATACCGCGGAGCTGAAGTGGATGCAACTCTGCTTCCAAAGGTAAAGGTAGAGGTCGTTATCGGCAATCTCCCGGTGGACAGAGTTGTGGAGGCAGCAAGAAAGGCGCTTTACACCGGACGTATTGGAGATGGAAAAATCTTTGTATATGGTGTGGATAAGATTATTAAGATCCGGACAGGAGAAGAAGATCTGGAAGCACTGCAGGATGTAGAATAATCCATAGCAGAAAAAGAGAATACTCTGAAAGAAAACAGGCTGGGAAAATCCCGGCCTGTTTTATATGGAAAATATTTATAATTACCCGCAATATCTTCTATGGGTTTGTTCTGGTATCCGCATAGAGATTGTGATAAAATAAACATATAAAAATTGCAAAACGATATAGGAGGGTGTTAACAATGGCAACAATTGATATTAACACAAAGATGATCACATTACTGGGGGATCCGTTAAAGCAGTCATTTGCAGCACAGATGCAGAACAGTGGCTACGAAGCGGCAGGGCTGAATATGGTTTATTTCTATACAGAAGTAAATAATGAGCATCTGGAAGATGTAGTAAATGGTATTCGTTACATGAACTTTGCAGGATTCGCAGTAACAAAGCCAAATAAGGTTAAGGTTCTTCAGTATCTGGACGAGCTTGATCCATTATGTGAAAAGATGGGAGCCAGCAACACAGTTGTAAGAACTCCGGAAGGTAAGCTGATCGGATATAATACAGATGGTATCGGATTTATTAGATCCATCCAGAAGGACGGAGAGATTAAAATCGATGAGAATACTTATTTCTGTATCGGAGCAGGTGGAGCAGGACGTGCTATGTGTTCCGCACTGGCCTACTATGGAGCAAAGAAGATTTATATTACAGATATTGTGGAAGAGTCCAGTAAATCACTGGTAGAGGATATCAATAAGAACTTTGCACCGGTTGCGGAATATGTTCCGCATGGGGATTTCTCTAAGGCTGCAGAAGTTAGTGTTGTCATGAATGCAAGTGGTATCGGTATGGGATCTCACATTGGCGAGAATCCGATGCCGAAGGAATATATTGCGGCAGACAAATTCTATTTCGATGCATGCTATAACCCGGATAAGACACAGTTTTTACTGGACGCTGAGGCGGCAGGCGCTAAGGTACTGAATGGTCTTGGAATGTCATTATATCAGGGAGCAGCTCAGATTGAGCACTGGACAGGTAAGGAAGCTCCGATTGAGGCAATGAGGCAGTGCCTGCTTGATATCATTTCTGGAAAATAAATATTGCAGATGCTGAAAGGTCTTCGGGATGCGAAGGCCTTTTTTGCTCTATGGAATGGATGAAGCTTGTAAATGGGCTAAATTCAGCAGATGCAACCGGCAGTTGACAGATTTCACAGTGCACTTTCTGGACTGCAACCATAGATTGTGTTAGGCTGATTACAGAAAGAATCTGGAGGAATAGGATATGATATTAGCAGACAAAATTATGAATCTTCGTAAAAAAGCCGGTTGGTCCCAGGAAGATCTTGCAAATCAACTGGGAGTCACCAGACAATCTGTATCCAAATGGGAGGGGGCGCAATCCGTTCCGGATCTGGAAAAGGTCGTACAGATGAGCCGTATCTTTGGAGTGACGACCGATTATTTATTAAAGGAAGAGTTAGGAGAGCCGGAATATGTAGAAACCAGACCGGAGGCAGAAGATCTGGCGGTACGTAAGGTGAGTATGGAGGAGGCATCGTATTATCTGGAGAAGCGCGAAGAGGCGGCGCCTAAAATAGCAATTGCGACCTTTCTGTGTATCATTTCGCCCGTTTGCCTTATTTTTTTGGGGGCGCTCAGTGAATACAGCGTTATTCCTCTTTCGGAGAATCTGGCAGGAGGCCTTGGACTCTGTATTTTGCTTGTTTTGGTAGCGGTTGGGGTTGTGCTGTTTATATCCTGTGGCGCCGAATCAAAAGATTTTGAATATCTGGAGAAGGAGATATTTGAGACGGAGTATGGGGTAAAGGGAATGGTGAAAGAGAGAAAGCAGAACTTTCAAAGTACCTATACCCGATTAAATATGATTGGCACAGTGCTCTGTATTCTGTCTGCGATTCCTTTGTTTGTATCTATGAGTGTGGAGAGTGATTTCCTTGCGGTAATCGGGGTGTGCCTGATATTAATTTTGGCGGGAATTGGCTGTATTGCATTCTGTTATGGCGGAGTAATTTGGGCTTCGATTGAGAAGCTTTTACAGGAAGGCGATTATACGCGGGCAAAGAAAGAAGGAACGCATCTTTTGGAGCCAATAACAGTTGTTTACTGGCTGGCCGTGACAGCAATTTTCCTCTGGTATACTTTCGGACCGAAGGGGTATGGCAAATGGAAATACAGTTGGGTTATCTGGGCGATTGGCGGAGTCATTTATGGAGCAGTGGCAGTGGTGGTAAAGCTGATAGAAAATTCGAGAGGAAACAAATAGAATGAAACATTATAGTAATAAAGTAAAGAAAATAGTATATGGCGGAGACTACAACCCGGAGCAGTGGCCGGAGGAAATCTGGCCGGAGGATATGCGCCTTTTAAAAGGCGCGGGAGTGGATATTGTAACGCTGAATGTATTTAGTTGGGCGGCAATTCAGCCTTCTGAGGATGAGTATGATTTCTCGAAGCTTGATAAGATCATGGAGATGGTCAGAAAGAACGGTCTGTATGTATGTCTGGCAACATCTACGGGAGCCCATCCGGCATGGATGGCAAAGCGTCACCCGGATGTACTGCGCACAGACTTTGAGGGAAGAAAGCACAAGTTTGGCTTCCGGCATAATTCTTGTCCCAACAGCCCTGCCTATCACAAGTATTCGGTAAGGATTGCAAAGAAGCTGGCAGAGAGGTATAAGGATTATGATAATATCGTGGCATGGCATATTTCCAATGAGTATGGCGGAGAATGCTACTGCGAGAACTGCGAGAAGGCGTTTCGCCTGTGGCTAAAGGAGAAATATGGAACACTGGAAGCATTGAACCGGGCGTGGAATACCTCCTTCTGGGGACATACCTTCTATGATTGGGATGAAATTGTTCTGCCAAATGCACTGAGCGAGCATTTTGAGTATAACCGGACGGTATTTCAGGGGATTACGCTGGATTACAGACGCTTTAATTCTGACAGTATTTTGAACTGTTACCGGATGGAATATGATGCTGTGAAAGAGATTACGCCGGAGATTCCGGTTACGACCAATCTAATGGGCTTTTATCCGCAGCTGGATTACCAGAAGTGGGGAAAATATATGGACGTTATATCCTGGGATAACTATCCGACCTGTGATGCCACACCGGCACAGATTGCCATGACGCATGATATTATGAGAGGCGTGGGAGGCGGAAAGCCATTTCTCCTTATGGAGCAGACGCCGGGAGTGTCCAACTGGCACAGCTTTTGTGCGCTGAAGCGGCCGGGAGTCATGAGGCTCTGGAGTTATCAGGCAGTGGCCCACGGGGCGGATTCGGTTATGTTTTTCCAGATGAGAAGAAGTATCGGCGCCTGCGAAAAATACCACAGTGCGGTCATCGATCATGTGGGAAACGATAAGACCCGCGTTTACAGAGAAGTGGCTGCGCTTGGAAGAGAGCTCGAAAAACTGGGAGAGGCTACACTGGGAGCAGTCACGGAGGCGAAAGCAGCGATCTATTTTGATTGGGACAACTGGTGGGCGCTGAACTGTACGGCGGGTCCCAGCGCCGATCTGGATTATTTGGGTGAAGTGCGGAATTACTACCAGGCGTTGTATGAGCTGAATATACCGATTGATTTTGTGGGGGCGGAGGATGAACTGGATCACTACCAGATTGTGATCGCGCCGCTTCTCTATATGACAAAGCCAGGATACGATGAGAAGATCCGGCGGTTTGTAGCTTCCGGAGGAACCTTTGTTACAACCTATTTCAGTGGTATTGTAGACGAGCATGACCTGGTGATTACCGGCGGTTATCCGGGAAGGCTACGTGATATTCTTGGAATCTGGGCAGAGGAGATCGATGCACTGCCGCCGGATAGGGAAAATGCATTCACCTATAGAGGGCAGGTATATCCGGCAAGGCTTCTCTGCGATTTGATTCATCCGGAGGGAGCAGAGAGCCTGGGAGGATACCATAAAGATTTCTATGCGCAGATGCCGGCGGTAACGGTAAATACATTTGGAAAAGGCAGAGCTTATTATGTGGCAACCCGCTCCAATGAGGCGTTTTACAGAGCATTTCTGGGGGACATTTGTAAAGAATGCGGCGTGGAACCGCTTCATGACAGTGTGGAAGGTTTGGAGATTACCGTGAGGGAGAACGAGCTGGGAAGGTATCTGTTCTTCCTGAACCATAATGAGAACGCGGTGCGGACCATACTTAAAGATGATATGATGGATATTCTGACTAATGAGCGGTATAAAAGCGGTGCTGAACTGGAAATTAATTCCAGGGATGTTAAGATCATGAAATATATCCGGTAGAACAGAGCAAACCACAATCCCCAGGTAGAGCGAGGGCTCTGCCCGGGGATTTATTTACACATAAAACATTATGCTGTTAGCTTGTTTTTGTTCGCAGAGCCATCTGATTAATGTCCGGAATAGCGATTAAAACCGGATACAGAACGATAGCAATGATAAGCCCGCTGACACCTTGAATAATGTTGGCCGGAACGCTGGCCGCAGCTCCGGCGCCATACATGAAAAATTCGCACAGAAAATATCCGCCGGCAACCAGCACAATATCAGCGACGCCACCAAGAAGTACGGCAGTATAGCGGCTTTTTTTCGTCTTGCCAATGTTCTGGTAAATTAGTCCGGCAACGAGCGCAACTAGTCCTTTGATCACAAATGTAATCGGTACATAGATAAAATATCCGCCCAGAAGGTCTGCCAGTGCAGAGCCGATACCGGCAGCGAGCAGTCCCCAGACAGGACCGAGAACGACGCCGGACAGAATGACGATTGCATCGCCTGGATGGATGTAACCACCTGTTCCCGGAGTTGGAATTCTTATCGACATGGTGGCAACGCATGCAAGTGCTGCAAATAAAGCTGCCATGATTAGTTTCTTCAAATTCGTATTCATAGTATAACCCTCTTTCCTTTTATTAAGTAATATATTATTGAATGACCATACTGTACTACTAAAGTGGAATGGAATAAAGGGCCAATTCTTGTTAAGTTGAGCAAGCCAGTTTAATCTGCTTTAGAGTTTTTCCATGGTCCGGTGCGATAAAACAGCAGAGACAGAATCAATGCGGTTGTCCATCCTACCGGCCATGCACACCAAATTCCAGTTGCACCGAAAATGATGGAGAGAGCTTTCGCAAAAATGACACGAAGGATTAGGTCGGTAAAGGTTCCGATCATAAATTGCTTCATCAATCCGGCACCGCGCAGAATACCGTCGACTACCAGTTTTAGCGAAACGACAAAATAAAATGGAGCTATGATCCGCAGAAAAGTGACTCCGGTATCCATTGCCGTTCCCGTTGGGCTGTCCAGGAAGATGTAGATCAGATATTTTCCGCCAAAGAAGTAAAGGAGGAAAAGTGGTACGCAGAGGAGCCATACCATTTTATGCCCTGCCCGTAGACCGTCCCGTACTCTTGAAAGCTTTCCGGCCCCGATATTCTGTGCTGTAAAGTTTGATACACCATTGCCCAGGGTGGTCAGGGAAGTAATTACCAGATTGTTAAGCTTTACAGAAGCAGAGTATCCGGCAATGACACTGGAACCAAAGGTATTGATTACGCCCTGAATTACAATGTTGCCTACAGAAATAAAGCTTTGCTGTAAGATGCTGGGAATGGCTATGACGGCAATCTTTTTGAGTATATATCGGGAAAATATAGGAGCCTTTTCCTGAAGCCGGATCGTCTTTAAGCGTTTAAAAACAAAAATGACTGCAAGTATACAGCTGACTCCCTGGCACAGGAAGGTTGCCCATGCAACGCCGTCTACACCTCTCGTAAAAATAGAGGAAAGGGCAGTTACAAATAAAATATCCATTCCAATATTGGAGAGTGAGGATATCATCAGAAAGATGAAAGGGGTTTTGGAATCTCCCAGAGCAGAGAAAATACCAGTTGCCACATTATAGTAGAAAACAAAGGGCAGTCCCCATATATAAATATTCAGATACAGCCTGGAGTCGGCGATAATATTATCCGGTGTGTTAATTAAATATAAAAGATCCGTACAAAACACAAGTCCTACAGCCATTAGAATAGCGCACAGGATGCCGCTTGCAATCAGTGTAGTGTAAACTGCGGTTTTCATATCGGTATATTTTTTTGCTCCGAATAGCTGCGACACGATGACAGAGCAGCCCATATTACAACCGAAAGCAAAAGCAATAAAAATCAAAGTAACCTCATAACTGTTGCCGACGGCAGCCAGGGCGTCTTCCCCGACGAATTTTCCTACAACAAAGCTGTCTGCCAGATTATATAACTGCTGAAATATGATGCTGCCAAAAAGCGGCAGACAGAATTTCCATAAAACGGAAGAAGGATTTCCTACGGTCAAATCTTTATTCATTGTCTCTTTTCTCCTGAATCTCTTGAATTATCGTCTGTGTTTGGCCGTTGATGGTCATTGTCACACGGCAATAATTATATTATAATAGCTTTATTGGCAATATGTGAAATGTATGTTTGATATTGTTATAATATCTATATGATATGATAAGCGAGGCACAGACTATGAAAATAAATTATGAATACTATCGTTTTTTCTATTATGTTGCAAAATACCGGAATTTTACGCAGGCCGCTGCTGCGCTGATGAATAATCAGCCGAATGTAACCCGCACGATTAAGAATTTAGAAAGTGACCTGGGCTGTACGCTGTTTATCCGTTCCAATCGGGGAGTGAAGCTGACCCCCGAAGGGGAAAAATTATACGCTCATATTCGAATTGCGGTGGAACAGATTGAGATGGGAGAGGAACTGCTTTCTATGGACCGGGGACTGCGAAGCGGAGTCATATCCATTGGCGCGAGTGAAGTTGCGCTCAGATGCTTTCTTTTACCTGTATTGAATGAGTTTCACAGATTATATCCGGGGGTGCGTCTGCATATAACCAATCAGCCTACTCCACAGCCGGTTTCTGCTTTGAGAAATGGTCTGGCAGATCTGGCTGTGGTCACAACGCCTACCGGAGACGTAAAATCCCTGAAAGTGCAAAATGTCAGGGAATACCGGGAAGTTGCAGTTTGCGGAGCCGTATTTTCCCGGCTGAAAGAAAAACCGGTTTCCCTGCAGGAATTATCAGAGCATTCTATTATCTCTCTGGATGTGCATACAACGACTTATGATTTCTACCGTAAATGGTTTGCAAAATATGGTCTGAGCTTTGCTCCTGACATTGAGGTGGCAACGGCAGATCAGATTCTGCCGATGGTAAAAAATAATCTGGGAATCGGATTTGTACCGGAGGATTTCCTGAGGGATGAAGACTGCCGCAATGTATTCCGGCTGGATATGATAGAAGAATTTCCGGTACGTTCCATCTGCTATATCAAACGCGCCGACCAGCCCTTAAGCGTGGCGGCTAAAGAGCTGGAGCGCATGATCATGGAATATTCAAAAGAAATAATATAATAGCTTATGAATTGTTTTTATAGCATAGAGTGGCAATGCTGTCCGGATACATTTGCAGCTTGGCTATTTCATTTCCCTCACGGAGAATAAAGGGAATTTCCCGATCTGTCTTATTGAGGATGACAAGAACCCGTTCGCCGTCCGGATTTAGGAATGCTGTTACATCCAGACTTTCATCGAACTTGGAATAGCCGATCCGCACAGCTCCCGGCTTAATATAGCGGCTGAAATGGGAGATATAATAGTAGGGCAGTGTTTTGGTGTAGGTTTTCTTTTCAGTATCACACATAATGATTGCTTCACAGAGATTATTCACATGGTTTGGGCCTCCGTTCTGGTCAAAGATCATACTCCAATGTATGAGGCAGTCGGCTCCGTGATTAAGATTGCCGATCATATCATGAGCGTACATACGGGCATGGGCAAGATGGTCATCCTTGCCGAACCGGCTGTATTCCACGCAGCCCTCTGAGAAGACCAGACGTTTATCAGGGAAGAGCTTCCCTATCATTGACAATTGTTCAAAATGATCGCCGCTGTACCAGTGAAAGGCAACACCTGCGATATTTTCCTTCATTTCCGAATCGATGAGAGTCTCCAGGGCATGTTCAAGCGCCCGTTCTTTATTGTGATCCCAGATTAAGACATCCAGATAGTCCAATTCCTGGGCCTTAAGCTCCGGAATGAGGTATTTGCGGAGATACTCTCGTTCTTCGGCGGCAGAGAACTGACAGGAATCCCATTCCTGGGCAGCATTTGGTTCATTCTGAAGGCTGATCATAGAGAAACGTATCCCATGTTTTTCATATTCTTTGATGAACCGGCAGATATATTTAGCCCATAATCCGTAATATTCCGGTTTCAACTGTCCGCCATGGTTCTTTTCGCCATTTGTTTTCATAAATGCCGGCGGAGACCAGGGAGATATCATAAGGGTTAAGGGCTGTCCGGAAAATTCCTGAGCTTTCTTTATCATGGGAATCAGATATTTTTCATCTCTTTTCAGGGAAAATGTATCAAGATTTGTATCGTCAGGGTCATCCATGGCAGAATAATTGGAAAGTGATGCATCGCAGCTATCCAGATGAACACGCCCGCAATTGTAGCGAAGACCGTCATCGCCGAATAGATCCTGAAGAATCCGCTCTCCATTATGACCTCCTGCATTTTGAATACAATAGGCAGCGGCTTCTGTGAACATTCCGCCAAAACCCCGCAGGGTCTGGTAGGTTACCTGGGGGTAAACGTTGATCAGCGGACGCTCCACTTCATAATCGGTATGAAATGTAAAAGTTTCTTCTTTCGTGTTTCGTTTATGGTTACGGTATATGGTGTGAAAGATATTTCCTCTCATAATAAAAATTCTCCTTTTTATGTTTTTTGACTACTGCGTTCCGGGATTCCCTCATGTGGCACAGGATTATGTGACGCGTATGGGAAAATAGCGCTCCGGCATAATAACTTCCCGGCAGGTCTGCAGAAAATCTTCGATGGATTGACCTCGATTCTTTTGCTGCCAGTACATGAGCATACCGATCAGGCCATTCGTCAGGTATTCTAAAAAATACTCCAGATTTTTGCCCGAAATAGTATCACCGGAGCTGACTAACGGGCGCATTAATGATTTCAGATGTTCTTTGATCTTGTCAAAGAACAGAGGATCTCCATTTTTCCCAAGAAGGACTTTAAGATATTTCTGATGTTTCCTGTAATTCTGAGCAATCTCATAGATTAATTCATCCAAAGAGAGTGTGTAATCTAAAATCAGTTGATTTTTATTTCCAAACAGACTGTCAAATAATTCTTCCTCAATTTCTTCCAGTACGGCGTTAATATCCGGATAATATTCGTAAAAGGTACTGCGGTTATACTGTGCTTTTTCTATAATTTCCCGGACAGTTATTTTTTCAAGCGGCTTTTCCTGGTAAAGCAGCCAGAAGGTTTCCCGGAGTCTGGTTTTTGTCTTTTGTGATGCATTTGTATATCTTGCCATTGATACCTCCTTTTTGCAGGCTTTCGCTATAACTAAAAGAATAATAACACAACATGGTGTCGGATTCAAATTAAAATATATAAAATAAAAATTATCTTTGTAAACCATTTATAAATAAAACAAAAATCCAACACTATGTTTAAAATGATGGTTGAATCGCAAAATTTGCACACTTATAATGAGGCACATCCGATAAGGAAGAAGGCAGTTATCAGTGCTGATGTCGGAAATAAATTAAAGGAGAGGATGACTCATGCAAATGATTCAAGTAGATCATCTGACAAAGGATTACGGATTTGGCCGTGGCGTTTTTGACGTATCTTTTGGGGTAGAGCAGGGAGAAGTTTTTGGTTTCTTAGGGCCAAATGGAGCCGGGAAGACAACTACGATCCGACATATTATGGGATTTTCAAAACCACAGGAAGGAATGATCACCGTGCAGGGAAAGGAGAGCTGGAAGTATTCGGCTCCCATACAGAGGCAGCTTGGTTATCTGCCGGGAGAAATTGCTTTTCCGGTGAACATGACGGGAAGTCAGTTTATTGATCATATGGCAAATCTGAGAGGATTGTCAGACCGCCGTATGACTAATTATCTGCTAAAAAAATTTGAGTTGGAGCCAGACGGCGATTTGAAAAGAATGAGCCTGGGCATGAAGCGTAAGCTGGCAATCGTAACGGCATTTATGCATGATCCGGAGATACTGGTTCTGGATGAACCGACCAGCGGATTAGATCCTATCATGCAGGAGCGGTTCATCGAATTTATTCTGGAGGAAAAAGAAAGAGGCCGTACGATTCTTTTGTCCAGCCATATTTTCAGCGAGGTGGACGCAACCTGTGACAGGATTGCGATTATTAAGGATGGAATTCTGGTATCAACGATTGTAGCAGATACTTTGCGTCACAATGAAGATAAGGTGTTTAAAGTAGAATTTGACAATGAAATGGAATATCAGAAATTTGTTTGCAGTACCAGTTTGAAGCTGAACGCAAAAAGGCCGGGTCAGAATCAGGTAAAGGTGATGATAAAGGATGAGAATATTCATCAGTTTTTTGATGAAATGAGCTGCTATCGTTTGAAATTCATTTCTGAGATCAAGTTTACTCTGGAGGATTATTTCATGAATTTCTATGACCGGAAAAAATCCGTAGAGGAAGGAAAGGAAGGGATGCTGTATGGCTTGTATTGATATCAATGGACTTACAAAGGATTACGGGCAGGGACATGGTATCTTTGATCTGACACTGTCTGTAGAAGAGGGAGAGACCTTTGGCTTTGTGGGAATAAACGGGGCAGGGAAAACAACAACCATCCGCCATTTAATGGGCTTTCTCAATCCGGAATCCGGACGGGCGAGGATCCGTGGAATGGATTGCTGGAGCGAGGCGGCAAAAATTAAGCGGCTGGTAGGATATATTCCCGGGGAAATTGCTTTTCCGGACGCGGAAACCGGAGCAGTTTTTCTAAAAAGACAATTGGAAATGCAGGGCAGCAGGGACATGGAATACTGTAAATACATATGTGATAAGCTGCAGCTTGACGCGACTGCACCTCTAAAACGGATGAGTAAAGGGATGAAGCAAAAAACGGCAATTGCGGCTGCATTTATGAAAAGTCCTGATATTTTAATACTGGATGAACCGACTACGGGCTTAGACCCTTTAATGAGAGACCATTTTATTGACCTGATTAAAGAACAGAAGGCACAGGGCCATACGATTTTTATGTCCAGCCATATTTTTGAGGAAATCGAAGTGACCTGCGACAGAGTGGCGATGATTAAGGATGGCAGGCTGGTTGCAGTCACTTCCATGAATGACATCCGGCACAATGAGAATAAAACCTATAAAATCGAGTTTAAGGATGGGGAAAGCTACCGGAAATTTATGGAATTTCATTATCAGGCTGCCTGTAATAAGCCAGAACAATTGCAGGTTACTATTGATGTAAATGATGCGCAGATCGGGAAGCTAATGCAGGATCTGAAGGGCTGCAACGTTCTGTTTTTTAAAGAGGTAAAGCATTCACTGGAGGAATATTTTCACAATATATTTAAGGAGGCAAAGAATAATGTTCAGTAAACCTATATTTAAACAGTGTATTAGAAGTCATGGAAAGATATGGGCCATATTCACCTTTGTCATGTGTCTGATTCTGTCTATCTGTACCTGGAGCTTTGATGCAGGAGCGTTCGGGGCAGTGGCAAATGCAGTAGAAGGCACTGCTTTTGCGGATGCGGCAAAGAATTTTACCAGCTTTTTGGGGAGCCTGGAGAGTTACTATAAAATGATTGCAGTACTGTTGGGGATGGTGTATGTCATTATTACATCCACAAATCTGGTGGTAGATGAGGTGGACAGTGGCTCAATGGCCTATACACTGTCGACTCCGGTGAGAAGAAGCAGTGTGGTTATCACAAAAATGATCTTTATGATCGGTTCAGTAATACTTATGTTTGTTATTCAGGCCGGAGTGGGAATCGGCGCGGCAGAGTTGTTCCAGCACTGTGTCAGTGATACCGTTATCACAGATGATGTGAAAGATGCGGCGGATGCTCTGAATCGTAAGGAGAGTTATGTAAGGGATCATCTGTATGTAATTAAAGAAGATGAGAATGCTTTGAAGGCGGGCGCTGACGCAAGGGAAATGGATGTGGACAGCTATTCCCTTTATTTGGATAAGGCGATGCTGAGAAAAAGCTATAAGGCGGCAGCAGAAGAACTGACAGATATGAGAGAAGATCTTTATGAAGACGATGATGATATGGATAAAGATGACATCGAAATTACCTGGCAGGAGCTGGAAGCAGATCCGTCGCTGATGCTGGATTGTGACGATGCTTTGAAAAAGGGAGCAGCATATATGGACATGACTGCTACAGAATATAAAGCGTTTATTATGGAGAATCTGGATAAAGAGGCAGAACCGGCGGCTCAGGAACCGGCTGGTACGGAGATGGAAGGAGAGGCTGTGGTTCAGGAGACAGAGGATTCTGAGACGCAGCAGGCGCCAGGAGAAGAAGCTGACATGGAGTTAATGTTCAAAAATGCCATGGAGGCGGCAGCAAAGGAATTACATACAGATACCGTTACTCTGGCAGATAATATGCTGTGGATGAAAGATAAGGACGCTATGGCAGCAGCCGTTCGTTCTACGGGTCTGAGCGAAGAAACACTTACAGCAATGGTAAATGAATCTATGGCAATGTCTGCTTTAAATGAAGATTACAGTGTAGACTTTGATATGGAGGTATATCTGTGGCTTAATGTTGGCTGCTGTCTCCTGATCCTCGCATTCAGCGCCATTGGATTTTTTGCAAGCTGTCTGTTTAACCGTAATAAAAATGCCATGACAATTGGCGGCGGCCTTCCTTTCGCATTCTTCATTATCAGTATCATTGTGGAAATGAGCGAAAATCTGGAGAATCTGAAATATATTACGCTGACAACGCTGTTTGATACTCAGGAGATTCTTGCATTAGGAGATTTTGGCGTTGGTCTGGGAGTGTTGGCTGGAATTGCAGTTGTGCTTTATACAGCCGGATGCCTGATCTTTACAAAGAAGGATCTTCCATTATAAAAATTGTGTTCTCCTGCTGAATCCTTTATAATAAGTGATATCAGCAGGAGGTATTATGATGGAAATTAGAGTTCTTCGCTATTTTCTTGCGGTGGCCCGTGAAGAAAATATTACAAAAGCAGCGGAAGTGCTGCACATTACACAGCCAACGCTCAGCCGCCAGTTGACACAGTTGGAGGAGGAGGCAGGCGTCAGACTGTTTCATCGCGGCGCCAGAAAAATTACATTAACCAATGAGGGAATTTTACTCCGCCGACGTGCGGAAGAGATTCTGGAATTGGTGAATAAGACAGAGCAGGAGCTGGCGCTGTCTGAAGAACAGATAGAAGGAACCATAACCATCGGCTGCGGAGAGCTTGCCGCCGTGCAGACGCTGGCCGGGCTTTGCGATGCATTTCATGCAAAATACCCACGCGTACGCTTTGATCTCTATACGGCAACAGCCGACTATGTGATAGAACAGATGGATAAAGGACTGGTGGATATCGGCCTGCTGCTGGAGCCGGTTGATATGGAGAAGTATGAGTTTATTCGTCTGGGTATAAAAGAGCGGTGGATCGTACTGATGAAACCGGACGATGCACTGGCCGCGTTGGAAGCTGTGACTGCTTCCGATCTTGAGAAGCTTCCGTTAATGCTGCCGCGGAGATTAGGCGTGCAGAGTGAGGTGGCAAGCTGGTTCGGTGATAAATATGAGAACCTGAATGTCGTGTTTACCAGTAATCTCAGTACCAACAGCGCAGTTATGGTGGAAAAGGGATTGGGATATTCGCTGGTGATCGAAGGAGGAGTGCCCTTTCTGGATCAAAAAAAGATTACATACCGCCCGTTGTCGCCGGAGCTTTCGGCAACCAGCGTGATTGCATGGAAACGGCAGCAGCCTTTCTGCAGGGCGGCGGAAAAATTCATTGAGCAAATCAGATACCTTTTGGAAGTCTCATAACAAGATCAGTAAAGAAGAAATAAAAAATAGAAAGCCCTGAATAATATATTGACATAAAATGAATAGTTATGTTAATATATAAGCATCCTTCATCCGAGATCTTCGGAGGAAGCAGTATCTGGCCGTAAGGCATCTCATTTTCGGGGCGTTCTGTCGAAGCATGATTCCGATTATGAAGAGAAACCATTCGATTACACAAAGGAGGTCATGCTTATGACGGGTATATTGCAGCAATATTTTCCGATGATCCGTACTGGAACAGAGGTCATGGAAGAGATTCAGGCAAGCAGAGAGCTGCAGATTCTTTATAACAGCTGGAGTGAGAAGAGAAGAAAGGAATTTGTCGATTTTTGTACCGGTGCAAAAGGAGTGAAAATTCTTTATGACGCTTTTTTTAAAGAGATTCTGAATCCGGAGACCAGACCGGAACGTATCGAGTCTCTGCTTTCCACGATTTTAGGCCGCAGGGTGCGTCTTTTAAAGGTTCTTCCGAATGATAATTCGCGGATTGCGGATGAAAGCTCCCTTCTGATTATGGATATTCTTGTGGAACTGGAGGATGGCAGTATTGCAAATGTGGAGACACAGAAGCTGGGATACCGCTTCCCCGGGGAAAGGAGCGCCTGTTATTCGGCAGATCTGCTGTTGAGACAGTATAAGCGGGTACGAAGGGAGAAAAGCAGACGGAATGAGAAATTCAGCTATGCGGACATTAAGCAGGTATATACAATTGTGTTTTTTGAAAAAAGCACTGCCGATTTCAAAGCATATCCGGGCACATATATTCATAGATTCCGACAGCAGTCAGATACCGGACTTCAAATGGATTTGCTGCAGGAATTTATATTTATTCCTCTTGACGTATTTCATTCTATCATACATAATAATGGTATGAAAATTGATAACAAAGAGGCGGCCTGGCTGACTTTCCTGAGCGAAGATTCACCGAAAGCGATTGTTCGGCTGATTGAAAGTTATCCGGAGTTTAAAGAAATGTACAACGATATCTATAAGTTGTGCAGGAATATGGAGTGGATTATGGGAATCTTTTCAGAGGAGTTAAGGATATTAGACAGAAATACAGTACAGTTGATGATTGATGATATGCAGGAGGCACTGGATTCGCAGAAAGAAGAGCTTATGACAAAGATGGAAGCTATAGAACAGCAAAGAGAGGTGCTTGCAGAAAAAGAGGGAACCATAGAG
>JAUNGJ010000094.1 GCA_030524585.1 Eubacteriales bacterium | reverse complement strand
CTCCGCGATCTCTTCTTTAAGAATTGTATCTTCAGGCACAGCAATCTCCTCCGTAGTCATGTTTACTGCAATTTTTACAATCATAGCATTTTTTCATTAAAAGTTCAATAAACCGAAAAGAAACTTTCCAGCCGCCAAAGCTTTTGCCGCTACCGTATACAGATATAAATAAGATATGCCGTATATGCAGCCAGCATAAGAACCCCTTCTTTTCTGTCAATTTTCTTTCCGGACCAGGTCAGAACCCAGACCAGACTGCTCATCACAATCAGAATAATAATATCAATAATATTTTCCAGAATGAATACAATCGGACTAATAGCAGACGCCACGCCAAGTATCAGCAAAATATTAAAAATATTGGAGCCAATTACATTGCCAACCGCCATGTCCACTTCATCCTTCTTTGCCGCCACAATGGAAGTCACAAGCTCCGGCAGGCTGGTCCCCAGAGCAACCACCGTAAGACCGATCAGATTCTGACTAAGGCCGAGCCCTGACGCCACAACAGTTGCTCCATTTACAACAAAATCACCGCCGACCTTGATCGCAATCAATCCTCCTGCAATATACAGAATACATTTACCGGCCGGCAGAATCCGGGCGGCATCTTCCACATCCACTGCCCCGGCTCTTGCACGCATCGCCGATCTAACCATCCAGATCAGATACACCGCGAAAATCACAAGCATCAGCGCGCCATCTACATGCCCCAGTATCATACCGCCATATCCCAACGCCAGAAGAAGCACCGCGCAGACAACCGAAAACGGAAATTCCTTTTTCAGCGTATCCACCTGCACCTTCAGTGGTACAAACAGCGAACAGGCTCCGCATACAACCATCAGATTAAAAATATTAGATCCCACCACGTTGCTGACCGCAAGTGCATTATTGTTGCTGACAGAAGCCGTTACGCTGACTGCAAGCTCCGGAAAACTGGTTCCCATCGCTACAATCGTCAATCCAATGATCATTGATGGAACCTTTAGTCTTTTTGCTACAGACGAACTCCCTTCCACAAAAAAATCCGCCCCTTTAATCAATAGTACAAATCCCACTACCAGTACCACGACCGCATAGATCAATTCTTTCATACCGTATTACCCTTTCTGTTTTTATAGGATGCCAAGTCCTCCCAACACAATCTTTAGTCCGATCATGATCAGTATAATGCCTCCGCACAGCTCCGCTTTCGCCTTATATTTCATTCCAAAGAGGCTTCCGATCTTTACCCCTGCCGCAGAACAGACAAACGTCACACAGCCGATAAAGGATACCGCAGGCACAATCGCAACTCTAAGAAATGCAAAAGTCACTCCCACCGCCAAAGCATCGATACTGGTTGCTACAGCAAGCAAAAACATGGTTTTTACATCCATCTTGGCATTCACTCCGCAGGCTTCCCTTTCCCGGGATTCCTTCACCATACTTCCTCCAATGTATAAAAGCAGTAAAAATGCAATCCAATGTGCATATCTGGTAATCATGTCCGCAAAAAAACTGCCCAGAAAATATCCGGCAAGCGGCATAAGCGCCTGAAATCCTCCAAACCATATCCCCGCAATACACATATGCTTCGCTTTGATCTTCCCCAAAGACAGCCCCTTACAGACAGATACTGCAAATGCATCCATGGATAATCCCACCGCCAATAAAAACAATTCTGCTAATCCCATTATACATTCTCCTTCACGTATTTTAACCTTTATCTCCAAAAATGTCTGCATATTTGCTCAAATTTCAAATAAATTTTTATGACGAAAAAAGACTCAGGGACAGCCCAAACAGGCCATCCCCTGAGTCTCATCATTCAAAGTAATACCGGGTGTTGCCACCATTATGTCGATAGTACTACATATTCTGCAAATATGCCGACTACTCCCTCACGGAAACAATGGTGTAATTTTACCATTAATGGTAAGATTTATCAACAACTTTTTTACATTCAAATATTATTTTTTACGTTTTTTTCATTGGCATCTCTTCCGGAAACCGTTGACCTGTCCTTTCTTTCCGAATATAATATATTAAAACGTTTGCGTTTGTTTCGCAAATATACTCAAATCATGCAGATTTGATATTTTATTTAGGAGGAAAATTCATGGAAAATGTAATTGAATTAAAGCACCCACTCATTCAGCACAAGATCTCTCTCCTCAGAAACAGACATACCGGAACAAATGAATTCCGCAAGCTGGTAGAAGAGATTGCGATGCTCATGGGCTTCGAAGCGCTAAGTGACCTGCCGCTTCATAATGTAGAAGTCGAAACACCGATTGAAACCTGTCAGACTCCGGTCATCGAAGGCAAGACCCTTGCCGTTGTTCCGATCTTACGTGCAGGCCTTGGCATGGTAAATGGCATTCTTGCGCTGGTTCCTTCTGCAAAGGTCGGACACATCGGACTCTATCGCGACGAAGAGACTCACGAACCCCACGAATACTATTGCAAGCTTCCAAGTCCTATCGAGGAGCGTCTGATCGTAGTTACCGATCCCATGTTGGCTACCGGCGGGTCTGCTGTGGCAGCAGTAGATTTCATCAAGCAGCACGGCGGTAAAAATATCAAATTCATGTCCATCATTGCCGCTCCGGAAGGTGTGAAGCGTCTTCATGAGGCTCACCCGGACGTGCAGCTCTATGTGGGACATATTGACCGGGAACTGAACAAGGATGCTTACATCTGTCCTGGACTCGGAGACGCCGGAGACCGGATCTTTGGAACAAAATAAATATCTTACTTAACGAAAAGGGCGTGACCGCAAAAGCAGCCACGCCCTTTTCTCATGCTTTAAAAATATAACATATTTGGAGAAACTTATCCTTCGTAGTAAGCCTTCAGATAGATTTCCTTAATCTCTTTGAACAGAGGATATCTTGGGTTTGCACTTGTACACTGGTCGTTAAATGCGTTCTCAACCATCTCATCCAATGTCTCAAGGAAGTACTTTTCATCTACGCCATACTCCTTGATGGTTCTCTTAATTCCAACCTTAGCCTTCAGCTCTGCGATTGCTTTGATGAAGTTCTCGAATGTTTCGTCATCATCCTTACCTGTAATGCCGCAGAATCTTGCAAATTCGCAGTATCTCTCTTTTGCCTTCGGGTATGGATACTGAGAGAAGGTTCCCATCTTAACCGGTGCCGGATCTGCATTGTATCTCATTACAAGCTCGATCAGAAGTGCGTTAGCAATACCGTGCGGCAGGTGGTGATATGCACCCAGCTTGTGAGCCATTGAGTGGCAAACTCCCAGGA